>NZ_JBYLFR010000026.1:0-27868 GCF_057748165.1 Paracoccus sp. NIOT.M2S5SZ12
GGGTTCCGCGCGCCGGGCGATTGCTCAACCCACGCCGAAAGGCGTAAATCAGCTACCGGCTCCGGTCGCGGCTGGATGAAAGTTCAGTGGCAGGTCACCTGCGCTCCCTGATGGGCGCGGCGGCAGCGCTGACCTCATTCGCCGCGATCCGCCTGTTGCGGCTGGCGGAGGTGACCTGCCAGGGGACCAGCCACAACTCTCGTGATGACCACGTTCGACAGACCGTCATCCCGTGGTCTGGATCATTGGCCAACCGTCGGCGGAGCTTTCTGACATTCCATTCGCTCAGCGCGAAAATCTGCGCCCATTTCCGGATCATGAGCTCCGCTTGCGAAAGGCGTCAGGACTTGCCGGTCCGCGCCGGGGAAACAGCGTCGATGCATGCAGCAGGATGCGGCAAGGAGGCTGCGGGCGACGCATCGCCATCCGCCGCTCGGGCTTCAGCCGGTCAAGTCTGACGTCGGTTTGTCTGCGGCGCCGGATTTCCTGACCGGCCTGCCAGGGCGTGACCGGATCCGCCTTGCCGTTCATGCGGCAGATGCAACCGAACTGTCCGCAGGCTGTTCCGATGGCACCGAAATTGCCCTATGCCTCTAGCCTATCGATGTCCATGCCACGGAGTGCCCGCGTGAATGACAGGATGCGCCAGGCCGATCGTGGCCTGATCCCGGTTGCAGACTATGTCTGCCCTGCACTGCCCGCCGACGAATGGTTCCGGGTCCTGTGGCGCCAGGTTCTCACGTGGCTGCGCCCGACCAGGACGTCCGTCATTCCCGACGATCAGCTGCGGCGCGCGACCCTTCGGCGTCTGGATCAGGTCGTGGCCCCTCCGGCCTGCGGCCCCGTTCTGGCCGAGCTGCAGGCGTCGATCGCGGAATGGCTGGCGCAGTCGCCCACGGCCGAACGGATCAAGGCCATCGTCCTGCCTCCCTGTCAGGACGGCGATGTCCTGGGGGTCTGGGCCGACAGCAACGGTCACCAGATCCTGCGCGTGGACCATCCCCGTGACGTCCCCGACGCCCTGGTCCGGCTGGAACGGCTGCCCGACGACCCGAACGCGCTGCTGGTCGTTCCGCGTCTTGAGTTCTGGCACGTCCGGCGCGCCGACGGCCTGGCGGGCATCCGCGCGCTGATCGCGGCCCTGACGCGCCGGCGGCAGCGCGTCGTCATCTCTTGCAACGCCTGGACCTGGGCCTATCTGTCCAAGGCAGCCGGCATCGACATGATCGCGGCGCGCCCCCTGTGCTTTGCCCCCATGGACGGCGCCCGGTTGCGGGAGTGGTTCAGGGAGCTTGCGCGCGATGACGACACGCGGGGCTTCCGTTTCCGCCTGTCCGATGACGGCACCGACCTGTTCGGGGACGAGGTCACGGATGTCGAGACCGATCTGTTCCGCACCCTGGCCGCCAGGAGCCTGGGCATTCCCTGGGTTGCCTGGCACATGTGGCGCCGGATGCTGCACAGGAGCGACGGGGATGCGTCTGTCCCGGAGGCCGGAAACACCTTGTGGGTGACCGCCCCGGAGGAGCTGACGCTTCCCGCCGAACGCCGGCGGGAGGCACTACTCATCCTGCATGCGCTGATCCTGCACGGACGGATGTCGATCCAGGATCTGGCCTCCGTCCTGCCACTGGTCGGAGAGACCGTCGCGCCGGCCGGGCTGATGATGGCGGGCTTCATCGCGCAGGAGGGTGACGCGCTGTTCGTCCGGGCCGAGGCCTATCCGGTCGTGCGCGCCGAACTGCAGGCGGCCGGCATGTCCGTGGGAGAGATCTGAGATGGATGGCGACAACAACCGGGACAGCGCGCTGAGGCTGCTGAACGACTTTCAGGACATCAGCTTCTCCAAGGTGGCCCTGATCATCCTCGGCACCTGGCTGGCCATCTGGGCCGTCAGGCGGGTGCTGCCCTATCTGGCGGCGAACGGGCCGGCCCATGCCCGCCTCTACCTTCTCGGAGCGGTGCCCATCGCGCGGCTGGTGATGACCGCGGTGGCAATCGTCTGGATCCTGCCGATCATCTTCAACATCACCGTCCAGAACTTCCTGGTCATCGCAGGGGCCGCCAGCGTCGCGATCGGCTTTGCGTTCAAGGATTACGTCAGCAGCCTCATCGCCGGGATCGTCGCCGTCTTCGAGAAACCCTATCGCCCCGGGGACTGGGTGACCATCGACGGCGACTATGGAGAGGTCAAGAGGATCGGCCTGCGCGCCGTCACCCTGAAGACCGCCGACGACAACATGATCACCGCCCCGCACAACGTCATCTGGTCGTCCAACATCTCCAACGGCAACGACGGTGCGAAGACGCTTCAATGCGTGGCCGAGTTCTTCGTCGCGGTGGCCCATGACCCGGCCCGGATCCGCTCGGCCCTTCAGGATGTCGCGCTGACCAGTGCCTATCTCGACTATCATCACCCCGTGGTGGTGGTCCTGAAGGACCAGCCATGGGGCACCCACTACAAGATCCGCGCCTATCCATTCGACATGCGGGACCAGTTCCAGTTCATCAGCGACATGACCATCCGCGGGCGCAAGGCGATCCACGCCGCAGGGTATGAGCCGGCAAGCGTCGGGATCATGCCCGAACCGACCGGCCCGGGACAGGCCGACGCCGCCGAGTGACGATGCGACCGGTGCGCTGCGGGACGCGGCCAAGGGCCGGTGCCGGGCGCGATCCGGGCCGTCTGGTCTTTTTTCTTCGACCTGTGTAACGCGACGCCGACAGGCTCCGACTACGGAACAGGAAGGTGTTGCCCCCCGCGCCTACCTGGCGAAATGTCTGATGCATGCCGCCGGCGAAATCCACCTTGACGGCCACGATGCCGAGGATCTGCCCGCGGGTCCGCCGCTGATCCACCGTCATGGCGCGCCGATGGCGGATCGCCCAGACTATTGCGGCCGGTGACCTGATCCAGGTTCTCGACGACTGGTCGCCTTACTTTGCTGGATACTACATCTACTACCCCAGTCGGCGGCATAATCTGCCGGCCTTCAGGGTCATCGTCGACGCCCTGCGGCACTCCGGGTCAGAATCGGCTGTGCCGGATGATCGTTTTCGACTGCTGGCAACATAAGGACCAGACATGTCCTGACGGTCTGGCGCATGGGGATCAGCATAGGCGCGTCTGATCCCGCAGCACGGCGTAGTGGCCTGCTGCCGGTTTCGTGGACAGCAGGTAAGCCAAGGATATCGATTGCCTCGAATTTCATGGGGCTGGTGTAACCAATTTTCGAATGCCGTCTGAGCAGGTTGTAGAAGCGCTCGATGCAGTCGGATACATCCGCGCAGGCTTTGTCGCGGGTCCTGTAGCAGAACATCAGCTTGCCGTCGCTCGCCGATGGCGTCAAAAACTGAAGGAAAAGCCTGTTCAAGGAGATTTACTGATGAATGGTGGATGCTCCGCTTGGCGACTTGTGCCTGCCGTCTTCGCATTCGCAGCGCTCACGGGGTGCGGGATGTTCGGCGGAATGTCTGACCTTGAATGCATGGAGCGCGCCATGTACTTCGAGTCCAACCGCTCCAGCCGGGATGGCATGGTGGCAGTGGGAAGTGTTGTGATGAACCGCGTCGCCTCGCGGCAATACCCGAATTCGGTGTGCGCGGTGGTCGGGCAGAAGAACCAGTTCGCCCGGGGCGTCATGACGCGCAAGATGGACTCGCGATCAGCTCCCCTGGTCCGAAATGCTGCACTGTCCGTGCTGCGGGGAGAACGTCATCCATTTATTGGTCAAGCTCAGTTCTTTCACACGGCCAGCTATCGCGCGAACTACAATAACATGCACTACGTGCTGACCACGGGCGGAAACGCGTTCTACGAGCGCCGCAGGCCGGAGCTTGTAACACGGCCCAATCCGCTGCCCGCGATGGAAGGCATCACCGGTCGTTGATCCTGCCCCTCGTCTTGATTTGAAGCATCCGTCGCACAGCCAAGCGGCCACTACGGTCTCATGTGACGCGCCGGATAATTGTTTGCACATGCTCCAGCAACAAATAACTTACGCCGGGGCCACCACAAACAACTGAAACAGCCGGCTTCCGCAGAATGCTTCAAACGGCCTCCCCCTGTGGGTCCTTCCAGCGCGCTTTTTTATGCGGTGGGCTTAGTCGCGCGCGTTCTCTAGTTTGTGTTGACAGAACGGATTCACAGAGCAGACTGATAGTGATTCAAGCTGGTATCTGCGATGGAGACCAGCTTGGCACGAGACCTGATGCCGGACGAGGAATGGGCGTTCCTTGAGCGGTTCATCCTGATAGCCCGCGCCCCGAACGGACGCAAACCTGCCAACCACCGCCTTGTTCTGGATGGCGCGCACCGGAGCTCCGTGGCGAGACCTCCCGGCAGAGTTCGGGAAGCGGTCCAGCGTTTACCGGCAGTTTTGCCGTTGGACATTGGCGGGGCCCTGGGAGCAGATCATGGACGCCCTGAACGAAAGCGGGGCGGTGCAGCATGCACTCCAGATTATCGACAGCACGGTCGTTCGCGCCCACCATCAGGCAGCGGGCGCCAAAGGGGGAGTCCGCGACAGGGTTTCGGCCGCTCGAGAGCGTCCGGTGGGAAAACGATCCACCGGATCGTTTTCTGGACCACCTTCCACTTTACGACCAGGAATTACCTCCTCGTCCATGCCGCAGGGCTGCCCAGGAGGGCCGAGATCACCGCACGGCAAACCTCTGACTATCTTGGCTTCAATCTGGTCAGGGCCGAAAACCTGCCCGCCCCAAGCGTGTTGATGGGCGATCGAGGCTAAGACGCTGACAGCATCCGCAAATCCATGAACAAACGCGACATCGTGCCTGTCATCCCCATGCGAAGGTCACGCAAGAAGCGCATTGGCGTCGACCGGGCCTTGTATCGTCTGCGCAACCTGGTCGAACGGTGCTTCAACACGTTGAAGAACGCCAGGCGTGTCGCCACCCGTTACGACAAGACTGCCGAGAGCTTCCTGGGCTTCATCGACATCACCTCGATACGTCTCTGGCTGCGCCATTTGTCAACATGGCCTAAAGACGGGCGACATGCCGGACCTGAAGCGTCATGATGGCACCGTCTTTGCAGGCTCGCCCATCCAGATGCACGAAGACGGGGCCGAGGCCCGGTTCATGGCGCAAGTCCTTGCGGGCCTGGCATGCCGGCCTTCGGCTTCTGCGGCGGATTGCAGATCGCCGCCGTGGCGGCGGGGGGGCGGGACCGGACCGCGCCGTCCCGGCGCCGAGGTCAGCCTTGCCCGCGACATCACCCGCACCGACGCGGGTGCGTCCCGTCCGATGCTGGCCGGCGGGCCCCCGACATGGACGGCACGGGCCGTGCATTCCAGCGTTGTGACCCGCCTGCCCTGGGCGGGGTCACCCTCGCCACAAACCCCGACGCCCCGATCGAGGCCGCCGAGATCCGCCCCGGAAAGGGCATCTTCCGGGGCGTCCAGTATCACCCCGATCTGTATTTGGCCGAGATCGCCGCTTCGACCGCCCACCAGTCGGATGATGTCACCGAGCAGGGACTGGCGCGCGATCAGGGCGAAGTGGATGCCCTGACGGGACGCGCGCGGGACCTCGACGCCGCGCCGAGCCACGTGGACGTGGCATGGCAGCCAAGCCTGAACGCAGAGATAACCCTCTTTGAACGCTGCACCCGAGAGATCGGGAACTTTCCGAGATCCATCGCGGCAGGGGTCTTTCATCGTGACTGATGCTGATGGCAGTCATCGTACCGGGCCAACCGCCCACTCCGCGGCCGATAGACGCTTCCTACCTTTCAGCTGACGAGATTGCGGCCCTCAGGGATGGCATCGCATCAGTCGCGTTGGGCCGCCGGGGCGGCTCATCAAGCAGCCGAGCCACGCTCAGTGCAATCGAGACTACCGTCCTGCCGCGCGCTTTCCACGTCAATCGCGGAACCCTGTGCGCGGGTCATGGCCTGGCCCTCTGATGGAGCGTGACCGGGCTGTTCGTGTCGCGCGGAGCTTTCCGAACATTAATGCTCTCCGGAACCGACACGCATCTCACGACCTGATCGTCGGGCGTCTGTTCCGCAGCGTGGCAACCGGGTGATGGTGCAAGGGGGTGCAATTAAACTGTTGTGACACACGAGGTCCGTCCGCTAGCGTGACCCACATGGCTTGGCACAACAGGGTACAGACGTGAAAACATCACACTTCTTTGCGGCATTCGCGGTCGTGGCGTCCATCGGCGGCATGGCCGGCGCGCAGGACATGTCCTTCTTCCGCATCGGCACGGGCGGCACGGCAGGAACCTATTATCCGATCGGCGGCCTGATTGCGAATGCCATCTCGAACCCGCCGGGATCGCGCGCCTGCGCGGATGGCGGCTCCTGCGGTGTCCCCGGTCTGATCGCGACGGCCGTGGCCTCCAACGGCTCGGTCGGGAACGTGAACGCGATCAGCGGCGGTGCGATGGAGGCCGGCTTCAGCCAGTCCGACGTCGCCTACTGGGCGCAGACCGGCACCGGCCTGTGGGAGGGCCAGCCCGCGGTCGAGAACCTGCGGCTGATCGCCAATCTGTATCCCGAGAGCATCCATCTCGTGGCCCGGGCCGATGCGGGGATCGCGTCGGTCGCGGATCTGGCGGGCAAGCGCGTGTCGCTGGACGAACCGGGCTCTGGCACCTTGGTCGACGCCAAGATCATCCTCGAGGCGTTCGGGCTGTCCGAAGCGGATGTCACCCCTGAATATCTCAAGCCCGATCAGGCGGCGGACCGGATGCGGGACGGCGCCATGGACGCGTTCTTCTTCGTTGGCGGTTTTCCGGCCGGCGCCATCGCCGAGCTGGCCAGCCAGCAGGACGTGACGCTGATCCCGATCAAGGGGCCCGAGGTGGACGCCCTGCTTGAGACCTACAGCTTCTTCGCCACCGATACCCTGCCTGCAGGCACTTACGAGGGGCAGGAGGCCGACGTTTCGACCGTTTCGGTCGGCGCCCAGCTTGTGACGTCGGCCGAGCAGCCCGACGACCTGATCCATGCCATCACCCAGGCCATCTACAACGACACCACCCAGGCGTTGTTCGCGGCCGGTCATGCGAAGGGTGCCGCGATCACGCTGGAGACGGCGACCTCCGGCGCCGGCATACCCATCCATCCGGGGGCCGAACGCTTCTACCGCGAGGCCGGCGTCCTCGAGTAACCGACCGCATCCAACCGATCCGGGCACGCGGGCCATGCCGGTCCGCGTGCCTTGCCCATGACCCCTATCGCAGGACGATCCGATGACCGATGCCGCCCGCCCGCTGTCCGAGGCCGAACTGCGCGCGATGGAGGAGGAATACGACCCCGAGGCCCGGTTCCGGACCGTTCTGAAGCCCATCGCGGTGCTGACCGGGATCATCCTGTTCCTGCTGTCGATCTATCACTTCTACACGGCCGGCTTTGGCCTTCCTCGGGCGACCACGCATCGCGGCCTGCATATGGGCGTGTCGCTGTTTCTGGTCTATTTCAGTTTCGCGGCCCTTCCGACCAATCGTCACCGGACCGACGGGTTCGTCATCCTGGGCATTCCCGTCATGGACTGGGTCCTGGCCTTCGCGGCCCTGATCTCTGCCCTCTATGTGCCGTGGATCTATGACCAGCTCGCCTTCCGGGTGGGCAATCCCATGACCATCGACATCGTCATGGGGACGATCCTGCTGGTGACCCTGCTGGAGGCGGTGCGCCGGTCGATGGGATGGCCTTTGCCGATCATCGCGCTTCTGTTCATGGCCTATGCCTATTTCGGCCAATCGATGCCCGGGATCCTGGTCCATCCCGGGGCGGATTGGGCCGTTATCATCAATCACCTCTATCTGACATCGCAGGGCATCTATGGCACGGCACTGGGCGTCATCGCGACCTACGTGTTCCACTTCGTGCTGTTCGGGGTCATGGCGCAGCGGATCGGCCTGGGCCAGCTGTTCATTGATCTTGCGACGGCGCTGACCGGGCGATTTGCGGGCGGTCCGGCCAAGGTGTCGGTCGTCTCCTCGGCGTTGCTCGGCACGATCTCGGGATCCTCCATCGCCAATACCGTGACCACCGGGGCGCTGACGATCCCGGCCATGATCAAGATCGGCTTTCAGCGGCATTTCGCGGCGGCGGTCGAGGCGGCGTCCTCGACCGGGGGGCAGATCACGCCGCCGGTCATGGGCGCGGTGGCGTTCCTCATGGTCGAGTATCTGGGAATACCGCTGCGGACGATCCTCATCGCCGCCATCGTCCCCGCCTTCATGCATTTCTTCGGCGTGCTGGTGCAGGTCCATCTTGAGGCCAAGCGCCTTGGCATCCGCGGCCTGACGAAGGAGGAGCTGCCAAAGGCCGGCAAAGTCATCCGCGAAGGGTGGCTGTCCGTCGTTCCCCTGATCCTTCTCGTGTGGATGCTGATGTCGGGCCGCACGCCCTTCCTGTCGGCCTTCTGGGCAATCTCCGCGTGCATGGTCGTCTACCTGATCCAACGGGTCATGGCCTCGGGGGTGACGGTCGGCTTGCGGGAAACGGCCGTCGGCATCTACGACGGGTTCGTCGCGGGGGCAAGGCAGACCCTTGCGGTGACGGCCGCGGCGGCGCTGGTCGGGGTTGTCATCGGCGTCGTCACCCTTACGGGCGTAGGTTTCAAGATCGCCTTCATGGTCACCTCCGTCGCTACGGATTGGGCGGGCGGCGTCCACGGCTTCATGGGGTTCCTGCCGTTCGAGCTGTTCAGCATCCAGACGCTGACGCTGCTGTTCACGCTGGTCATGACGGCCTTCGTCTGTGTCCTGATGGGCTGCGGGGTGCCGACGACCGCCAACTACATCATCATGGTGGCCGTGGCCGCGCCGGTTCTGGGCCTGCTGAACGTGGAGCCGCTGGTCGCGCATTTCTTCGTCTTCTATTTCGGCGTGCTGGCGGACGTGACCCCGCCCGTCGCCCTTGCCGCCTATGCGGCCGCGGGAATTGCGGGCGCAAACGGCTTCAAGGCCGGCAACACAGCCTTCCGGTTATCGATGGGAAAGGCGCTTGTGCCGTTCATCTTCGTGTTTTCGCCCTCCCTGCTGATCGTGACGCAGGACTTCACGCTGCCTGACTTCCTGCTGGCCTTCACGGGAGCGGTGCTGGGAATCGTTGCGCTGTCCGCCGCCATCACGAACTGGCTGCTGGCGCCCCTCTGGGTGTCGGAGCGGTTCGCCCTGACGGTCGCCGCATTGCTGATGATCGCGCCCGAACCTGTCTCGACGGCGATTGGCAGCACGATCCTCGTTGCGGTGGTGGCACGGCAGCTTGTGGCATCACGGTCTGGACCGACGCCGCGTGCAGCATGAGAGGAGCCCTGCAGCAGCCCACGTGCCTCGGCGTCATGGACGTCAGTGCGGTACCGAGCGCCCCCATCGCACTCGCGGCCGGGGCTGCTTACGGGCATGTCTGGGGGACGGTTCAGCTCGTGATCGGCGCCGAACTCGGCGCGCTGATCGCTCGGCCTCGTGCGGGTTCTGGGGCACGATATCCTTCGGCGGGTGTTCGGAGACAAGGTCGGTGCCGGCCTCCTCGTCCCGCAGACCGCGCTCACGGCCACGGTCTTTGCCAGCCGCCTGATGCCCTTCGTGTCCTTCGACATGATCAGCTACGCGGCTGGGCTCACCGGCCGCGATGTGCTGGGCGACCGTATCCTCCGGGATGTAAGCGATGCCGTAGCCGTTCAACGCCGCATCGATCATCGCGTGCGAGGAATTGAAGGCGAGCTGGCCATCTACCCGGACACGCAGATCCTTCCCATCCTTTTCAAACTCCCAGGCGTAAAGCCCGCCGGCCCTGAGGTGCCTGACTTTCCTGCCCTGTCCTTGAAGGAGGCGCGTGAGACGACGGTCTGGATCCGGCTGCAGGTTGCCGGCGATTGGAACGCAGCGCAGGTGCGGGCAGCTCTGACCTCCGGCACCCTCGGTGCCGATCATGCGAACCGGACGCCCGACCCAGCCGCCAAACCAGACGTCCTGTTTCGGGAGGTCCCGGCCGACTGGTTCGAGCGGAAGCGCCATGGCTTGAAGAATGGCAAGCACATCGCCCAGAACTGGACGACCATCGAGACCTACACCTTTCCCCGCTTGGGGGACCGCCCAATCGGGGAGATCACGAAACCAGAGGTTGTCGATACCTTGCGGCCGATCTGGCACGAGAAGAACGAGACGGCGCGCCGCACCCTCGGGCGCCTGCAGGAAATCTTCGAACTGGCGGAGCTGCAGAGCCACATCGCGTCGAACCCCGCCCGGTTCAACCCACACCCGATCCCGAACTCGGACTTTCCGATCCTGCAGGCCGTGGAGGTGCCCGCGGGAATGACGACCGTCTATCTCAGCGGCACTGTCCCGGCCGTCATCAACCAGGACGCCGAACCCGGCAGCCTTGAGGCCTATGGCGACACAGAGGAGCAGACAGTCAGCGTCATGACCCGCATCCAGAGCCAGTTGGAGGCGATGGACATGAGCGTCGGCGACATCATCAAGATGCAGGCGTTCCTGGTGGCTCCAGAGGGTGAGGCGGTCGATTTCGACGGCTTCATGGCCGGCTACCGTCAGTTCTTCGGCACGGACGAACAGCCGAACCTGCCCGTCCGTTCCGCGATGGTGGTCGAAGCGCTGGTGAACCCGGCGTGGCTGGTCGAACTGGAAGTTACGGCCGTTCGTCCCTGACCCGATCCGGTCCGACGTCGAAGCGCCGGGCCGGACGCTCGCAGGAAGGGCTTGTAGCCTGTGACGGAGGAGCAAGTTGAAGGCGCCTACCTGCGGGAAGCACGCCTGACGGCATCAGCAGCATTTGAACCAATGAGCGCGCCACACGGCCACAGCTTCACTCTAGAAGCAGCTGTATGGCCATCTTGCAATTCCCCACCGCCTCCCTGTCAGTCATACCTAGCATCATGATGCTATTGCTGATGGGCATGTCGCCCGTCCACGGTCGGGACCTGTCCAGCGCGTTCCAGACAGGATCGGCTGAGATCGTGGACGGCGACGGATTGCGGCTCCACGGCATCCCGATCCGTCTTCACGGGATCGACGCGCCGGAGCGTGAGCAGACCTGCCGTGACGCAGCCGGAGACGTTCAGGACCATGTGGGATGTCTTCATCGACTATTCCGCCGCAATGGCGGGAACGGAGGCAACGGCGATCAGCGCGGCGATCTCGGGACGGCAGGCGCCGCATCCGGTGCCCGCGCAGGTCGCGGCGGCGACCGCCGCCACGTCGCGGGCGCCCGCGTCGATGGCGGCGGCGATGCGGTTGCGGCCGACCCCCATGCAGGCGCAGAGGATCGGGCCCTCGTCCGGTTGATCCGTCCCGGCACGCGGGGCCAAGCTCTCCCGTCCGACGGGAGCGCCGATCCGCGCGATGACGCTCTCCCGGGCAAGGCTCACCGGCGTCGGCCCCGCGAACAGCAGTGCCCGGATCCGGCCATCCCTGACGAAGCAAAGCGTCGTCAGTTCACGCGCCGGGTCGTCGGACCGGATCAGTTCGGCGTCGGGCAGGCCGAAGAGGACACGGGCGATGGCCTCGGCGCCCTCGGACGGAGGGGTGAGCGCGGCCAGTTCGGCCGCAAGTCCGGTTTCGGTCTTGCGGCGCGCCCAGTAGGGCGTAGACGGGGCAAGGACGTCGTCGCTGACGGCGAAGGCGAACCAGCCTGCAGTCCACGGCGCGAGAGTCACGGCCGCTGCCTTGGATTCAGGCTGGCCGGAGAGCGGATCGGTCGCAGCGGCGATGACCGCGTCGATCCGGCCGGTGGGGGCGGTTTCGCCGGTCCAGTGCATCGGCGCGAAAAGCTGGCCGCTGGCGACGCGATCGGTGACGACGACGCGCAGGATCGCCCGGCCGGAGTCGCTGGTGACCTCGGCCAGTGAAAAGGGAGCCAGGCGCAGCCGAAGCGCATCCGCCGGGTTCACCTCGACGAAGGGCTCCCCTAGGTGCCTGTTCAGCCGAGGGGCGCGGCCCGTGCGGGTCATGGTGTGCCACTGGTCGCGGATGCGGCCGGTGTTCAGGCGGAAGGGCCGTTCGGGCGTCAGCCCCGCCGTGGGCGCGCGGGCGGTCACGGGAACCATGCGGGCGCGGCCGTCGGGGGTCAGGAAGTGGCCGTCCGCGAAGAAGCGGCCGCCTTGCCGGGTGGCGGTGAAGGGCCAGCGGAACGGCTCCATTGCCTCGTATTCGGCGTCAGGCATCCCGGCCTTGCCCGAGATGTCGAAGTCGCGCCCGAGCCCGCCCGCGATTCCCGACAGCGCCGCGTGCTCGCGGAAGATCGCGGCCGGCCCGTCCCAGTCAAAGCCCCCAAAGCCCATCCGCCGTGCGACCTGCGCCAGCGCCCACCAGTCGGGCCGCGCCTGCCCCGGCGGCGGCAGGGCGGCGCGCTGGCGGCTGACCGTGCGGTCCGAGTTGGTGACGGTGCCCGACTTCTCGGCCCAGGCGGCGGCGGGCAGCAGCACATGCGCGAGCCGCGCGGTGTCAGTCGCGCCGGTCACGTCGCTGACTACCACGAAATCGCAGCCGGCGATGGCGGCGCGGACGGCATCGGCCTCGGGTAGGGTCACGGCGGGGTTCGAGTGGATGATCCACAGCGCCCTGATCCGTCCGTCACCCACCGCGCGGAACATCTCGACGGCCTTGAGCCCCGGCCGCTCGGCCATCCTTGGCGCGTTCCAGAAGCCCGCCACGGCAGCACGGTGGTCCGGGTTCTCTAGCGACAGGTGGCAGGCGAGCTGGTTGGCAAGCCCGCCGACCTCGCGCCCGCCCATGGCGTTGGGCTGGCCGGTGACGCTGAAGGGACCCATGCCGGGCCGGCCGATCCGGCCCGTGGCCAAGTGGCAGTTCAAGATCGCATTCACCTTGTCGGTGCCGCTGCTCGACTGGTTCACGCCCTGCGAGAAGACCGTCACGACGCGCTCGGTCCGGCACCACAACTCGATGAAGCGCGCCAGCTCGGCGAGGGAAAGGCCGGTCTCGCCGCTTTCGGCGCAGGCCGTGGCAATCGCCTCATCGGCGCCTGTCACATGGGACAGGAAACCCGCATCGGTCAGCCCCCGATCGGCAATGGCGGCCAGAAGGCGGTTGAACAGCGCGACATCCGCGCCCGGCGCGATGGGCAGATGCAGGTCGGCGGCCTCGGCCGTGACCGATCGGCGGGGGTCGATCACGACCACCCGCGTGCCACGCGCCGCGCGTGCGGCCTCGACCCGCTGCCACAGCACCGGATGGCACCAGGCGAGGTTAGATCCGACGAGGACGACCAGATCGGCCTCGTCCAGGTCCTCATAGGTGCCGGGCACCGTGTCGGCGCCGAAGGCGCGGACGTGCCCCGCGACGGTCGAGGCCATGCAGAGCCGCGAGTTCGTGTCCACGTTGGCGCTGCCGATGAAGCCCTTCACCAGCTTGTTGGCGACATAGTAATCCTCGGTCAGCATCTGCCCTGAAAGGTAGAAGGCCACCGAGTCCGGCCCATGCGCCGCGATGGTCTGACGGAAGCGCGCGGCGACATGGTCGAGGGCGGTGTCCCAACCCGCCTCGGCCCCGTCGATCACGGGCGACACCAGCCGCCCCGACAGGCTGACCGTCTCGCCCAGCGCCGTGCCCTTGGAGCACAGCATGCCGCGGTTGGCGGGGTGGTCGGAATCGCCCTTGACCGTCAGGCCGTTCCCGGCCGGGCTCAGGATCACCCCGCAGCCGACGCCGCAATAGGGACAGGTCGAGCGGATCATGCGACCCGCCTCGCCATCAGGCGCTCGGCGTCGATCAGCACCCGGCCGGCCTCCACCCGCGCCGGATAGGTCGCGACCGCGCCTGTGTCGGCGCCCTGCGCCATGCCGGTTTCCAGGCTGAACACCCAGGCGTGCAGCGGGCAGGTGACGGCGTGGCCGTGGACGATCCCATCCGACAGCGGCCCGCCTTTGTGGGGGCACCGGTCGTCCAGCGCGAAGACCCGATCGTCGAAGGTGCGGAAGACCGCCACGCAGCCCTGCGCGGTCCTGACGGTGCGGGCGCCCCGCTGCGGGATGTCGTCCAGCGCGGCGATGTCGATCCAGATGGTCATTCGGCGGCCTCCAGCGAAAGATCGGCAACGGGGCGGAAGCGGCGCGCCGCGTCCGGGCGGGCACGCTCGGCCCAGGGGTCCTTCTGATAGACGCGCTGCGACAGGTCGAAGCGCTCGATCAGGGCGGCGCGGGTGGCGGGATCGGCGATCTGGTCGCGCACCCAGTCCAGCCCGACCTTGGCGATCCACTTGTAGGGCCGGTCGAGATACTTCGCGTGCTCGCGGTAAAGCTGGACAAAGGCCACGGTGATCTCGATGGCCTCGGCCTCGGTCCCGGCCTTCAGCAGCCGCTGCGTTTCCTTGACGTCCATGCCGGCCGCGCCGCCGACGCCGATCTCGTAGCCGGAATCCACGCAGACGATGCCCACGTCCTTGCAGGTCGCCTCGGCGCAGTTGCGGGGGCAGCCCGAGACGCCCAGCTTGACCTTGTGGGGCGTCCAGGACCCCCACAGCCGCTGTTCCAGCGCAATCCCGAGGCCCGTCGAATCCTGCGTGCCGAAGCGGCAGAACTCGGACCCCACGCAGGTCTTCACGGTGCGCAGGCCCTTGGAATAGGCGTGGCCCGACACCAGCCCCGCCGCGTTCAGGTCGGCCCAGATCGCGGGAAGGTCCTCTTTCCGGACGCCCAGCAGGTCGATGCGCTGGCCGCCCGTGACCTTGACCATCGGCACGTCGTATTTCTCGGCCGCGTCGGCGATGGCGCGCAATTCGCGCGGGTTAGTCACGCCGCCCCACATGCGCGGCACCACGCTGAAGGTGCCGTCCTTCTGGATGTTGGCGTGCAGCCGTTCGTTGACAAGGCGGCTCTGCGCGTCGTCGCGATAGTCCAGTGGCCAGTCCGCCAGCAGGTAGAAGTTCAGCGCCGGGCGGCAGGACGGGCAGCCGCAGGAGGTGCGCCAGCCCAGTTCCTGCATCACCGCCGGCATGGATTTCAGCTCCTGCGCCTTGATCAGGCGGCGGACCTCCTCATGCGTCAGGTCGCTGCAGCCGCAGATCGGCTGGGCCGCAGGCTTCTGGAAGGCATCGCCCAGCGTCAGCGCCAGAACCTGTTCCACCAGCCCCGTGCAGGTCCCGCACGAAGCCGAGGCCTTTGTCTGCGCCCGCAGTTGCGCGATGTCGGTCGCACCGCCCTCGATCGCCTGCACGATCCTGCCCTTGCATACGCCGTTGCAGCCGCAGATCTCCGCCTCAAGCGGCAATGCTGCAACGGCTGCAAGAGGGTCCGACTGAACGCCCCCCGCGAAGGCCGGGCCGAAGATCAGCGTCTCGCGCGTGGCGCTGACGTCGGTGCCCTCCTTGATCTTCTGGAAGAACCAGTTGCCGTCGGCGGTGTCGCCATACATGACCGCGCCGATCAGGCGGTCGTTCTCGATCACCAGCCGCTTGTAGATGCCGCGGCCGGGGTCGCGGAAGACGATCTCCTCGCGGCCGGGGGCCTCGGCGAAGTCGCCGGCGCTGAACAGGTCGCAGCCCGTGACCTTCAGCTTGGTCGCCGTCTGCACCGGCCGGAAACCCGCGTCGCCGCCGTTCAGCACATCCGCCAGCACCCGCGCCTGATCGTAGAGCGGCGCGACAAGGCCGAAAAGCTGGCTCTCGAACTCGACGCATTCGCCAAGTGCGAAGATCGACGGGTCCGAGGTCCGCATCCGGGCGTCCACGGTGATGCCCCGCTCGACGTCCAGCGCGGCGTCGGTGGCGATGCGCACCTCGGGGCGGATGCCCACGGCCATGCAGACGAGGTCCGCGCCGTAGACGGTGCCATCCTCCAGCAGCACGGCCTCGACCCGGTCATGGCCCAGGATCGCCTTGGTCGCGCCGTTGCAATGGACGCGGATGCCGCGCCGTTCCAGGTCCTTCTGCAGCAGGTAGCCCGCCGCCGGGTCGAGCTGGCGCTCCATCAGGTGGCCCATCAGGTGGATCACGGTCACGTCGGCGCCGCGCGCGGCCATGCCCGCCGCGGCCTCCAGCCCCAGAAGGCCGCCGCCGATCACCACCGCCTTCGCGCCGGGTCGGCTGGCGGCAATCATCGCGTTGGTGTCCTCGAGGTCGCGGTAACTCACCACGCCCGGAAGGTCGCGGCCCGCGACGGGGATGATGAAGGGGGCCGAGCCGGTGGCGATGACGAGCTTGTCATAGGGCGTCTCGCCTCCCTGCGACACCACCACCTTCCGGGCGCGGTCGATGCGCGTCACCGTCTCGCCGAAGCGGCAGGCGATGCCGCGGGCGGCATAGAAGCCGTCGTCATGGGTGACGATCTCGGCATAGGTCTTTTCGCCCGACAGCACCGGCGACAGCATCAGCCGGTTGTAGTTGCCGCGCGGTTCTGCGTTGAAGAGGGTGATGTCCCAACCCTCGGGAGCGCCGTCGAGCAGGTGCTCGATCATCCGGCCAGAGGCCATGCCGGCGCCGATGACGACAAGTCGCTGTGTCATGGGAAGTCCTCGCATCAGGGGGGTCATGCCGGCTGGCCTGCGGGCGCGCGGTCCAGCCGCCGCACGGTCAGGTGCATCCAGGCGAAGCAGGCGGCGACGATCAGGAACAGCACCATGAAGCAGCTGGACCACAGCCCCGTCGCGTCCTTGAGCCAGCCGAAGGCGATGGGCAGGACGAAGCCGCCGAGGCCCCCGATCATGCCGACCATGCCGCCGACCGCGCCCACGTTCTGGGGGTAGTAGACCGGGATGTGCTTGAAGACCGCGGCCTTGCCGATGGCCATGAACAGGCCCAGCACGAAGACCAGCGCGATGAAGGCCGCGGGGGCCATCGCCGTCTGGCCAGTGGGCAGCGACAGGGCAAGGGCCGCCAGCGCCGAGACGCCGAAAGTCCAGTAAAGCACCGCCCTTGCGCCGTAGCGATCCGACAGCGCCCCGCCCCAGGCCCGGAAGATCGAGCCGGGGATCGAGTAGGCCGCGCCGATCAGGCCCGCGACGGCCACGTCGAAGCCGTAGACGCCGACCAGATAGCGCGGCAGCCACAGCGCCAGCGCGACAAAGCCGCCGAAGACGAAGAAGTAGTAAAGCGAGAAGCGCAGGACGCGGATGTCGGCCAGCGGCGCGAACTCGGCGGCGAAGCTGCGGGCCGGGGCCTCGCCACAGGTGCGCGCGGCGGTGACGGGGTCTTCCTCGCTCAGCCACCAGAAGAGCACGGCGGTCGCGGCCAGCACCCCGGCGTAGACCTGCGCCGCCCCCTGCCAGCCGAGCGCGAGCATCAGGAAGGGTGCCGCGAACTTGGTCACGGCGGCGCCGACGTTGCCGACGCCGAAGATCCCCAGCGCCGTGCCCTGCCGCCCGGCCGGGTAGAAGCGCGAGACATAGGCGACCCCCACCGCGAAGGAGCCGCCGGCGATCCCGACGCCCAGCGCGGCGAGCAGGAACTGCGGATAGGTCTGCGCGAAGGACAGAAGGAATGTCGCCGCGGCGGCGGCCAGCATGGTCAGGGTGAAGACGGTGCGGCCGCCCAGGCGGTCGGTCCAGACGCCGAGGAGGACCCGGATCAGCGACCCAGTCAAAATCGGCATCCCGACCAGCAGGCCGAACTGCGTTTCGGAGAGAGAGAGCGTTTCGCGGATCTGCAGCCCGATGATCGCGAAGATCGTCCAGACGGCGAAGCAGATGGTGAAGGCCCCGGTCGAGAGGACAAGGGCGCGGGTCGGGTGGATAGCGGGGGAAACGGCGGGATCGGCCATGCTTCGGGCTCCGGATGGCGTGGCATCGAAGAAAGCGGGCATGCGGGGGCCGCGACGGGCCGGCATGTCGGCGGTGAATGTCCAGGGGTCCGCGTCGTCGCGGAATGGTGGCACCCGAGGTGCCGGAAGGCTGCGCCGTTGCAGGCTTCCTGTTCTGCAGGACAGCAGGCTTGCTGCGCTGCCGCAAGCGCGAGGGTGGAAAAACTTGGACTTAAGGATCGTCCTGCCCGCCCGCGCCGCGTCTTTGCGCAAACGCTGGGCAGTCAGTCCACCGGAGGATCAAAAATCCAGCCGTCGAAGAACCTGTCGGGTGCGAGAATCATCGTTCCGCGCTCGGATGCGACGGCGGTCGGGTGGGCCAGCGTCCCCTCGACCTTCATCGAGGCGCCGGGCAGGTCCGCGCCCGCCGCGCGCATGTGCTTGCGATACAGATCGGTGCGGAAGATGGCGGCGCCTGCGCGGCCGGCCGGTTCCTGCGGCAGGTCGAAGCGCCGGGCAAGCTGGGCGGCGATCAGCGCGCCTGTGCTGCGCCAGGGAAAGCTCGCGGCGCCGTCGTGAAAGGTGAAGAACGGTCCCGGCGGGGGGGCCAGGACAAAGGCGGTGCGGTCGGTCAGCGACGCTTCCAGCGTCTCGGCCGGCAGGCCCAGGTATTCGGGGCGCGACAGGATCTCGGCGGCGATGCCCCGGTTGCCTCGCCCGTCGAGCCAGCGCCCTGCCCGCCAGACCGCCCGCATCAGCGCCCCGGCCGCCTCGGGGCGCGCTTCGGCCCATCCTGCCCTTGCCGCCAGCACCTTTTCCGGGGGCGCGGCCCAGATCGAGCGCCCCGAGGCAAGGATCGTGCCCACCCCCGCCTCGGCCGCAACGGTGCCCCATGGCTCGCCCACGCAGAACAGGTCGATCTCTTTTCCCGCAAGGGCGGCAGCCATCTGCGGCGGGGGCACGGTGCGGATCTCGATCCCCGGCCCCAGCCAGCGCGCCATCAGCAGCGCGTGGGTCGAGAAGGTGAAGGGCACGCCGATGCGCAGGCGGGGCCCGGCCGCCGACCGGATGGCTCCGGCCGCCTGCGCCGCATCCGTCAGCCGCGGCAGGTCGCGGGCCAGCGCGGCCGAGGCCCCGATCACCTGCCCGCCATGCGACAAAACCATCAGCGCCTCGACCGGCGGCAGCGAGGGCAGAAGCCCCATCGCCCGCGCCACTGCCATCGGCGCCAGCATATGCGCCGCCTCGACCGCCCCGGCGGCCAGGAAGTCGCGCAGCAGCGCCCATGACCGCGCCTGCACAAGCTCGAGCGCGATGCCCTCGGCGGCCGCAAATCCCATTTCCCGTGCAATGATGACAGGCGCGGCATCGGTGAGCGGCACCCAAGCGACGCGGAGGGTTCCGATGCTCATCCCAGAAGCCCTGCCGCCGTCACCAGCGCCGCGGCGACCTCGGCCAGCTTCTTCTTCTGGTCCATGGCGGTCTTGCGCAGCAGCGCATAGGCCTCCTCCTCGGGCAGGCCACGCGCCCGCATCAGGATGCCCTTGGCGCGGTCGATGACCTTGCGCTCGTCCAGCGCGCGGCGGGTGGCCTCAAGTTCCAGCCGCAGCCGCCGCACCGTGGCGAACTGGGCGATCGCAAGGTCGATCACCGGGCGCAGCACTTCGGGACGGACATCCTCGGCGACATAGGCCGAGACGCCCGCCTCGATGGCCGCGCGCATGAAGGCGGTGTCGCCGCCGGGCGCGAACAGGGCGACCGCGCGTTCCTTGGGCGAGGTCGCGACGGCCATTTCCTCGATCACGTCGCGCGAGGCATGGGCGACGTCGATCAGCACGACATCGGGGTCCATCTCAGCGATCCGGCAGCCAAGACCGCTCGTGTCGGCCAGGATCACGACCCGGCAGGTGCCATCCGAGGCCAGCGCTTCGGCAACGGAATGTGCGCGCGTCTCGTCGGATTCGATCACGAGGATGTTCAGCTGCCTGTCCATGGGAAAAGCCAAGGCATCTGGAAGCGGCGAACGCAACTCGTCATCGCATGTGCGGCACGCAAGCCTGTCGACAAGGCAACCGCCTGCCGACATCTTGAGCAATGGTGCCGCCACATGGAGCCACCAAAAGAATGCTGCCCGGCGTGCAGGCAGGGCAACGCGGTCTTTTGACCTTCTTGCGAACGGCAAGACGGAGCTGTCCTGCACACAGCGTCTGATCCTCTATCGCTTCCGCCGCAATCGTTCGGAGATGCGGCTCAACATCTCGGTGCGAATGGATAAATCAGCGATCGCGCCGAGCAGGCCGCGTTTGCGATGACGCAGTCGAAGGTGGCGAGGCCACCCGTGCTGGAGTCCGTGAAGGCCGGATTCCGCAACGTGTCCTCACGGGCCACCTGGAAGTCCTCGATCCCATGCAGGACAAGGTTCATCCGGGCGATCGCGGCGGTGGTCAGGTTTTTCTCCTGGCCGTAGATCTTCCCGTAAAAGGTGCGCGGATCGCCGCCTTTGCGCATCACATGCTCGATAGCCCCAAGCAGCATACCGCCCGTGCCGCAGGCGGGGTCGTAGATGCTTTCGCCCTCCTTAGGGTCGAGGATTTCGACCATCATGCGCCCGACGCTGCGTGGCGTGTAGAACTCGCCCGCCTTGTTTCGGCGCGTGACGTCGGCAAACTTGCCCACCAGATATTCATAGGCGTCCCCCAGCACGTCGGTGCTGACCGCGCTGTTGCCGAGCCCAATCTCCGAGAAACCCTCGATCAGATCCTTCAGCAACTCGTCGGAGAACTTCTCCTTGTTGCCCCAGTCCGCCGAACCGAATACGCGGAAAAGCGTGTCCGGATTAGCCCGCTCGGTCTCCTGCATGGCCCTCTGGAGGGCCGCGACGACGTTGGCCGGGACTTCCCTGATGTCGTTCCAGTGACAGCCCCCAGGCAACACGAAACGGCGCACCTCCGGAAACAGGGAGAGGCCCGCTTCGCCATAGATCTCTTGAGCCTCGGCCGTTTCTTCGTCCCAGACGTCAGAGATGCGCTTGAAGAACAGTAGAGGGAGGATGTAGCCCTTCCAATCCGTACGATCGACAGCGGAACCGCGAAGAGTATTTGCAGCGTCCCAAATTGCAGACTTCAGGTGCAGTTCAGTGTTCATCAAATCGTTCATTCTTTATTCTGCGCATCATCGGGGCATGCGGGCTACTGAGGTCTCGACTACCTTCAGCCGTTCATGGTCTTCGACGGCCGACACAACCATAGTAGTCCGTCCTGCTTAGCCACCGCCACCGGCTCCCCTGTAGCAAGATCAACCAATGGATCGAAGCCATCTTTGCGTCTTGTGCGCCTCGGGTGGCATCCCACCCACCGCCTATGCCCTTGGCACTCGCAGTAGTTTAACCACTTGAAGTAATGGCGTTGGCTGCAAGTTTTTATGGCTGCGCGGGAGATGAGCTGGAGGAGGCCGTTTTTCCGCTTGTCTTCCGTCGTGTTCCGACGCTGCCCTGAAGCTTCCTAAACTTATTGGGGGAAGTCCGGGGGGAAGAGATACCACTCAAGAGAAAAATTACTACAGAAAATAGCGCCTTGTTAGAAATATCTGGCGGAGGGGATGGGCCTGACTTCCAACCTTCTCCACTTTAACTCATTGAAATCATTGTGCCCATTGGGTGCCAGTGGCGACTTCCAGAACTCACTTTGACCCCGTAGTGCTGTCCCCACAGAAACTTCCACCTGCCTAGCCGACAGTCACACCGAAGAGCATCCCCACCGCTGCGGTCGCGGCCATGGCAAGCGCGCCCCAGAAGGTAACGCGGACGGCTCCCTTGACGATGCCCGCACCTCCGGCTGAGGCACCGAGCCCGCCTAGCACGGAAAGCGCGATCAAAGTAGTCACCGCGACGATGAGAGTGATCTGAGTGGCAGGAACGAGCGCCGCAATGATGAGCGGGATGACCGCCCCAACGGCGAAGGTCCCCGCCGACACCAGGGCAGCCTGGATCGGATGCGCGGTGACCGTTTCCGAGATGCCGAGTTCGTCGCGCGAGTGCGCGGCAAGTGCGTCCTTTGCAGTCAGCTGGATGGCAACCTGTCGGGCGAGGCCCTGATCAAGCCCCCGCGCCATGTAGATGCGGGTCAGCTCGTCCAGCTCCGCCTCGGGCGTTTCCTTCAATTCCCGCGTCTCACGTGCGATGTCGGCCTGTTCCGCATCGGTCTGCGAACTGACAGAGACGTATTCGCCGGCCGCCATCGACATCGCTCCGGCGACGAGGCCGGCAAGTCCGGCGATCAGGATTTCGGGACGGCCAGATCCTGCCGCGGCGACCCCCACAACCAAGCTTGCAGTTGAAACGAGGCCGTCATTCGCCCCGAGAACAGCAGCGCGCAACCAGCCGATGCGATGCACCATGTGGATTTCTGAATGCGACAGACGACTCATCAGAGAAAACCTTTCCAAGCCGCAATCGCGCGCAAGCGTTACTATAGCGGTTTATTGTGGCGATGTCCGACCGGCTTCGTGGTGCAATCCTCGGTCACGGTACCATCTGCCCTTGACCTTCCAGTCACGTGAAGGAGCACATTGAACTCGAAGGCCGTGCATTGGCCTTCGCGCGGCGCGTCCGCAGAAGGAGAACGCCATGTCCACCGTCGATCCCCATGCAGGTCACGCCCACACCAATGACGAAATGCCGACGCACCACGATGCGCCTGCTACTGGCCCGACGGCCATCGACCCTGTCTGCGGCATGACGGTGACCCTGAAGCCCGATTCCCGGACCGAGAACTTCGGCGGAAAGGACTTCCATTTCTGTTCGGGCAAGTGCCAGACCAAGTTTCAGGCCGATCCCTGGTTCTACGCATCGGGTCGTGCCGCAGGCCGCAAGAAGGCTGCTCCGGCCAACGTCCAGTACACCTGCCCGATGCACCCCGAGATCGTTCGCGACGCACCGGGAGCCTGCCCGATCTGCGGCATGGCGCTGGAGCCGATTGTGCCCTCGGACGAGCCGAGCGAGGAACTGACCGACTTCACGCGGCGGATGTGGATCTCGGCGGCGGCGGCGGTGCCGCTCATCATACTGACGATGGGCGAACTGGTGGCGCTGCCGGTGCGCGACTGGGTCGGGCATCAGACGGCGAGCTATCTGGAGTTCGTGCTGGCGACGCCGATCATCCTCTGGGCGGCGCTGCCGTTCTTCCGGCGTGGCTGGGATTCGGTGCTGAACCGGTCGCCCAACATGTGGACGCTGATCAGCCTCGGCGTCGGGGCAGCGTATCTCTATTCGCTGGTCGCGACCTTCCTGCCCGGCGTGTTCCCGGATGCCTACCGGATGGGCCATGGCGTCGGCACCTACTACGAGGCGGCCGTGGTGATCGTGGCGCTGGTCTTCGTGGGCCAGGTGCTGGAACTGCGGGCACGCGAACGCACCGGGGATGCGATCCGCGCGCTTCTGGACCTCGCGCCCAAGACCGCGCGGCGCATCCTGCGGGACGGCACGGAGTATGATGCGCCGCTCGAAAACATCATGGAGGGCGACCGGCTGCGCGTGCGCCCTGGCGATGCGGTCCCGGTGGACGGGACGGTGATCGAGGGCCGCTCATCTCTGGACGAGAGCATGCTGACCGGCGAGTCCATGCCCGTCGAAAAGGGCCCGGGCGATGCGGTGACCGGGGCCACGATAAACAAGAACGGCAGCCTCGTGATCGAGGCCGGCAAGGTCGGCGCGGATACGGTGCTGGCGCAGATCGTGGCCATGGTGGCGAACGCGCGCCGGTCCCGCGCGCCGATCCAGGGCATGGCCGACCGCGTGTCTGCGGTGTTCGTGCCGACCGTGGTGATCATCGCCATCGCTGCCTTCGTCGTCTGGCTGACCGCGGGCCCGGAACCCGCGCTGGTCTTCGCCATCGCCTCGGCCGTGTCGGTCCTCATCATCGCCTGTCCATGCGCGCTGGGGCTGGCGACGCCGATCTCCATCACAACGGCGGCGGGGCGCGGCGCGCAGGCGGGCGTGCTGATCAAGGACGCAGAGGCGCTGGAGCGCATGGCAAGCGTTGACACGCTGATCGTGGACAAGACCGGCACCTTGACCATGGGCAAGCCGAAGCTGACCGATACGGTTGCGCTTGGGGATGTCACCGAGACCGACCTGCTGTCGCTGGCCGCAGCGCTCGAGCGTGGCTCAGAGCACCCGCTGGCGGAGGCGATCGTCGAAGGGGCGGAAGCGCAGGGCGCCCCGCGTCTGGAAGCGACCGACTTCGAGGCCGTCACCGGCAAGGGCGTGCGTGGCAGTGTCGGGGGACGCGAGGTGGCGCTCGGCAATGCCTCGATGATGCGGGAGATGGGGCTGGACACTAGTGCCGCCGAAGCAAATGCCGACACCCTGCGCGCCGAGGGCAAGACGGCGATGTTCATCGCGGTCGATGGCGCGCTTGCCGGGATCGTGGCCGTGGCCGACCCGATCAAGGACTCGACCGCACAGGCGATCCGGGAACTGCACGCGCAGGGTCTGCGGGTGATCATGGCCACCGGCGACAACGAGCGCACGGCGCAGGCGGTTGCGGGCAAGCTCGGCATCGACGAGGTGCGCGCGGGCGTCCTGCCCGAGGCCAAGAAGGACCTGATCGACCAGTTGCGCCGCGACGGCCACAAGATCGCGATGGCGGGCGATGGGGTGAACGACGCGCCCGCGCTCGCCGCCGCCGATGTCGGCATCGCCATGGGCACGGGCGCGGATGTGGCGATGGAGAGCGCGGGGATTACCCTGCTGGGCGGCGACCTCATGGGCATCGTCCGGGCGCGCAAGCTGGCCCGCGCCACCCTGCGCAACATCAAGCAGAACCTGTTCTTCGCCTTCGCCTACAATGCGCTTGGCGTGCCGGTCGCGGCGGGGCTGCTTTACCCACTCACGGGGATGTTGCTGTCCCCGATGATCGCGGCGGCGGCGATGAGCCTGTCGTCGGTGTCGGTGATCAGCAACGCGCTGCGACTGCGGCGGATCGAGCTGTGAAGGGATGACGATGTCCGAAGACCCGGACCGGTGGGAAGGCGTCTAACGGAGCAAAGAGGAGGCCGAGACAAGCTGCTTCGAGGACCGTCCGCAGGTATCGCTCGACCTCATCGCCGAGACCGGCGCGGGCAAGGATGCGGCCATCGTCGATGTCGGTGCCGGCTCATCGAGGCTGGTGGATTGCCTGCTGGACCAAGGGTTCCGCCGCATAACTGTTCTCGATCTCTCCGAAACCGCCTTGCGCACGGCGCGCGCGCGGCTTTCGCCAGATGCGCCCGTCGAGTGGGTGGTGGCGAACGTCCTGCACTGGCAGCCCTCCGGCCGCTTCGACGTCTGGCATGATCGGGCCGCGTTCCACTTCCTGACCGGGGCTTCCGATCAGGACGCCTATCTGCGGGGCATGGATCGGGCCCTTGTCCCCGGCGGCCACGCCATCATCGGAACATTCGCGTCAGATGGCCTGACCTCGTGCAGCGGTTTGCTGGTCGCGCGTTATGATGCGACCCTGCTTTCGGAACGGCTAGGTAGCACCTATCAGCTCGTCCGATCGCTGAGCCACGAACACCGCACGCCGTGGGGCAGCGTGCAGCAGTTCCACTTCGGGCTCTTTCGGAAGGTCTGACGGGTGTCGAGAGATCGTCAATCTGCGGCCGCGTTGGACCGCTGCGCCTGCGTGTCGCGAATGTGTTCAGGCCAGGTCGACTTCATGTAGTCCAGGATGGCTTCGATCTCGCTTGCCTTCAGCACGGAGCCGAAGCCCGGCATGCCCGACGTGAAGGTCACGCCCATGTCGTCCAGCACGGCCTGACCGCCTCGGGTGATGTAGTCGATAAGCATGGCGTCATCGTGGTGCCAGGTGTGGCCCGTCTCGTCATGGGGCGGCGCAGGATAAAGGCCGTTGGCGTCACGGCTACGCCAGTCGGGTTGCCCCTCGAGATCGACGCCGTGGCAGGCCGCGCAGTGCTCGACGTAAAGCGCGCGGCCGGAGTCGGTGTCCGTCTCGGAAGCGTGGAGGAACGCCGCGGCGGGAACCGGCATGAGCCCGATTATTGCCACCAATGCAGGCATCAGATGCCGACCGGGCAAGAGCGGATTGGCGGGCATCCCGTGCGCCCATCTGCGCCAGGACCCAGCCATCAGCGAAAGAAGATGTATTTGACGAGGGCCGCGACGGCCAGCACCACGAGGGCAGGCGACCACAAGGCCCCACAGTCCCATTCCCCACATCATGCCGTCGCCCATCATCGTTCCGGTCCCCTGAGGTTCTAATGGTCGCGCGACCTTCCCGAGAGCCCGTCGATGATCGGGCAGTCCGGGCGGGCGTCGCCGTGACAATTCTCGACAAGATGCCCGAGCATCTCCCGCAACCCGGTCAGTTCCGCGATCTTGCGGTCGATCTCGCCAAGCTTCTCGGTGGCAATCGCCTTCACATCCGCGCTGGCGCGGTCCCGGTCGGTATAGAGGGAGAGCAGCTGGCGACATTCCTCGACCGAGAAGCCGAGGCTGCGGGACCGCTGGACGAAGCGCAGCCTGTGGACGTCCTCGCTGGAATAGTCGCGGTACCCGTTGGCAGCCCGGTCGGCGGTCAGCAGACCGATCTCCTCATAGTAGCGGATCGTCTTGGGCGGCAGGCCCGATTGCCTGGCGGCTGTCCCGATGTTCATGGAGCATCTCCTGACCTTGCCCTCCCAATATAGGGGTTCCAGTAACTAGAAGCTCAAGAGATTTCGAAGCTACAAACGGACGTGGCCGCGCGGCTGAACCGCGCGGCCACTGTGGTCTCAGTTGGCGTTCTCGGCCAGCCAGGTCGTCATTCGCTCGATCTCGGGGCCCTGTGCCGCGATGATCTCCTCGGCGAGCGCGCGCATCTGCGGATCGTCCCCATGCGCGAGCAGCACCTCCGCCATGTCGATGGCCCCCTGATGGTGGGCGATCATACCGCAGGCGAAGGCCACGTCGGCATCCGCCATCATCATGCCTTCGTGCATGGCCGGCATGGTGATCATCATCTTGCGCATGTTCTCCTGGACATGCTCGGGCATGGATTCGAGGTCCATGCCTTCCATGCCCATCATCTCCATCATGCCGGCGCCCATGTCGCCGCCCTGATTGCCGTGCATGCCGCCATGACCCATGGCCGAATGGTCCATGCCGCCAGCGGCAGACGCTGTCGTGCACTGCTCGGGCAACTGGAACTCGGCGTCCTGCGCCATGACGGGCGCCGAGAATGCGGTAGCGGCGAGCGCCGCTGCGAGGATCGTCTTTGCGATGTTCATCTTGAGTCTTCCTGGTTGCGTGAATTTTCTGGGCGGTCAGACAGGCATAGGTCGAGGCGGCGGCAGCACCATCCCCTGATCGCTGCCTGTGCCACGGACTGCTGACGCGGCAGTCGCCCCGTCGCCGCAGGCGATCAAGGGCAGGTCTTGCGTTCCGACCGACATGCCCGGACAGCAATGCGCCATCATGCAACAGGCCATTGCGGAAGCGTCACAGTCTGCATTCGACTTGACGTTGAGATGGCCGACCTGGTCATCCTGCTCCATGCGCGCATGGTTGCCATGCATTTCTGCCTGCACCACGTGATCTTCGGCAGACCCGCTCCCAGTGCCGACCGGCGGCAAGACGAAGACAAAGGCCAGCGTCAGTAACGCTGCCAATCCCATTCTCCAAATCCGCGCCGACCTTTTCATCAAGACACGTCCATCGAGGGAAACCGCTGTGCCAGTAAATACAATCCGCTCGCCATCAGCACGTTCCTCCTGGCAGCGTCACCGACAGCCGACAGGACATCACGCCGCGCTGCGCGGCGGAAATCCGACGTCCTGGAGCACGGCCGCCACGGCGGATTGATCGGCACGCGACTCCACGGTGACGCGCTTCAAGTCGAGATCGATGTCGACCTTCGCCTGTGGATCGACCGAGTGGATCGCCTTGGTGACGCTTCTGGCGCAACCGCCGCACGCCATGTTCTCGATCTGGAACTGCATGAAGACTCTCCCGAGCATCCGGTGAGCCTTGAACATGGGGCTTCCAGTTCATGGAAGGTCAAGGGTGGCCTTGCTTTGATCCGCGCACTTCGGCTCAAGCTTCGGCGTTGTTGCAGAAAGGCGGCTTGAGGCGTGACTTCCCCTTTCCCCTTTAGGTTCAGGCGACGCGGGCGACCTCGGCTGTGCCGAGGGCGTTGAAG
>NZ_JBYLFR010000027.1:0-25278 GCF_057748165.1 Paracoccus sp. NIOT.M2S5SZ12
GCCTGCCAGAGGTCATCAGCGGGGTTGAGTTCCGCGACGGCGTCCGCCACATTCAAGCTGCCGCCTGATCAAGCGTCACCAAATTTCGAGCATATCTCGGAGTGTCGCATCGACAGGCAGTGTCAGAACATGACCTTCGCCCGGTGCATAAAGGAAAGCTTCATCATGTCACATGGAAGGCCCATCCAACCCGCCTGCACCCTGTCTCTAATGCTGGGTGGCACCTTGGTCTTTCTGGGCAGCGATCTTCTGATGCATGAGTTCGTGTCGGAAATCTTCAAGGAAGGCCACTCGGTTGAGGCAATGTCAGTCGTCATCCTTATCGCTGCCGCCGCTTTCTGGTGGAACGGTCATCGGAACCTGACCGGAAGTGAATGGCACGTGCCCGTCATCCTGATCCTGATGGCGCTCCGCGAACTCGACGTCGACAAGCGCTTCACCTCAGAAGGCGTGCTGCAGCTCCGGCTTTATACTGGCTCCTCGCCGTTGTGGGAAAAAGCCTTGGGCCTTGCAGTGGTCTTGCTGATCCTCGTCTGCGCCTGGAGGCTTGCACGCATCAGCCTAGCTCGCTGCTGGCGCGGATTGCTGCGAGGGGCGAACTGGGCTTGGCTCGTGGCCACTGGCGCGGCTCTGATCGTGATTGCCAAGGCAATGGATGGTCTCGACCGCAAGCTTGCGCCTTGGGGCATTGCGGTGGATCCAGTCACGGCCATGAGGGCAGGCCGGATCGAGGAGGTCTTGGAACTTGTAGCTTATATCATGCTGGCACAGGCAGGGGTTTATGTGGCGCAAATGGTAGAAGTGCCCCAAACAATGCCACATGTCAGTCCGACTTGGAGGCCACGGTAACGATAACCGAACGCCCCGGTGCGAGATATTCACCTATCTCTTGTTCTGGGTGTCCGAGACGCGCACTGGCGGACGCTGAACGCTCTCGGTGAAGTTTTCGGTGCGGTCTACAGTCTATGTGCGGAACTGTTTAGTTCCGGCACTTGGTGGATCGGTTCCAGAGGAACCGATCAGGCTCTGGCTTGGGGGCAAGAGTGCGCCCTGCTCTGCAGGGAGCCCACCTGCTTTCCAAAGATTATCGCCATCACGCCGGTGATCAGTCGACGTCAAAATTTTCGTTGCCAGGATTTGCTCGTGCGCCCGAACCTTGGCGTGCCGTCACCGGGATGCTGTCTCGCGCTTCAACCCGTACCCGCACGCGAACCAGACGGTTCCCCCTTGCAAGTCTTTACTATGCTGTCTAGGTAGCACGCTATCTATTTATCGTGATAAAAGTTCTTCCTCATGACCGACAGCACCCCCTTCGTTCTGACCTTGTTCCGGCTTCTGAAAGAACTGCGGCGCAATTACGACGACGAGGTGCGCGAACTGGGCCTCTCCTTCTCACGTGCCCGGGTTCTGTCGGTGCTGATGCGTCACGACGGCGCTACCCAGGCAGAGCTTGCCGCTGCACTGGACATGGCCGCACCCAGCCTGAAACGCCAACTGGACCTGCTTGAAGCGGAAAAACTCATCGAGCGGCGCGGCCTTGGCGGCGACGCCCGCAAGCGGGCGCTGTTCCTGACCCCGCGCGCCAAGGCGTTTCCCCTTAACCGATACATGGACCGGATCCGTGACCAACTCCTTGAAGGGATCAGCCCCGAGGAGCAGGCGCAGCTTCACAGCGTGTTGGAGCGGCTGGCCGACAACGCTGCACGGATGAACGACAAATGAGCGCAGGGCTGGAAGCATTTCCTGCTCTGGCTTGCGGGTGGGACTCTTTACCTGGTTGCTGGCCTGGCGACGATTGCCAATCCGCTATTGGCCTCCAGCTTCCTGACGTTGCTGATCGGGGCATCCCTTCTGGCAAGCGGCATCGTAAGAATCTGGATGGGAATCAAGGCGCGCCCGGATCGGGGATGGGGATGGCTGCTTGGAGGAGGCATCGTTACCCTTCTGCTCGGACTTGTCATCGCGACCGGCTGGCCCGTCAACAGCCTCTGGCTGATCGGCCTCTTCCTGGGCATCGAACTGGTGATGCAGGGCTGGTCCTATATCGCGCTCGGTATTGCGCTACGCGCCAGAGCCTAAGCGGCGGTTGGCAGGGACAGGGTCGGGTTTGCACTGGACGGCTGCCCTGCTTCTGCCCGGTGCAAACCCGACCAGGCAGCGAGGTTCTCGAACCAATCATCCGCCGGCTGCAGGTTATGCTCGGGACACTCCCCAACTCTCTGTTGCCGCCGCAGAAACTTGCCCCAATACCTACCTGCTTGGCGCCGCACACTGCCACTTCCTCCCAGCTACGAGACCAGAATGATCAGACCTTCGCTTCTTCTTTTCTGCTGCGCCTTGGCCGGCTGTGCAGCGCGACCGGACGCGCGCACCATCTGGCCCGTTGCCGCATCAGCGCCCCATGGTAAAACCGAGCAGATATTCGTGGCGACCACTCGGAACACGGCACAACTTCCGGCAGATGGCTTCACGAGCCTGCGCTCCCCGCAACCCCATTTCGCCGAGTTCACCGTCTCCATTCCGCCTAACCACGTTTCCGGCGAGATCGAATGGCCGAAGGGCCAGACAAACCCAAAAACCGACTTCGCAGTCGCATCCCATACGCGCCTTGATGAGGAGGCCTTCATCCATCGCGTGAATGCTGCGAGCGAGAACGGCACGGGCGTTTTCGTCCATGGCTATAACTACAACTTCCCCGAAGCCCTGTTCCGCACGGCGCAGATGGCGGCCGATGCTCAGATCTCCAAAGCGCCGGTGCTTTTCTCCTGGCCATCGAGTGCATCGCTGCTGGGCTACGCCAGCGACCGGGAGTCGGTGACCTATTCCCGCGATGCCCTGGCCGAACTTCTGACGGGGCTTGGCGAGACCTCTGGTGGGAAGCCTGTGACGGTCTTTGGCCATTCCATGGGCGGCTGGCTCGTGATGGAGACTTTGCGCCAGATGAGAATTGCCGGAAAGGATGAGGCGTTGTCCCATCTGGAGGTCGTGCTGGCGGCCCCCGATATCGATGTGGATGTGTTCCGCCAACAGCTGGCTGTCATCGGAAAAATGGAAATCCCGATGGTTGTCATGGTTTCGCCGGACGATCGTGCGCTTGGATTGTCTGCGATCGCAGGACAGCGCACGCGCGTGGGCGCACTGGATATCACTGATCCTGCCGTCCAGGCCGCGGCACAGCAGAACAACGTGGTCTTGATCGACATATCGGCTGTCGATGCCAGCAGCCGCCTCAATCACGACAGATACATTCAGCTGGCATCGGCTTTCCCTACACTGGGCAGGGAGATGCGGCAGGGGAGCACATTCACCGAGGCCGGTGCCTTTGTCCTGAGCTCGACCGGACAAATCCTTTCGGCACCTTTGCGGGTCGTTGACGCGGCCTTGGGACAATAGAATGCAGCGCAAGATCGGCGCCGCGCTTCTCGGCATCGCCCTCACCTTGTTTCTGGCCTGGACCCTTGCGGCGTTCTTGTTCCAGTTCGAACGTTTCGCCCTGATCGCCTGTATTGGCGCCGTCGCCCTGACCGGCATGCTTGGCGTTCTTGCCAGACGTAACTTGCGACACGGCTGGATGGCGTTCATCCTCTGCCTGGCTACTGCGACGCTCTGGTGGTCCAGCATCCCCCCGCAGCAGGATCTGGCTTGGGCGCCAGATATTGCCCGAGGCGTGACCGCGGAGTTCCAGGGCGATACCGTTATCGTGCATAACATCCGGGATTTCATCTGGGAGGATGAAAACACCGCGACAGAGCAGTGGAAGTCCGAAACCTACTCTTTGAACGCGATAACCTCCGTCGATCTTCTGACATCGGTCTGGTCAAGCCCGGCAATCGCCCATGTGCTGATCAGTTTCGGATTTTCCGATGGTCGGCATCTTGCCTTTTCCGCCGAGATCCGTCGGGAGGCTGACGAGGAGTTTTCCTCGATCGGTGGGTTCTTCAAGACGTTCGAGCTGGTCCTGATCGCAGCGGAGGAGCGTGATATCGTGAAGCTGCGCACGAACTTCCGGGGTGAGGACGTTTCCCTGTTCCCGTTGCGGCTCAAGCCCGAACAGGCAAGGCTTCTGCTGGTGACGTATCTGGAACGAGGCAACCAGCTTGCCGCCGAACCGGAGTTCTACAACACCATCACGGCAAACTGCACGACCGTTATCTTTCGTCTGGCACGGCTCGTCGATCCAGGTCTTCCTTTCGACTGGAGGGTTCTGGCATCAGGGTATCTCCCCGCCTATCTGTTCGATCTTGGTGCCATCGACACGACGAAGCCTCTCGACGAGACCCTTGAAGATGCGCGGATTACATCCCGTGCAGTTCTGCTGAGCCCGTCCGACAACTATTCCACCGGCATTCGGAGATAAGCAGGCTCAGGCCCTCGGTCACGGGTGGTCCCGATCCAGCTTTTTCGGACAAACCATTGCTCACCCAGACAACGTTGCGCCATCAGCATGACGTGCAGCACTCAAGAGGCCAAGGAGGGCGGAGGCGCAAGGCGATGCCTTCTCGGAACCCGGTCGTCGGGCAGAGGGCCGCCCAAGCATGAACCCTGGGTTGAACAAAACCAAGACCGGTCCCGTTCGGTGTCCGCAACCTCAATACCAATACCAAGTCAGGTCAGCCCATGCCGTCTTCTCCGCCGCCCCTTCACCCGCTCGTCTATTTCGACACAAAGGCGACTGACTTGGCTCTTCGACATGCCGCCAGCGCCCATCGCCTTCACCAGATCGTCTACGGAGCGCGTGGAGACCCCGTGGACGTAAGCCTCCTGGATCACCGCCACCAGCGCTTTCTCAGCCGTCCGTCGCGGCTCCAGGAAGCTGGGCAAGTAGCTCCCCTTTCTCAGCCGCGGGATTTCCAGCGCGATCCGACCGGCACGAGTGTCCCAGTCGCGGTCCCGGTAACCGTTCCGCTGAACCTCCCGCAGGGGAGAGCGAACGCCCTTCCCGGCACCGGTTCGCGCCTCAGCTTCATAGCACTGGTTGATGATCCGGGTCGGTTCAACCGGACGTCGGATGGGGGCGCTTTTCTTGGGTTAACGCCAAAGCGACATCAGTCCGGCGAAATGGATTGGTCGGGGCGCGTTTCGAAATGCGGTGACGGTGCGATGCGCGGGCTACTGTTCGAGGCGGCGTCATCCGTGATCCATCAGGTGAAACGTTTCTCGCGGCTGAAAAGCTGGGCTGTACGACTGGCGGGACGGCGTGGCTTCCGCAAGGCGGCCGTCGCGACGGCTCGCAAAATCGCAGTGCTTATGCTGACGCTCTGGAAAAATGGAACTGACTATCAATGGACAAAGGAGGCCACCGCCTGATCTGAGTTCTCGCGTCTGACGCGGGGAGCGCAGTCCCGACGGGACGGAGGTTGATCGATCTCGCTGTAGAGCATGGGATGGCCAGAGCCACACCCCGCACAAGACATTGGAGACGATCCGCCGCCGAAAACCATCATGAGGCGCTCAATGCGACCTCGGAGAGAACCATGACCCCGGACGGACATCAACTTCCCACGCTTGACAAGGCCGCAATCAGAGAACGCTCTACAACCGCTGGAAGCGGTGGAGCGACAGGGGCGTCTTCGCCAGGATAATGGCGGGCCTGGCTGCAGAGCATGGCGAACGGAAGACCGTGATGATCGATTGTCGCGTTGCCCTTAAATGGGCTCTGCCTCACTTTGTGTGGCGCAACTATCCTGAAACTGGAAAATTCAGGAGGGATAGTTGTGGGTTCGAAGAAGCACTGGTCACCCGGGATCGATGTTGCCGTTCAAAGCGTGGAGCGAAGTGAACGCGGCGGGTGGCTTGTATTCGGCGTCTTGGCGCCCAACGGCATCTGCCCAGACTGTGGATTCCATTCACGCCGACGTCACGGCTGGCGGCGTCGGCGGCTTCAGGATTATCCCGCGCATGGAAACAAGGTAACGGTTGATCTCGCGATTTGCCGTTGGCGATGTCAGGCACCCGCTTGCCCACGCCGGACTTTCTCGGACCAGATCGCCTCGATTGCGCATCCATTTGCACGTCGGACTTCGCGTGTCGGGGAGATTGTCAGTCATCTGGGGCATGCGACCGGCGGACGACCTGCCGAGAGGTTGTTGCATCGTTTGGGCCTTGGGGTCAGCGATGACACGGTGCTCAGGCATCTGAAGCAGTGTGCTCACGGCGCCGGCGAGGCGCCAACGGTCATCGGGATCGACGACTGGAGCTGGCGGAAGTCGCAAACCTACGGCACGATCATTGTGGATCTGGAGCGTCGCGTGGTGATCGACATTCTCGAGGATCGAGATGTCGTCACCTGCACCGACTGGCTGAGGCGTCATCCTGAGCTTGAGGTGATCAGCAGAGATCGGTGTGGTCTCTACGCCCAGGCCGCACGGCAAGGGGCACCGCAGGCGAAGCAGGTCGCTGACCGGTTCCATATCGTGCAAAACCTGCGGCAGGCCATCGAGGAGCAAATGAACCTCCACGGCCGTGCGACCGGCAGGGCGCTGCTGTCCGACGCAGACAATATCACCGCAGCCGGCAGGCTTCTGAAGTCACGTCTTGCGCACAGGACGTCTCGGGAAGAGATTTTCACCACCATCCATGCGCTCCGAAATCAGGGGCTTTCCTGCAGCGAGATCGGGCGGCGAACCGGGTTTCCGCGTCGCAGCATCGCGAAATGGCTGCAGTTCGAGACGCCGCCAGACCGCAGGCGGGCCGCTTTGAAGCGGACTTCCCCATGGTATTTTGAAAAGTTTCTGAGGCAATCCTGGAAGGACGGCATTCGAACTGGAAGCGCCCTGTTCCGTCTGATCCAAGAGCGTGGTTACGAGGGGAGTCAAACGCATTTGCAGCGGTTGCTGGCGGGTTGGCGCAGAGCCGAACAGCAAGCGACCGACCCCAAGGTAGAGCACGCGATACTTAGGCCAGTCCGGAACCCGGAAACGGGGCACGCGATTTCCCCGGTCATCGCGGCTGCCCTGTGCGTTAAACCCCGCGGAAAGCTCACCCCGGATCAGGTGCGGAAAGTCGACGCGCTCAAGGCCGGTTCTCCCGCCTTCGCAACGATGCGCAGCCTCGCCATGCGGTTCAATGGTATCATTCGCGGTCGCCAGGCAGACCCGCTCCCTGCATGGATCGACGACGCGATTGAAAGCAACCTGGCGCCCATCGTGCGCTTTGCCCGTACCTTGAACCGGGACTTGGACGCGGTCACGAACGCCATCGAGATGCCTTGGAGCAACGGCCAGGCAGAAGGTCAGATCAACCGCCTGAAGACCCTCAAACGCGCAATGTATGGTCGCGCCGGTCCAGAATTGTTGCGGGCGAGAATGCTACCGTTCCGCCACACAAATTGAGGCAGAGCCCTTAAATGTGAAATAGAGAATCCAATAAAATCAATGCCCTTCTTTTGCCATTAAATGAGATATTTTGCCCTAAACTGCGATATCGTTGCCCATAATTATGAAACAGAGTTCCAGCGGACTGTGTGAGATAAACGCATAGGATTCATGCTATTAGTTCAGTCGTCTCATATTTATGGGCAAGTTTTGGAAACAAAAGGGCCGCAAAAGCGTCCTGTCTCGTTGTTAAGGGCAACGCGACACTGGTCGATCACGCGATCGGCGAGGCGGGCGATGTCGATACGGCGGCGGTGACCCTGACCACCGCCAGCGGCCGCATCTGCCAGATCACGAATTCGCGCCGCGCCAGCTATGGCTACGATCAGCGCATCGAGGTGCATGGCCAGAAGGGCATGCTGCGTGCCGACCACATGCTGGAAAACACGGTCGAGCTTGCAGATGCGGGCGGTTTCCGCAGGGCCCCGGCGCAGCACTTCTTCCTTGAACGATACGAGGCTGCCTATCGCGCCGAGATGGCACATTTCGTGGCGGGCGTCTCGCGCGCCGGGACGATTCTCCCCGACCTCGACGACGGGCTGCGTGCGCAGGTTCTCGCCGATGCAGCCACGCGCTCCTGGCAGGAAGGAAAGGCGATCCGACTGGATTGACCTAGACATGCCATTCGCTTTGGATCGCTTGATTGCGCCGAGCTGGGCACGCCGGCCGGACAGCGCGCCAAGATCGAGATGCAACGCCTGGTCGAAGGGGCCCATCTTGTCTGTCGGACCGATGGGCGGCGCAGTCCTGACCGATGGATCGGCAGTTGCAACCTGCCGGATGGCAGGGATCTTGCCGGCATCATGATCACGCGGAACATATGCCGCCGCTATTGGTAAGGTTCCGAAACCGGCTGCGAGACAATCAGGATCGAGCGCCGGTCCGGCATCGACTGGAAAGTCACTCCGGGTCAGCATCTGGTGCAACTTCTTCCGTCAGTCCCATCTCGTCGGCCCGTTTCCAGAACGCTTCGTGCTGTGAGAGGCCCGCGCTTGGGCGGGCCCCTCGGGTTCTACGGGAGCTCAGACGGCAAGTTCCTTGTCCCCTGCCCTATCGCCGTCCTCGCTGCCGACAATCTCGAGCCGCGCGTTGCGATAGCCTTCCCTGGCGATCCAGAGTTCAGCGGCCGTGACAGACTCGGTCAGGTGGAGAAGTTCCGTGCAACCGCCAAAACCCAGCAGGACGCGCACCTGTCCGGGCTTCGGTTCCTCTGCCACTTCGAAGGTAAACCCACTGTCAGCCGAATGCGTTCGCATGATGGTGACGAGAATGACTCTGTCCGAGGAGAAGTTCCCCTCGTGCAGCGTGAACGACGCCGGCGCCGTCCGGGTTGGATACCATCCACATTACTCCCCGCTGAAAGCTCAGCGCCCTGCCCGCCTGCCGCCTGTTCACCGATGTGGACGTCGGCATCTTGCCGAGGTTCGTCCTCGGGCCGGACAAAGCCCCGGCAGACGGCAAGCTCGCCATAGCGATCAAGCGTCACGAAAGCCCCTGCCCGTCCAATCTCCTCCCCATCGAAGATCAGCGGTCGAGCCTAGAGCCTCTCCATCGCGACTTCCAACTCGCCAAGACTCGCGTCGATCTCTTTGGGGAATTCGTCCTGGCCCTCGTATTCCTCCTCGAGCGCCCGGTATTCGGCAAGCAGCTTGGCATGGGCCGCGCCTTCGTCATCCGTCATCGGCGCTGGATCTCCGCTCTGCCGCCGCAAACCGTGGCTGTAGCCATGGGGCAGGTCGAGCGAGACCTCGATCCACTTTCAGCCCTCGGACGCGATGGCTTCGACTTCAGCCTGAAGCTTCCCGCTGACCAGACGATCGAGGAGGGCAGGGCCTACCAACCAGCCGCTGTTGTCACTCTCAAACAAGTCGTGCAACATCGTGCAGCCAGCATCCTCGTACGCCTCGACGCCGACAAAGAAGGCACGACGGTCAGAAGCCCGCACCGAGGTTTCGGTCAGCATGCGCCGGATCAGATAGTGCTCTTTATTCCAGAATGACCGGATCGCCTCCCAGAGCTGGACCTGTCGCTCGTGGTCGGGATTGACCGTGAAGGCCATCAGCTGCTCCAATGTCATTTCATCCTCGGCGTAGAGATCGAGCAGGGCAGGGGCCACGGCGGCGAGTTTCAGGCGCTGTTTGACCTCCTGCGGCGTGACGAAGAAAGCGGCTGCGATCTCTTCGTCGCTCTGACCCTTCTCCCGCAGCGCCACGAAGGCGCGGAACTGATCGAGCGGATGCAGGGCAGCGCACTGCATGTTCTCAGCGAGCGGGTCATCCTCGGCGAGGATCGGGGACTTGGCGCCCCGCACGATGCAGGAGATGGGCGCGGTCTTGGCCAAGCGCTTCTGCTTCATCAGGAGTGACAGGGCTTGGAAGCGCCGGCCGCCAGCGGGGATTTCGAACTTGCCGGTCTCGGACCCATCATCCGCCAGAACGGGTCGGACGCTCAGGCTCTGCAGCAACCCGCGGCGGGATGTCTTCGGCCAGTTCATCGATGGAGATGCCGGCCTCGATGCGCCAAACGTTGGACTGGCTCAGCACGAGCTTGTCGAGGGGGATGTCCCGGCACGGGGACAGGGTGGCTTTCTGGGTAGATTTCGCCATCAGATCTTCTCCGCGACGGGCGCCGGAAGCCACTCTCCCGATCTCACTTCCCGTCACCCCTCAAACCAACAAACCTTTCCCTCTCCCTGCCCTTTGATTATGAGACAACGACGATAGTTCACAGCTGTGAACTCTGGCTAAGGGATGGTCTTGCCCGAGCATGTTCACACCTGTGAACATCATGCCGCGCTCCGTCGCCCAATCAATGCCATGACCATCGGCCCACATGAGAACTCGCCTGCCGCCGCCTTCGACGTCAGCGCGCGGAGATAGCCGCCGGGCGATCTGATGTCGGCAAATCGTTCCAGCATGGCAGCAACGACGATGGACGCCTGCTCCGGCCCCATGAACCGCTGCGCTTCTTCCCATGCGGACGCACTGATCCCCATGGCAGGCCGCACATGGCAAGCTGCGTCGAAAAGCTGATGCCAATGTCGGATCTCACCTTGGTAGAAGGTTTTGAGCGAGGGACATGCCGCGATCACCAGGTGGAGCGGGATCTTTGGCAAGCGTCTTGTGTCCGGTTCTTCCACGTCAGCCACAGGCTCATCCGTATCCACATCTGGCACGCCGGCCGCCGCCCCGCTTTTTTCTAAGGCAGGTTCAAGATCTATAGATTCTTTATTTGAATTATGATGGTGACGCTCAGATTGGGTATCATTGGTGTTCATTTCCTCTGTTTCAGAGCCGTCAATGATGTTCCGTGCCTGGTCTAGGAGAGCTTCAAGATCGGCTCGATGGGCCGCGAGGTCCTCAATTGACAGCTTGCGGCGAAGCGCGCGGGCTGTGAGGACAGCCTTGTCGCGAAGCTGATCCCAGAAGCCTAGGCCTGGCTGCATCTCGTCTCCGAACTCCGCGAGGGCCGCGAGATCGCGTCGCATGAGGCTTACGACCTCTCTCAGGCGCCTGACGCGCTCCTCAGCCTCACGTACGGCCTCTGCGGCCCGTGCTATCTCCTCGGACTGGCAGTAGAGCGGGGAAAGATCGAAACCAAAGGCGACGCGCTCTTCGCCGTGCTTGCGGACGTAGCGCTTCCCATTGGGGCTATCACGCCGCTGGAGCAAACCAGCCTCGACAAGTCGCGCGAGGTGACGCCGCATCGTGGAGCAGGGCATACCATTCAGGCGCTCACAGATCGCCTTGTTCGAGGGGAAGACTACCATCTCGGCGTTCCCGCCAAGTGCATCGTCAGGAAAGAAGCTGAGAAGCCCCTGGAGGACCGTCAGATCGCGCTCGGTAACGCCAAAGGCGGCCTGGGCCTTGGACAGCTCGCGAAGAAGCTCCCACTTGTTGATCGGCTTGCCCGGTAGCGACGCCTCAGGCTTCTCGATCACACGCAGATGGGCGTACGAGATCGGCCGCATAAACGGCGAAAGTGGTGTGTATTCCATGATTTTATTCACGAAGGCATAGAAAAGCTGTTCCGCGAATCACATATGACTTGCGGTTTCTGCGCTGGCCCACTACCTTGAAAGTGCAAAGATCAAAGTCTGGGTCTCGTGGAGCGCAAGCTTTGCGGGACCTTTTCTTTAGCCTGTACCGTGCCTCCTTTTCATTGCTGCTCTTCCTCTCCTCACGACTCGCGCTTCCAACGCGCGTGAAGCTCTTGAACGACGTCTTGCGCTTGGCGTTCGAGCCAATCTGCGAAGTCATCGTCCACATTTGTCAGGTCCAGACGGACACCTCGGGCCGACTTCTTAATCGTGCCCGCGGAGACACCATCGATCACCAGCGCCGTCGCTTTTGGTCGCGATCTCGAACCCCGCGCTTGACCAGCGTTCTTCTTAAGGTGGCGCGATACGGCCTCGAACGCCACCACCGACGGATCGGTTTGAGGCTCCTCAGCGTCATCAGGTTGTTCGCCAGCTGCGGCCTTGTTGCGAGCATCCAGAGCGATCCCACAGAGTTCGCCTCGATCGATCCGACCGTCGGAAAGCTCCTTGGCCAGAGCCTCCCAACGCGGGCGACCAACTCCATGGGCCGGCCCAATAGCCTGCGCCAGGTCGGCCCCGACTGCCTTGGCGACCGAGACCGACATCGACACCGCCGAGCGGGTCACATTCAGGACCTCTGCGATCTGAGCCTGGGAACCAAAACTGCTGTCGAGAAGGTCGTGTGCGAAAAGGGCACGCTCGATATAGCTGAGATCACGCCGACCGGTGTTTTCCGACACCTGGGCGCGAAGGGCAGCGCTGTCGTCGAGATTCGCGATGAGCGCACGGACTTTGTCCACCTTGTCAGATCTGCGGATCGCTTCCAGCCGTCTGCGTCCATAGACGAGGAGATAGCGGCTGCTTTCGGTTTGATGGCGTCGCACCAGGATGGGCACGGTCTGGCCGTTCTGTTCGATCGAGGTGCGAAGGTCGTGTACGTCCTCGGGATCAAGCCGGTCGGCAACCCGACTGTCTTCGATTTCATCCGGATCGAGCTCCCAGACATGATGGGCATCGACGGCATCGCGGGCCGAGCGCAAGGCCCGGTTGCTTGACATCATGCTGCCCGGCGACGCCGGTGTTCCTGCAGTTGCTAGACTGTCGAGCATGGACATTCGCTTCTTCTTGTTTGCCGTCATGGCCGCCCCCAAGTCTTTTGAATGAGCTGCGAGATTTCGTCGTTTACCGCGTTCAGGCTTTCGATTGCCCGATCATAGGTGGTTCGTGTGAACGCGCTACGCTCGACTTCGTAGAGGGTCTGCTTGGTCAATCCTGCATCGGAAATCGCAGTTGATTTGAGCATGGGGGCGTTCAGGACCTTGTCGCCATACATCGTGCGCAGGAACGCCACGACGCGATTCTGGGGCGCGTCAGTCGGCTCATACCGCGTCAGAAGATAGCGCATCCAGTCATGGGACATGTCGGCCCCGCTGTCCGCGATGACATCCATCAGGTCGGCCGTCATCCGAAGGAATTGGCTCATCGACATTACGTCGAGCATTTCGGGGTGGATAGTCACCAGAACACCCGTCGCGGCCGACAACGCGGACATGGTCAAGAACCCGAGCTGTGGCGGGCAGTCGATCACGACAACATCGTATCGGTCATCGACCTGGGCCAGGGCTTCCTTCACACGGAAGAAGAACAGGCCGGCGTTGCCTCGGGCGAGCGCGCGAGGTGTCTCGTGCTCGAACTCCATCAGCTCAAGGTTGCCGGGAATCAGGTCGAGATTCGGGATGTATGACCTGCGGATAACTTCCGCGATCGGTACGGGGTCCTCGTAGCGGATCGCATCGTAGAGCGTACCACCATCCAGCAAGTCAAATTCGGGCTGAACCCCGTGCAGGGCGGTCAGCGAAGCCTGTGGATCGAGATCGATTGCAAGGACGCGGTATCCCTTAAGGGCGAGGCGCTGAGCCAGATGCGCCGACGAGGTCGTCTTGCCCGAGCCACCTTTGAAGTTCATCACACCGATGACCTGTAGGTGATCGCCCGCACGGCGACCGGGAAGGTAGTCACCAGGCTTCCGCGCAGTCTTTTCCAGCAATGCGCGCAGGCTCTGAATGTCTTCTACGGAGTAATGCCGCCGGTTTCCCGATGTAATTTCCGGCGAGGGCCCCTTACCATCAAGGTGCAGCTTCCTGAGATAGGAGTCGTTGACGCCCAACAAAGCCGCAGCTTCACCAGAGGTGAACTTGCGCATAGACTTTGACGCATCAGGCGGAAACAGACTCTCGCGTTGCGAGTGCAGTTGGGCCGCGAGCAATTCGGAGTGCTGTCGGATGACAGCATTCAGGTCTTCATGTACTTCGTCTCTGCTCATCTGCCCTCTCGCGCCCACGGCGTGTTCACGGATTTCGGCGTTTAGTCGCCCTTTTCCGTGACTATTGCCGAAGGAGTCAGATTCGTGCAAGCTCTTTCTAGATTTAGTGGCCATGCGAAGATCGAACACAAGGCGAGGCGTGCATGGTCAAAATGTTTGCTTTCACCCCGAATAGGATATACATTTTCAAAAGTATATCATTTCCTTGGGGGCAGAGATGCAGATCGCAAAATGGGGCAACTCCCTTGCTGTCCGCTTACCCGCGGACCTAGTACGCAAGCTCGGTCTAAAAGAGGGCGATCAGATCAACCTCTTGGCTGACGACGGTACTCTGAGGGTCCAACGCCAACCCCGCGCTGACGAGGTGCTCGAAGGGCTGCGTCGTTTCCGGGGCAGGTTGCCCGCTGAAGAGCGGTTGAGCCGCGACGCCGCGCATGAGCGCTGAGTTCGTCGACACAAATATCGTCCTTTACCTGCTGGATGATGGACCCAAGGCAGATCGCGCCGAGGCGATCCTGGGGCAGGGGCCGCGGATCAGCGTGCAGGTCCTGAACGAGGCGATAGTGAACTGCCGCCGCAAGGCGGGCCTCAGTTGGGATGAGACGGACGCGTTCCTAGCGGGTGTCCGGGCACTGTGTCAGGTCGAGGATTTGACCATCCAGACGCATGAGGTCGGGCGTGCCTTGGCGGAGCGCTATGGTTTCTCAGTCTATGACGCGATGATCGTTGCCGCGGCACTGATCGCGGGCTGCACGACGCTCCACACCGAAGACATGCATGATGGGCTTCTGGTGGAGGAGCAACTCCGGCTGGTGAACCCATTCGCCGAAATGGCCTAACCTACAGCAACCCAAGCCTCTCGGCCCGTTCCAGCAGCATCCTGACCGATGAGGGCTGCCAGCGTGTCCGTCCGCGCGGGGTGCGTTCGCGCATGGCCTCCAGGCGGTCGCAGATCGCCTGGAGGGTCATGCCGGGGTTCGCGCCCTTGATCGCGGCGACGATGGCGGGCAGGCGATCGTCGGTTTCGCGTCGGCCGGCACGGCCCAGAACCGTTTCAGGCAGAAAGCCGTCGCGGACATAGGCGCGCGTGGCGCGCAGCAGGCGGCTCTGTGTCCAACGGCGGTCGTGGGACAGGGGGCCATTGATGATCCGCAGCACGTCTTCCCAGGCCATATCGGGTCGAAGTCGTCGGACATGTGGCACCCAGTCCTGAGCCGTCTCGTTCAGCCGCTCCATGTAGCCGTCTTGCCGCGCGAGTCGCACTTTGCGCAGTGCCACTGGATCGCGGGCGCGTAGGCCCGGATTCCCGCCGACCCGGCCCTTGGTACGGGCGCTCGCCAGCCCCGCCTTGGTGCGTTCCCGGATCAGCGCGCGTTCGAACTCGGCCGCGGCGCCCAGAACCTGCAGCGTGAACTTGCCTTGTGGCGATGCCGTGTCGATGGGGTCCTGGAGAGAACGGAAGAATGCCCCTTTGGCCTCCAGACATTCGATCACCTCCAGCAAGTGCGACAGTGACCGTGCAAGCCGGTCGATCCGAACGACAACCAGCGTGTCGCCGCTCTGGACGCGTTCAAGCACCCGTGCGAGCACCGGTCGCGCACGATTTCCGCCTGAGGCGTGCTCTTCAAAGATCTCTACGCAACCCGCAGATTGAAGGGCCTCAGACTGGGGCAGGGGGGTCTGATCCTCTGTGGATACGCGCGCATAGCCTATTTGGGGCATGGGAAAGGGCTTTATGCAATTCTATATATCATCAATAAATGACCGTTTGTAAACGTGTGCAATGGGTATTTCTCTCGTCGTGCAGAGCACGAGAAGCCTTGTTTTTATGGGCTGAAGCTCACGAGAGGCGCTCCAACAGTCCCGAGAAGACGGCATGCTCGAACACCTCTATAGTAGAGAAAACGGAGAGATCTCAAATTCCTTCTCCAAGAGCGCAAAATAGTCCTATAATGCGCATATGAGAAAATTTAGCCATAGATCATGGGACGATGACGGGGTGCCTCTTGAAGACCTGGAGGCGTCCGAAGACGAGGATAACGCGGATCTCTGGTTTCTGCCCGGGGCGCTTGAGGACGAGCCGGTTTACCTGCCGCCCGGACCCGCGCCCGAGGCCAGGGAATCTGAAATCGTCGATGCCTGGCGCGCGGCCGAGGCCGGGCAGGCGGCGCAGCTCGCCCGTGTTGCTGCGCGCCTGGGGATCCTCGATGAACGCCTGCGCCGCGGCCCGGCTGGCTGGCGGCAACGGCTCGCCCTGATCGAAGCCGCGGATCTCAGCTGGTTGACGCAGGACCGGATTGGACTCGACCGGCTGTCACTCTACATGGCGCTGCGGGTGTCGACCGCAACGGATGATGCGCAGGCCATGTACCGGATCGGCTGGGCCGTGCGCCGACTGTCCGGCGGACCCGCGCTGCTGACGCTTCGGTCCGGAACGGACGACCTGGAGGCCTTCCTTGATCGGCGCGACCGGCCGGGGCAGGGAGAGCGTTTCGAACGGGCAAAGGCCTCTTCGCGCGTCGTCGAGATGGCAGAGCGCGAAGCATTCGATGACCGGGCCGCCGGATGGCTCGCGATGATGGATCAGGCCGAAGACCTCCACCCCGTGACACGGGCCTGCGTGGGCTTCCATCTCTGGCATATCGCGGAGCTGTCGCCGATCGATGATCCGCTGGAGGCCGCGGTGACAGCGGTGCGTGTCGCGATCGGCGATCTCGCGCCGTCAGGGAGCACGCCCGGCGCTTTCTTCGCACCGATCGCAATGGGCGGAGGAGGGGGCTTCCGCGCAACCGGGGACCCGCCGGCCCGGTTGGCGCGCTGGCTCAACGCGATGGAGAGCGCGACCTTCGCAGCCCTGCGCCGGCTCGAGGAGATCGAGGACTGGTCGGCTGCCGCGGAGCGAACGATGGCGCCACTTTCGGGCAAGACGCCACCGATGCTGCGGGGCCTCTTCACAAGCTGGCCTCTGGTCTCAGTCCAAATGGCCCAGAAACTGACAGGCACGCATCGGGCAACGGTTCAGCGCAACATCGACTGGATGGTCGAGCGTGGCCTCATCCGGGAGGTAACAGGGCAGGGACGATACCGGATGTGGCGGGCGGCGGCTTGAACATCACGGGAAAGTCGACGATCTTAGGGCCGGCTCCCCCGCCTTCGCAACGATGCGCAGCCTCGCCATGCGGTTCTATGGTATGGGATGGTCACGTCCAAGGTCTTCTGTCGCCGGGACAGGGTGCTGAAGGCCGGCACGGCCCATCCCGAGCCCGGACAGCTCCAATAGGCTCGCCACGAAACCAGTCGTTTGCCGGAGTGGCAGGCCGAGCAAGACCTTGATGGTAAGACAGGCCTGGATCGCCGCGTCGCTGTATGCCTGCTGGCGGCCGCGACGCCCGGAAGGCGCCGCTTCCCATTGCATCGAGGGATCGAACCAGACGGTCAGCGATCCGCGCTGCCTCAGCGCTTGATTGTAGCTATGCCAGTTGGTGGTCTTGTACGGGGTTTTCGCCGGTCTGCTCATGGCCGCCAGCTATCATGCAGGATTCGCGCAGTGAATCCCCCGCCCCATTTGCGCAACAAGGCCAGTTGTATAGGAAAAGGCCCCCGTGACGGGGGCCTTCGCTGACTCGATCATGGTCAGATTGAGCGAAGGGGGCCAGTTCGGCCCTGTCTTGCCAGCAGCACGAAGCCACCAGTCAGGGCGAAGACCCCGAATGCCACCGGAATTGCAGCTACCGAAATCAGCGACAAAATCACCTTGAAGATATCGCCATCCATCCGATTGATCACGACCGCCAGGCCCGCCATCATCAAGATCCAGAATGCGCGCGAATGGCGCACGGTCAGCATCTCGCAGACGAGACCCGCCGAATCCGCGCTGGTTACGAAGAACAGCAGGATGTTCAGCGTCAGGATCACCGACAGGACCCCGCTGTCGTCCAGCGTGGACATCAGGGCGAAGACATCTCCGGAACCGGTCGTCAGGGCGGCGATCCCCATGACCGTGAACCACAGGCACGAGAACAGGCTGGGGATCAGCATCACGCCGACGACCATCTCGCGCAGGGTCCGCCCCTTCGAGATCCGGGCGATGAAGACGCCGGTAAAGACGAACCAGCCGTACCAGGCCGCCTCGAAGGCATAGAGCCAGTCGGCCAGCCATGCCTTGCGTTCGGGATCGCCCAGGCCGATATCGGTGGCCATCGCGGGGTATCGCACGATATATTCCGGGACCAGACGCGCGAAGGTGCCCAAAATTTCCAGCGGTTGCGACAGCACGAAGACGCCCGTCATCAGGATCAGAGCCAACAGGGTGTTGTAGTTGCTGAGCCACTTGATGCCGCGCTTGATGCCCGTCGTGCTGGAGGCGATGGCGAAGGCCGACAGGACCAGGATGACGATCGCCGCGTCCAGATCCACGCCGGTATAGCGTGCGACGGCCTGCCTCAGCGGGTCGGCGGCATAGGAAAAGGTCAGCGACAGCCCGATCACGGTCGAGACGACAAGGCTGATCAGGTTGATGCGGCTGAGCACGCCGCCGCCCAGCAGTGTCTCGGCCGGCTTCCCGATGCCCATGTTGTGCATCGCATGAGCGAAGATTACGCCCACGGCCAGATATCCGGCCCAAGCCAGCAGGCCCCAATGGTTGAACGCATAGAGCAGCGCCTGATCGCGGCTGTTACCGGCATCGACGTGATAGTTCGGTTCGAGGACACCCCAAGTCAGCAGGCCGATCCCCATCCCGGTCGCGAACAGCATCCCGATCCAGCTGAGAGTCGAGAATTCGGGGGGACCCTCGCCGAAGCGCAATTTGCCGACCGGGGTGAACATTGCCACGGCGAAGAAGACCGATGCGAGGAATGCGGGCCAGGTGAAGATGAAGCCCATATTGCCGATGACAGATACCTTGATCGTCTCGAGCATGGACTGGAAGGTCTGGGGTGCGATGGCGGCCGCCCCGACAAGGGCTGCGACCGTCAGCACCGTCGCTATGCTGATGCCGAGATTATGCTTCAAATCGCTCTCCTTTGTTGCTGTGCGGGGTCCGTGCAGATGCCGGGCCCTTCTTGTCATCCGTCGATCGCCGCCTTCAGCGAGGCGCAGAATTCGTCCCAGGCGACCTTCATCGCGGGCAGGGCTTCGCGGGCGTGCAGACAGCCATGCAGCATGTTGATCGCGCACCGATAGCCGACGATGGCCCCAAGGGCGCGCCATTCGGCGACCGCATGTTCAAGGGGCAGGGTCAGCGGATCGCGCGAGACGCCCAGAACCTCGATCCGCGCGGACGGGCAGGGGGCGTCGGCCGGGGCATGGGGCTCGATGGCTGTCCAGGCCGACAGGACGTCCGCGCGCGACAGAAGCGGCGCATCGGGCCCGAGCGTTTCCGCCCTTGGCCGTCCCACGACCGGATAGATCAACCCCAGTGGCGGTGCGTCGACCATGTCCTGTGCGATGTCGATGACCAGTCGCCCTCCGGCGCTGTCGCCGACAATCGCCACCGGGTCCAGCGCGAAGATCGCGTCGCGGCAATCCATCATCGCATCGGCATAGCTTGCCTCAGGCAGAAGGCGATAGCCGACTGCCACCACCTCGCGGCCCAGCCCCTGCGCGAGCCCGGAGGCGACACCCTGATGACTGTCGAGCGATCCGATCGTGAAGCCTCCGCCATGCAGGTATACCACCGTGCCGGACTTACAGGATGACGGACGGTGATGGCGCAGCGGCACGCCGCCGACAGCGCTGTCGCGAATGGTCATGCCGCACGGGAGGGCCGGAGCGAAACGCGTACAGAGCACGTCGTAGCCGCGACGCATATCCTTCATGGGAAGACGCGCCATCGTGTCCAGACCGGATTGGAATTCGCGTTCGAACTGTTCAATGGCAATCATGCTGCATGGCCGTTTCGGATGACTTGGTGGGATGCGCCGCCACAGATCATGCAGCGGCGCAAGGTTGTCACGCGGGTTCCACCGCGGGTTTGCTGCGCTGGCCGACATGGCGACCGCTGCCTTCGGCAGGCAGGTCCGCATGCGCAGCGGCCAGCCGGGACAGCCGTTCGGCCACGATACCCTCGGGATTGCAGGTCGCGCGGGTCGTCAGGTCCATATGCAGCAGCATCACCTCGACCGTGGCGGCCAGCGTCCCGTCGCCGCGCACAAGGCGGTGGAACAGGTGCATCCGCTTGCCGGTGCCGTCGATCACCTGCGTGGTCGTGCGCAGACGGTCGCCCGCATGGACCTCGGCCAGATAGCGGGTATGCGTCTCGACCGTGAAGTAGCTGCAGCCCGAGGCGATGTAATCCGTATCCGCGCCGATCATCTCCATGAAGCGGTCGGTGGCATCGGATGCCGCGCGCAAGTACTCGGCATCGTTCATGTGGCCGTTGTAGTCGGCCCAGCTGGTCGGCACCTGCCTGTCGCCCGTGACCGGCAGGTCGCCCGGCAAATCGCCCGGCACGGGGGCGGGCAGGGTGGCCTCGTGCGCCGTGATCACGCCGCCGGCGCCAGTCTTCGTGCGACGCAGCGCGCGCAACATGCCCACGATGTTGTCGTCGCGCAGGCGTTCCAGTTCGCGGATCGACATGTGCCCGGATTGTGCGTCGGATTGCGACGCGATGAGGTCCACCAGTTCGTCGTTGAACTCGGGGACGTCCATCAGCTTGGTCCAGGGCCAGGACAGCGCCGGGCCGAACTGGGACATGAAATGCTTCATTCCCGCTTCGCCGCCCGCGATGCGATAGGTCTCGAACAGACCCATCTGTGCCCAACGGATGCCGAAGCCCATGCGGATGGCCTCATCGATCTCCTCGGTCGTGGCGATGCCGTCCTTGACCAGCCAGAGGCTCTCGCGCCAGACCGCCTCCAGCAGGCGATCGGCGATATGGGCTTCGATCTCCTTTCGCAGGGTCAGCGGATGGCAGCCCACATCGCGCAGTAGCTTGGACGCGCGGGTGCAGGTTTCGGCCTCACCCACCAGTTCGATAAGCGGCAGCAGATAGACCGGATTGAAGGGATGCGCGACGATGGCGCGGGCGCCTTCGGCGTTCAGTTCGGACGGCTTGAAGCCGGATGTCGAGGATCCGATGACAGCATGGGCGGGGGCCATCGCGCTTAGCCGGCCCAGTACCTTATGTTTCAGCGTCAGCGTTTCCGGCACGCTTTCCTGCACCCAATCGGCGTCGGCAACCGCGTCGGCCATGTCGTCATGCCAGCTCAGTCGTCCCTCGGGTGGCAGTGCTCGATCATAGAGCGCGGGCAGCGCGCGGCGGGCATTTGCCAGTACCTCGCCGATTTTGCGTTCGGCCTGCGGGTCGGGGTCGACTATCGCGACGTCCCAACCGTTCAGAAGGAACCGGGCGGCCCAACCGCCACCGATGACGCCGCCGCCGATGATGGCGGCCTTCTTTTTCATCCCGGTCATGCGGGCACCTTCGCGACGCGGGCCTGCTTGCGAAGGCCCAGCTTGCGGCGGACATCCTGGGGGCCGAGGATCTTTGCCCCCATGCTCGTGATCAGTGATAAGGCGCGTTCGACAAGCTGCGCATTGGTGGCAAGGACGCCCTTGTCCAGGAACAGGTTGTCCTCGAGGCCCACGCGCACGTTCCCGCCTGCCAACACTGATTGCGCGACATAGGGCATCTGGTCGCGCCCCAGGCTGAAGGCCGACCAGGGCCAGTCGGCCGGCACGTTGTTCACCATCGCCATGAAGGTGTTCAGATCGTTCGGCGCGCCCCATGGCACGCCCATGCACAGTTGCACCAAAGCTGGAGATGCAAGCGTACCCTCGCGAACAAGCTCCTTGGCGAACCACAGGTGGCCCGTGTCGAAGGCCTCGATCTCGGGCTTGACGCCCAGCCCGGTCATCATGGCGCCCATGGCCCGCAGCATGCCGGGCGTGTTGGTCATGACGTAATCGGCCTCGGCGAAATTCATGGTCCCGCAATCCAGCGTGCAGATCTCGGGTAGGCATTCGGCTATATGGGCCATCCGCTCGGTCGCACCGATCATGTCGGTGGCGTCCGCTTTGACGGGGAAGGGGGCCTCGGACGAACCGAAGACGATGTCTCCACCCATGCCAGCCGTCAGGTTCAGCACGACATCGGTATCGGCCGCGCGGATGCGGTCGGTCACCTCGCGATAGAGCGCCAGGTCGCGCGAGGGTGCGCCGGTTTCGGGATCGCGGACATGGCAGTGGACCACGGCGGCACCCGCCCTTGCTGCCTCGATCGCGCTTTCGGCGATCTGGCGGGGCGAACGTGGCACATGGGGGCTGCGGTCCTGCGTGCCACCGGATCCGGTCACGGCACAGGTGATGAAGACCTCGCGGTTTATGCTCAGGGGCAAGGTTTCCTCCTTTTGGGTATGTCAGGTTTCCCCCGGTCGTCCGATGCCGGGAGCATGGGGCGATCATATGGGTTCACGTTACGCATTTGTTGTTCAATAATGCCATTTTATTGTCACAAATGGCCCCGTTTCCATGCCTCGCTATGCCGTTCTGCTGTTCGACGGTTTTTCGAACTTCGTCCTGTCCTCGTTGATTGAGCCGCTGCGCGCGGTTCACGATCACGGCTATCCCGAGCTTTCATGGTGCACCGTCACCGCCGATGACGGCCCCGTGCGCAGTTCCAGCGGCTTGCGGGTCCTGCCCGACATGCCGCTGGCCGAACTAGGGGCGCCGGACGCACTACTTGTTGTGGCGGGATACGGGTTTCGCGAGCATTCCACGGGTCGCATCTCGTCGCTGTTGCGGCGCGTTTCACGACGGGGGGCACGTCTGATCGGCGCCGATTGCGGCTCTTGGTTGATCGCGCGAGCAGGGCTGTTGCAGGGTCACACGGCGACGCTTCATTGGAGCGTGCTTGCCGATTTCGCCGAGGCTTTCCCCGAGGTGACGGTCAGCCATCAGCGATACGTCCTGGACGGTCCGGTCTGGAGCAGCGGCGGCGCGGCATCGTCGTTGGACATGATGCTGGCCCTGGTCGGGCGGACGTTCGGCACCGCGGCTGCTTTCGCCGCGACCTCGATGTTCCTGCATGACGCCGTGCGCAAGCAGGCTGGGTCGCGGATGGGGCTGGGGATTGGCAGTCGCGGATCGCAGAAGCTGCAGGAAGCCATCCGCATGATGGTCGAGCAGGTCGAGACGCCCATGCCACTTTCTGACCTTGCCGCCACGATCGGTACGTCGCTGCGAAGCCTGAACCGGATGTTCAAATCCGAGATCGGTATGGGGCCGGGGCGCTATGCCCAGATGCTGCGCCTGACGCGGGCGCGGGAACTGGCCACGGCCACCGAGCTGCCGCTGCGAGAGATCGCGTTACGCTGCGGATATTCGGATGCTGCCGCCCTGGAAAAGGCCTTCACCCGGACCTACGGTCAACCGTTGCGCCGCTGGATCGGACGGCGCCCGACATCCTGAACAGGGTTCTTGCATGGGTGCAGTCCTCGTTGCTGCCGCTCACAAGGGCAAGTGGCGTCGTGGTCCGGTGAGCTCTTTCGGGCCAAGCGTGACGGCTGCGCTTGGACCGTTCAGTGTGAACGCTGTCTATCACTTCCCAGACAGACCAGACCCAGTGACGGTGGCCTGCTTCACAAACGGTGTTGACGAAGGAGTAGCAGAGTTCGCCACTGCAGAACTTGCGCGGAAAGCCTGAAGCGCGTCGGTTAGGAGGACAATAACCCCTTGCCAGAAACTACGCGCCCAAAACGGTCGATTTAGGTGAAAAACTCGACTTACTACATGTTGTGTTTGGGGTGGTTAAACCGTTTTAACCCGCTGTAATAGCGGTCAAAGCTATGGGTTTTGTCGGTCTGGTCTTTGGCGCTTAGCAGGGGACCATTTTGGCCATACGTTTTAGGTTCTGGGCGGAGGCGGCGAGGAGGAATTCTTCGGTGGCCCCTTTCAGCCCTCGGAGCCGGAGGCGTTTGAGGCCGAGGTGCCGTTTCAGGTGGGCAAACAGCATCTCGACCTTTTTGCGACGTCGTCGGCTGGTGTCGAAGGCTGCCTTGCTGACCAGATCGCGCGCGGCCTGACGGGCGTCTTCGTCCATGTGGCGCGTCACGGTGCGGAATGGGGCGTCGGTGCAGGCTTTGCGGATCGGGCAGGTGCCGCAGGTGGGCTTGCCGGAATAGTAGCTTTTGATCCGGTCTTTTTCCCTGATCCGGCGCAGCGGCATTTCATGACCTTCGAGTCAGGTGTAGCTGTCGCGCTCGGCGTCGTACTGAAAGTACCCGATATCGTATTTGCCGCCCGTCTGGTGGTGGCGGTCGAGCACCGGCACATGCGGCGTGATCTTGCGCCGCCAGAGCCATGCCAGGAACTGGCCGGTGCCGTACGAACCATCCGCCGCGATCCGGTCAGGACGGAAATCGTGCCGGTCGGCACTGCGGTCCAGCATCGCTTTGGCGGCGGTGATTTCTCGGCTCAGGCGCGCAGGCGTAGCCTCTACATCGACGATAATCCCATGATCGGTGTCGATCAGGTAATTGGTTTCATAGCTGAAGCGGCCGGGGCCATCCTTGACCGACCAGGCGGCCTCGGGATCGGTTTCCGAGATGTATTTAGGCGGTTTCGACGGGGCTTCATCGACAAGCGTCGCTAGATAGGAGAGTGTCCGGTCTTCTGTGTATCGCTGAATCGGTCCATGCTTCCTGAAAGGAGCACTGACGATGACAATTTCCAACGAACTGCTGGACGAGTTGCTGAAAGGCTGCAAGCGGCCTGAGGATCTGCTTGGCGATGCCGGGCTGATGAAAGAGCTGAAGGTCCGGCTGATGGAACGAATGCTGGGAGCCGAACTGACGGCGCATCTGGGCTATGGTGCCGGCGCGGAGCCCCCGCCCGAACAGGCCAACCGCCGGAACGGAGTTGCCACGAACCGTGTGAAAGGTATCCGTCCGGTTTCCCCGCTCTGACGGGGAGATGGAGTGCCTGCTAGATGTCCACCATCGATAGATGGGATGGTTGCCGCCCTCCCCAGACGGCATCGCAATGTGCCAAGATGTTGGCCTGTAGGCTGTCAATCAGCATCCAATCGTGACCCCTTATCGGCGTCCAATATTGACCCCTCCGGTGCTGAGCTGGCCCGGCGCTGCGTAGTCCCCATGTAACGCAGCGGCGGCGGGCCAGCGGGGTCGCCTTTTCGGTTTACGCCCGGTTCTTGAAGCGCCAGCTTTCGTTGCCGGTTTCGACGATTTCGCAGTGATGCGTCAGACGGTCGAGGAGCGCGGTGGTCATTTTCGCGTCGCCGAAGACGGTTGGCCATTCGCCAAACGCCAGGTTGGTTGTCACGATGATCGAGGTTCGCTCGTAGAGCTTGCTGATCAGGTGGAACAGGAGCTGGCCGCCGGTCTGGGCGAACGGAAGATAGCCGAGTTCGTCGAGGATCAGGAAGTCGAGACGGGAGATCAGGTCTGCGGTTCGCCCCTGACGTTCGGCCCGGGCTTCGGCGTCGAGCTTGTTGACTAGTACTACAGTTGCATTTGCCTTGCGTTTCTGGTTCATCTTTCTCTGGGATTGGGAGGGATTGTCATGTCTGTTGCGGATTGGTC
>NZ_JBYLFR010000028.1:0-23553 GCF_057748165.1 Paracoccus sp. NIOT.M2S5SZ12
TGCCAGACGTGCGACGATCATAACAAACCTGAAACCGCCAATTCGCGGACGACGGCGCATGCGTGAAATGGCTTGACTGAGACGACCCCGTTACCGAAGCCTGATCCCCACCCTGTCCGAGACCATCGCCCGCGCCCGCGCCGATCTGCGCATGGGCCTGCCGGTGGCCTTGGGCGACCATCTGGCCGCCGCGGTCGAGACGCTGTCGCCCCCCCGGCTGGCCGATCTGCGCGCCCTGGGCACGCCTGTGCTGGTCCTGACCGCGCGGCGGGCCGAGACGCTGAAGGCGCGCGCCTATGACGGCGATCTGGTACGGGTCGCGGTGCCCGCGGGGGCCGATCTGGCCTGGCTGCGGGCGCTGGCCGATCCGGCGGGCGACCTGATGACGCCGATGAAGGGCCCGCTGATCGCGCTGCGCGAGGGCGGGACGGCGGCCCATCGCGCAGGGCTGGCGTTGGCGAAATCCGCGCAGCTGCTGCCCGCGATGCTGCTGGTCGCGGCCCCCGCCCCGCCGGGCCTGACCGCGCTGCCGCCCGGGCCCACGCTGGCGGAGCTGGCGGCCGAGGCGGCCATGGCCCCGGTCGCGGCCGCGCGCCTGCCGATCCTGGCGGCGGAGCGGTCGCGGCTGCACATCTTCCGCCCCGACGACGGCGCCGAGGAGCATTACGCCGTCGAGATCGGCGATCCGCCCCGCGACGCGCCGGTCCTGGCGCGGCTGCATTCGGCCTGTTTCACGGGCGACGTGCTGGGCAGCCTGAAATGCGATTGCGGCCCCCAGCTGAACGCCGCGCTGGCGGCCATGGGGCAGGCGGGGGCAGGGGTGCTTCTGTATCTGAACCAGGAGGGGCGGGGGATCGGGCTGGCCAACAAGATGCGCGCCTATGCCCTGCAGGATCAGGGCTTCGACACGGTCGAGGCGAACCACCGCCTGGGTTTCGAGGATGACGAGCGCGACTTCCGCATCGGCGCGGCGCTGTTGCGGCGTCTGGGCTTCGGTGCGGTGCGGCTGATGACGAACAACCCGCGCAAGGTGGCGATGATGCGGGCCCATGGAATCGCGGTCGCCGAACGGGTGCCGCTGGTCGTGCCGCCGAACCGTCACAACGCTGCCTATCTGGACGTCAAGGCCGCCAAGTCGGGGCATCTTTTGTGAGCGGCATGGTCCTCACCCCGCAGGGGCTGCGCTTTCTGGGCCGGTTGATCCCCTGCAGCATCGGCCGCGCCGGGATCACCGCGGACAAGCGCGAGGGCGACCACGCCACCCCGGCGGGCCGCCACCGCGTCACCGGGCTGTGGTACCGCCCCGATCGCCTGACCCGCCCGGCACCCTGGGCAAGGGCGATCGGGCCGGGCGATCTGTGGTGCGACGACCCGGACCATGCGGCCTACAACCGGCATGTCCGCGCGCCGTTGGCGGCCAGCCATGAGCGGCTGCGGCGGGCCGATCCGCTCTATGACCTGGTCCTGACGACGGACTGGAACGCGGCGGCGGTGCCGGGGCGCGGATCGGCGATCTTCCTGCATCAGTGGCGCCGCCCGGGTTACGGCACCGAGGGCTGCATCGCCTTCGCGCGGCGCGACCTGCTCTGGATCGCGCGCCGGGCGGCGCCGGGCACGCCGATCCTGGTGCGCTAGACCGTCCGTGCGCCAAAGATGGCCGAGCCCACGCGCACATGGGTCGCGCCATGGGCGATGGCGGTCTCGAAATCGGCGCTCATGCCCATGGAGAGGCCCGTCAGGCCGTGATCGCGGGCCAGATCGGCCAGCAGGCGGAAATGCGGCGCGGGGTCCATGCCGTCGGGCGGGATGCACATCAGCCCCTGCGGCGCGAGGCCCAGATCGGCGCAGAGCGCCAGGAAGCCCGGCAGCTCATCCGCCAGGATGCCGGCCTTCTGCGGCTCGTCCCCGGTATTGACCTGCACGAAAAGATCGGGACTGCGGCCCTGTTCGGCGATCTGCTGGGCCAGCTTGCGCGCCAGCGTCACGCGGTCCAGCGTGTGGATCGCGTCGAAGAGCGCCACGGCGGCGCGGGCTTTGTTCGACTGCAGCGGGCCGATCATGTGGACCGACACGCCCGGATGGGCCGCGATCCAGGCGGGCCATTTGCCCTGCGCCTCCTGGACGTAGTTCTCGCCGAAGACGGTGTGGCCGGCGTCCAGCACCGCCTCGACCCGCTCGGGGGGCTGCAGCTTGCTGACCGCGATCAGGGTGACGCTGCCGGGCGCGCGGCCGGCGGCGATTTCGGCCGCGCGGATGCGGCGGGTGATGTCGTCCAGTGCCATGTCCCCACCATGACAAAAAGAAAAGAGCGGGCGCAAGGCCCGCTCTTTCAGATGATGGTCGATCGCGAAGGATCAGAAGTCGAAGCGGACGCCGAAGTCGCCGCGGACTTCTTCCTGATAGCCACGCTCCAGCGAGCCGGCCAGGTAGGCGCCGCCCAGGTCATACTTGGCGCCGATGCCGAACGCGTTGTCGGTCTCGTTGCCGTCAGCGTTGTTGTTGGCGATGTAGGCCGACAGGGTGGTCAGCGGCGCGACGACATAGTCGCCGTACAGCACGATGGTCTTGCCCAGATCGTCGGTGCCGTCGGTGCCGTTGTCCAGCCAGTTCAGGCCGACGCCGTTTTCGGTGCCCGGCAGGGTGTAGTAGGCGCCGACGAAGTACTGGTCGTTACCGTCGATGCCGGCGCCGTCCTTCACCGCAGCGGCGGACAGGGCGATGTCGTTCCAGTCGTAGTCGACCGAGATGCCCAGTTCGTCTTCGTTGGTGACGATCAGGTCGCCAGCGTCGTTGCGGGCGTTGGTCTGGTCGGAGTCGACATACGAGAAGCGGGCGGTCAGCGCGTCAACCGCATACTCGACCGAGACGCCCAGACGGTTGCGGGTCTGGTTTTCCGAGATGATGTCGCAGGGCGCATCCGGGTTCTCGATGTCGCACTCGTTGCGCAGCGTGTTCGAGCCGTAGGCTTTCGACGCATAGGCGAAGAACGCGCCTTCCGAGTTGCCGTACGAACGGCTGATCAGACCGACTTCCGATTCATAGATCAGGCCGGCGTTGTCGTAGGCGGTGCCGACGTTGCCCACGGCGACGGTGAAGCCGCTGGCGGTCACGTAGATCTGGCCCGGCGCGATCGAGTCGATGCCCGCATCGCCCTGATCCCACTGCGCACGCAGACGGGCACCGAAGTCGACGCCCTGATCGGTCGAGGTGGTGGCGTGGATGTTCAGGCGAACGCGAGCGGAGATCTGGGCCTCCTGGTCGCGGTCGTCCTGATAGTCGACCGCGGTGCGGCCATAGCCCGAGATGGTGACGTCGGCGGCGGCGACGCCTGCGGACAGGACCAGCGCGGTGGAGGCGATCAGAGCCTTTTTCATGGTGTGTTCCCTCTTGTCTCTCTATTGCCCAAGTCGGCGGTCCCGCCCTGGGTATGCGATTGGTTTCACCCTTTCGAGATTGTGATGCAACGGAATCAAGCCGTCGCTGATTTCTTTGCCCATTTCCGTGATGCACTTGCGCCACACTTTCGTGAGATCACGCCCCGCGCCCCTTTTTCTGCTGGCGCCGGGCCGCGTCGCGTGCGGGCCAAAGCGCTTGTTTCGGGGGGGCGATCCGGGCTAATGCTGGCGGCCAGAGCACTGACCTTCGGGGGACTGGGATGACCTATGCACGCGCCGCGCGCCTGATGATCGTCACGACGCTGTGTGCGGGCCTGGCCGCCTGCGGCGGTTCGGGGCGCAGCACGCAGCCTGCGGGCGGCACGATGTTCGACGGCCCCGACATGCGTCCGACCGCCCGCACCACCCGCATCCAGGACCTGTTCATCCGCGGGGGCAATCCCGACCAGATGGTCGGCGTCAACAAGTACCTGTGGAATGCCAGCCTGGACGTGCTGAACTTTCTGCCGGTGCAGACGGTGGACCCGTTCACCGGGGTGATCCAGACCGGCTACGGCACGCCGCCGGGTGGCGGGCGGTCCTATCGCGCCACGATCCAGATCAGCGACCCGGCGCTGGACGCGCGCAGCCTGCGCCTGTCGCTGCAGGGTCCCGGCGGCGTCGCGGTGGAACCCGGCACCGTCCGCGCGGTCGAGGACGCCATCCTGACCCGCGCCCGTCAGCTGCGCATCCAGGACGGCCGTCTGTAAGGCCGCATCTGGACCCGCAGGGGCCGGACGTATAGACCCTGCGGGCAACGAACGATGCCCGAGGTTCCCCATGCCCTATGATCCCGCGACAAGCGAAGCCAGCTGGCAGAAGGCCTGGGCCGATGCCGGCAGCTTCACCGCCATCCGCGACGAGCGTCCGAAATACTATGTGCTGGAGATGTTCCCCTATCCGTCGGGGCGCATCCACATGGGCCATGTGCGCAACTACACGATGGGCGACGTGGTGGCGCGGTTCAAGCGTGCGCAGGGCTTCAGCGTGCTGCATCCGATGGGCTGGGACGCCTTCGGCATGCCCGCCGAGAATGCCGCGATGGAGCAGGGCGGCCATCCGCGCGACTGGACCTATGCCAATATCGCGACGATGCGCGACCAGCTGAAGCCCCTGGGCCTGTCCATCGACTGGAGCCGCGAATTCGCGACCTGCGACGACGCCTATGTGGCGCAGCAGCAGGCGCTGTTCCTGGACATGCTGGAGGCGGGGCTGATCACGCGCAAGTCGGCGCAGGTGAACTGGGACCCGGTCGACATGACCGTGCTGGCCAACGAGCAGGTGATCGACGGCAAGGGCTGGCGGTCGGGCGCCACGGTCGAGCGGCGCGAGCTGACGCAGTGGTTCTTCAAGATCAGCGATTACAGCGACGAGCTGCTGGAGGCGCTGGACGGGCTGACGGGCTGGCCCGAGAAGGTGCGCCTGATGCAGGCCAACTGGATCGGCCGGTCGCGGGGCCTGCAGTTCCGCTTTGCCACGGTCGATGCGCCCGCGGGCCATGAGGCGATCGAGGTCTATACGACCCGCCCCGACACGCTGATGGGGGCGAGCTTCGTCGCGCTGTCGCCGGATCATCCGCTGGTCAAGGAGCTGGCCGCCAGCCGCCCCGAGATCGAGGCCTTCCGCGAGGAATGCAGGCGCATCGGCACCACCGAGGAGGCCATCGAGACCGCGCCCAAGCTGGGCTTCGACACCGGCCTGAGCGTCGCGCATCCGCTGGACCCGGACTGGCGCCTGCCTATCTGGATCGCGAATTTCGTGCTGATGGATTACGGCACCGGCGCGCTGTTCGGATGCCCCGCGCATGACGAGCGCGACCACGAATTCGCGGTAAAATACGGCCTGCCGATCCGCGCGACCTTCGGTCAGCCGGGCATGTCGGTGCAGGAGGCCGATGCGCTGGTGGCGGCGGCGCCCTTCGTGCCTGCCAAGACCGAGGTCGTGACCTATGTGCGCGGGTTCGCGGGCGCGGCCGACCAGACCGGCGAGGCCGCGGTCGATGCCGCCATCGCCCATGCCGAGGCCGAGGGCTATGGCGAGGGCGTGACCAAGTTCCGCCTGCGCGACTGGGGCATCTCGCGGCAGCGCTATTGGGGCTGTCCGATCCCGGTCGTGCATTGCGAGACCTGCGGCACGGTGCCCGAGGCGAAGGCCAACCTGCCCGTGCTGCTGCCGCAGGACGTGACGTTCGACGTGCCGGGCAACCCGCTGGACCGCCACCCGACTTGGCGTCAGGCGAGCTGCCCGAAATGCGGCGGCGCCGCGCGGCGCGAGACCGACACGATGGACACCTTCGTCGATTCGTCTTGGTATTATGCGCGCTTCACGTCGCCGGGGGCGGAGACGCCGACCGACCGGGCGGATGCGGATTACTGGATGAACGTGGACCAGTATATCGGCGGGATCGAGCACGCGATCCTGCATCTGCTCTATTCCCGCTTCTTCGCGCGCGCGATGGTCAGGACGGGCCACCTGCCGGAGGCCGCGAAGGAGCCCTTCGATGCGCTGTTCACGCAAGGCATGGTCACGCATGAGATCTACAAGACCACCGACGCGCGTGGCCGTCCCGTCTATCACCTGCCCGAGGACGTGACCGACGGCCGCTTGGCCGACGGCGCCCCGGTCGAGATCATCCCCTCGGCCAAGATGTCGAAATCGAAGAAGAACGTCGTCGATCCGGTCAATATCGTCAGCAGCTTCGGCGCCGATACCGCGCGCTGGTTCATGCTGTCGGACAGCCCGCCCGAGCGCGACGTGGAATGGACCGCCGCCGGGGCCGAGGCCGCGGCCAAGTTCCTGGCCCGCGTCTTCCGCCTGGCCGAGGAGGCCCCCGAGGCGGGCGGCGACGACCCGGCCCTGACCCGCGCCGCCCATCGCGCCATCGCGGATGTCACGAAGGCCATCGAGGGGTTCGCCTTCAACAAGGCCGTCGCCAAGCTCTATGAGCTGGCCAATGCGGTGGGCCGGTCGCAGGCCGGGGGCGAGGCGCGCCGCGCCGTGCTGCGCATCATGGCGCAGCTGATGGCGCCGATGGTGCCGCATCTGGCCGAAGAGGTCTGGTCGATTTCGGGCGGGCAGGGCATGGTCGTGGATGCGGCCTGGCCGCAGGCCGATCCGGCCCTGCTGGAGGATGACAGCGTGACCCTGCCGATCCAGATCAACGGCAAGCGCCGTGCCGAGGTGACCGTGCCCAAGGACATGCCCAAGGATCAGATCGAGGCGCTGGTCCTGGCCGACGAGACGGTGCAGCGGTTCCTGGAGGGCGCGGCGCCCAAGAAGCTGATCGTCGTGCCCGGGCGGATCGTCAATGTGGTCGCCTGACCGCCGCGCGGCCCTGCTGGCGCTGGCGGCGCTGGCGGGATGCGGGCTGACGCCGGTCTACGGGCCGGCGGGCGGGGGCGGGCGGCTGTTCGGCAAGGTCCGCTCGCGCGACCCCGAGACGCCCTTGGACTTCGTCTTCAACCGCCGCCTGGCGGAGCGTCTGGGTCCCGAGGATGCGGCGGTCTATGATCTGGACTATCGCATCAGCGCGGGCGTCGTGTCGCAGGCGATCACGCCCGACGAGGTCACGACGCGCTATTCGCTGAACGGCACCGCCGATTTCGTGCTGACCGGTCCCGACGGGGCCGAGATCACCCGCGGCCGGGTCAGCAGCTTCACCTCCTATTCCACGACCGGCACGACCATCTCGACGCTGGCGGCCGAGGGCGATGCGCGCGAGCGGCTGGCGCTGATGCTGGCCGATCAGGTGGTGACGCGGCTGCTGGCGGCGGCGACGCGGCTGCCGGGCTGAGCCGGTGCTGCTGAAGGGAGCCGAGATCGCGCGCTATCTGGCCCGGCCGGATCCGTCGCGGCCCGGCCTGCTGATCCACGGGCAGGACCCGATGCGCGTCGCGCTGAAGCGGGCCGAGGCGGTCCGCGCCCTTCTGGGCGAGCGCGCCGACGAGGAGATGCGCCTGACCCGGATGCCCGGCGGCGGGCTGAAGCGCGATCCGGCGCAGCTGGTCGATGCGGTGCGCGAGGTGGGCTTCTTTCCCGGCCCCCGCGCCGTCGTGGTCGAGGAGGCGACCGACCAGGCGGCCGACGCGGTGCGGTCCGCGCTGGAGGGCTGGCGGCAGGGCGATGCGGTGATCGTGGTCACGGCGGGCGTGCTGACCAAGTCGTCGGCGTTGCGCAAGCTGTTCGAGACGCATGGCCAGGCGGTCTGCGCGCCCATCTATGACGACCCGCCCGGCGAGGAGGAGGTCGCGCGCTGGCTGGCCGAGGCGGGGCTGCGCGAGGTGCCGCGCGACGCGCTGCGCGAGATGATGCTGCTGGCGCGCGCGCTGGACCCGGGCGATCTGCGCCAGACGATCGAGAAGATCGGCCTCTACAAGCACGGCGATCCGACGCCGCTGACGGTCGAGGAGATCGCGCTGCTGGCCCCCGCCACGATCGAGGCCGATCTGGACGAGCTGATCCACTGCACCGCCGAACGGCGCGAGGGCGATTTCGGCCCGCTGATGCGGCGCATCGCGCAGCAGGGCATCGCCCCGGTGACCCTGTGCATCGCGGCGCTGCGGCATTTCCGGGCGCTGCATCTGGCCGCGGCCGACCCGGCGGGACCGGCGGTCGCGCTGGCCCGTGCCCGGCCCCCGGTCTTCGGCCCCCGGCGCGACCGCATGGCGCGGCAGGCGCAGAGCTGGGGCATGGCGCCGTTGGAGGAGGCGGTGGCGCTGCTGCTGTCCACGGACATGGCGCTGCGCTCCTCCAGCCGCGCGCCGCAGATGCCGCTGGTGGAACGTGCGCTCCTGCGGCTGGTGATGAAGCCGCGGGGCCGGCGGTGAGCGGGGACATCGACGCGCTGATCATCGGCGGCGGCCCGGCCGGGCTGATGGCCGCCGAGGTGCTGATGGCGCCCGGCCGCCGCGTCGTCGTGGCGGACGCGATGCCGTCCCTGGGGCGCAAGTTCCTGATGGCGGGCAAGTCGGGTCTGAACCTGACGCGCGACGAACCGCTTGGGGCCTTCGCGGACCATATCGACGCGCCCGACCTGCTGCGCACCGCGGACGGCCCCTTCGGCCCGGCGCAGGTCCGGGCCTGGGCCGAGGGTCTGGGCATCGCGCTGTTCGCGGGATCGACGGGGCGGGTCTTTCCGGTGGGGATGAAGGCCTCGCCGCTGCTGCGGGCCTGGCTGGGGCGGCTGGCGGCGGGTGGGGTCGATCTGCGCCCGCGCTGGCGGTGGGTCGGGCTGGAGGACGGCTGGCAATTCCAGACCCCGGCGGGACCGGAGGTCCTGCGGCCCCGCGCGGTCGTCCTGGCCTTGGGCGGGGCCAGCTGGCCCAGGCTGGGATCGGATGCGGCCTGGGTGCCGCTCCTGGCGGAGGCGGGGGTGCCGGTCGCGCCCTTCCGGCCGGCGAACATGGGGTTCCGCGTCGACTGGTCGGAGGCCATGGCCCGGCAGTTCGGCCAGGCCGTCAAGGGCGTGGCCCTCCATGCCGGCGGTCAGGTCAGCCGCGGCGAATGGGTCATCGGCGCGCAGGGCATCGAGGGCGGGGGCGTCTATGCCGTGGCCGCCGCCCTGCGCGACGGGGCGCCGGGGACCGTAGATCTGGCCCCCGATCTGGACGCGGCCGCGCTGATGCGGCGCTTTGCGCAGCCGCGCGGACGGCTGAGCCTGGGCAACTGGCTGCGCCGGGTGCTGGGCGATCCGGTGCGGGTCGCGTTGCTCTTGGAATGGGGCGGCCCGCCCGCCGCCACGCCCGAGGCCTGGGCCGGGCGTGCCAAGGCGCTGCCGTTGCGCCATGCGGGTCCGATGGGGCTCGACCGCGCGATCTCCAGCGCGGGGGGCATCCGCGCCGAGGGGCTGACCGGGGATCTGGAGCTGCGCGCCCTGCCCGGCGTCTTCGCCGCGGGCGAGATGCTGGACTGGGAGGCGCCGACCGGGGGCTATCTGCTGACCGCCTGCCTGGCGACCGGGCGGCGCGCCGGCGAGGGCGCCGCCCGACACCTTCAGCGCGCGGCGGCGCGCCGATAGGCGGGGCGCTGGCGCATCCGGTCGATGTATTCGGTCAGCCGGTGTTCGGTCACCGGAAAGCGCGCCGACAGCGCCCAGTCCAGGCAATGCGCCAGGATGACGTCCGGCACGGTCATCCGGTCGCCCATCAGAAACGGCCCGTCCGACATGCGCCGCACCAGCGTCGCCTGGCTGGATTCGAACTCCCACCGCAGGGTGTTCTTGATCGCGGCCAGGCGCATCTCGGGCGGCAGGATGAAGCTGTGGCGCGCGGCCAGCCACAGGGCGGCGTCGAACTCGTCCAGCAGGAACTGCGTCAGGCTGTCCTGACGCGCGCGGTCCAGCGTCCCGGCCGGATGGGTCAGGTCGCCGTGGCGGTCGGCCAGATAGGTCAGGATCGCGGTCGAATCGGTGATCGGCGTGCCGTCGTCGATCAGCACCGGAACCTTGCCCGCCGGGTTGAACGGAATCACGCCGTCGCTCTGCGGATTGGCCGGGACATGCTCATAGTCCTGGCCCAGCTCCTCCAGCATCCACAGCACGCGGAACGCGCGGGATTTCGATATGCCGATGACGCGATACATAGGGTCCTCCTGTCCTCTGCCGACAGAAGGCCTCGGCCCGCGCGCCCCGTCAAGCGGCGGTGATCAGCGCCGGCGGCAGGAGGCCAGCTGCTGGCGGTACATCTCGGACCGCTGGCCGACCCCGGCCGCGACGCGCATCAGCCAGCTCTTCTGGCGGAAGCTGCCGCGCGCGAAACCGCCGCGTCCTTCGTGATAGGCCAGGTACTGCGAGGTCGCGTCATGCTTCGACAGGCCGAGCCGCTGCTGGCTGCCATGCATGTACCAGCCCATGAAGTCGGTCGCGTCGCGGATGCTGTCGCGGCGGGCGCGGCGGTTGCCGGTCGCGCGCTGATACTCCTCCCAGGTGCCGTCCAGGGCCTGGGAATAGCCGAAGGCGCTGCTCTGCCGGCCGATCGGGATGACCCCCAGGGCATATTGATGCGGCGTGCGCGCGTCGCCGATGAATTTCGATTCCTGATACAGGGTCGCCATCTGCACATGGACCGGCACGCCCCACTTGCGTTCCGTCTGGCGCATGGCGCGCATGTAGGCGGGCCGTTCGGCGGCGATGGCGCATGCGTTGTCCAGCTGGCGCGGCGCACTGAAATTCCCGCCACCCCCGCATGAGGCGACAAGGCCGACGATGGCCAGCTTCAGGAGCCTGTTCATTCTGCCCTCGTTTCGATTGTTCTAGGCTTTTGCCAAAGTCTAGCCGGAATCACCGCCCTGTGAAATCACAAAGCCGGAAGCTGGCCGGTGGCCGCCGATCGCTCAGGCATCCTCGGGGTCCGCGCCCGTCTCGGGGCGCAGCAGCGCGTTCAGCGCCATCAGCTCCGCCGCCCCCACCTCGCGCAGGAGCGATTCCAGCGCGCGGTAATGCGACAGCACCTGCTGTCCAGTCGCGGTGACCGTCGCGCCGCCGCCCTTGACGCCGCCGCGCGCGCTGTCGATCACCGGATCGGCAAAGGCGGTGTTCATCTCCTCGACCAGGGTCCAGGCGCGCTTGTAGCTCATCCCCATCTCGCGCGCGGCGGCCGAGATCGAGCCGAGCCGCCCGATGCGGGCCAGCAGCTCGGCCTTGCCCGGACCCAGGATCAGGGGCGAATCGTATTCCAGGCGCAGCTTGATGCGCAGCCGGGGGGCGGTCTGGGTCATGGGGGCTCTCTCGTTATTCCTGCGCAACATAGCGCCTTGCCCGGCCGGGCGCAATTTGCCGTGACGGCACGGGTTGCGGCAGGCGGCGCGCGCCCTAGACTGCGCGCCGAAGGCAAGAGGAGGCCCTGCCATGTCCGCATCCGATATCGTCATCCTGTCCGGCGCCCGCACCGCCATCGGCACCTTCGGGGGCAGCCTGGCGGCCATCCCGCCGATCCAGCTGGCCGCGACCGCCACCCGCGCCGCGCTGGAGCGGGCGGGCCTGGCCCCCGATCAGGTCGGTCAGGTGGTCTTCGGCCATGTGATCAACACCGAACCGCGCGACATGTACCTGTCCCGCGTGGCCATGCTGGAGGCGGGCATCCCGCATACCACGCCCGCGATGAACGTGAACCGCCTGTGCGGGTCGGGCGCGCAGGCCATCGTGTCCGCGGCGCAGGCGCTGATGCTGAGCGACGCCGATTTCGCCATCGCGGGCGGCGCCGAGAGCATGAGCCGCTCGCCCTATGTCGTGCCGTCGGCGCGGTTCGGCGCCAAGATGGGCGATCAGGTCATGCTGGACATGATGACCGGCGCGCTGACCTGCCCGATGGGCACCGGCCACATGGGCGTCACGGCGGAAAACGTGGCCGCCGAACATGACATCACCCGCGAACAGCAGGACGAATTCGCGATGGAATCGCAGCGCCGCGCGGCAGCGGCCATCGCGGCGAGGTATTTCGCCGATCAGATCGTGCCCGTCGAGGTCAAGTCGCGCAAGGGCATGGTGGCTTTCGACACGGACGAGCATCCCAAGGACACCAGCCTGGAGAAGCTGGCGGGTCTGAAGCCCGTCTTCCAGAAGGGCGGCAGCGTCACGGCGGGCAATGCCAGCGGCATCAACGACGGCGCCGCGGCCCTGGTCCTGGCTCGGGCCGAGGCCGCCGAACGTGCGGGCCTGACCCCGCGGGCGCGCATCCTGGGCTATGCCGTGGCCGGCGTGCGCCCCGAGGTCATGGGCATCGGCCCGGTCCCCGCGGTCGAGGCGCTGATGGCGCGGACCGGGCTGAAGGCCGGCGATTTCGACGTGATCGAATCGAACGAGGCCTTTGCCGCGCAGGCCTTGGCGGTGAACAAGGGCCTGGGTCTGGACCCGGCCCGCGTGAATCCGAACGGCGGCGCCATCGCCCTGGGCCATCCGGTCGGTGCGACCGGCGCGATCCTGATGGTCAAGGCCATCCACGAGTTGGAGCGCAGCGGCGGGCGCACTGCGCTGATCACCATGTGCATCGGCGGCGGCCAGGGCATCGCCATCGCGATCCGCCGCGACTGACGCGCCGTCCCGACCCTGTTTGCGCAACCGGTCTGGTTTCCAGACCGGTTTTTTCTTGCAATCCGTCCCGTTTTTGTCCCGACTGGCGCAGACAATTCGAGGAGGAGAACGGGGTGTCACAGGGAGTGTACTTCATCGCCGCGGCCTTGCCCGTGGCGGTGGTCTTTGTCCTGCTGGTCGTGATGCGGCGGTCGGCGAAGCTGGCGATGCTGGCGGCCTATCTGGTCACGGTCGGGCTGGCGCTGGTGCTGTGGGAGGCGCCACTGGCGCGGGTCGCGGGCGCCACGGTCAACGGGCTGGTGACGGCGGTCACGCTGCTCTACATCGTGTTCGGGGCGATCCTGCTGCTCTACACGGTGCAGGAATCGGGGGCGATCCGGGCGATCCGGCGCGGTTTCACCGACATCTCGCCCGACCGGCGCATCCAGGCCATCATCATCGCGTGGATGTTCGGGTCCATGATCGAGGGGGCATCGGGCTTCGGCACGCCGGCCGCGGTTGCGGCGCCCCTGCTGCTGGCCATCGGCTTTCCGGCCATGGCGGCGGTCATGGTCACGCTGATCATCCAGTCGACGCCCGTGTCCTTCGGCGCGGTCGGCACGCCGATGCTGGTCGGCGTCAATACCGGCCTGTCCAACAGCGCCGAGGTCGAGGCCGCCATCGCGCCGATGACCCTGGCCGAATACGTGCCCGTCGTGGGCGCGCAGGTGGCGCTGGTCCATGCGCTGGTGGGCGTGCTGATCCCGCTGCTGATGGTGGGCATGCTGACCCGCTTCTTCGGGCAGAGCCGCAGCTTTGCGGAAGGTTTCCGGGCGTGGAAGTTCGCGATCTTCGCGGGCCTTGCGTTCACGCTGCCCTATCTGCTGGTCGCGCGCGTGCTGGGGCCGGAATTCCCGTCGCTGCTGGGCGGGCTGATCGGCCTGATGATCGTCGTGCCGGCGGCGCGGGCGGGATGGTTCCTGCCCTCGGACCGGTTCGACTTTCCGCCGCGCGCGCAATGGGGCGAGGGCTGGCAGGGCAACCTGGAGCCCGACCAGGCCGAGCTGGGTCCCGACGACCGGCGCATCGGGCTGATCACCGCCTGGATGCCCTATGTCATCGTTGCGGGGCTGCTGGTGATGACGCGCACCATCGCGCCGCTGAAGGCATGGCTGACCGGGCCGGACACCACCATCGCCCTGCGCGACCTGTTCGGATCGGGCATCAACGCCACGGCGCAGTTCGCCTATTCGCCGGGCACGATCATGATCATTGCCTCGCTGATCTCGGTCGCGCTGTTCCGCATGAAGGGCGCGGCCTATGCGCGGGCCTGGTCGATCTCGGGGCGGACGATGCTGGCGGCGGCGCCCGCGCTGCTGCTGGCCGTGCCGATGGTGCAGGTCTTCATCAACTCGGGGTCCGAGGGGATGCTGTCCATGCCGATCACCCTGGCCGAGGGCATGGCCGCAGCGACCGGCGCGACCTGGCCGCTGTTCGCGCCGATCGTGGGGGCCCTGGGTGCCTTCATCGCGGGGTCGAACACCGTGTCAAACATGATGTTCGCGCTGTTCCAGTTCTCGACCGCGCAGGGGATCGGGCTGGATCTGGCAGGCATCACCATCGTCGTGGTGCTGCAGGCCGTGGGCGGGGCCGCGGGCAACATGATCTGCGTGCACAACGTCGTCGCGGCCTCGGCCGTGGTCGGCCTGACCGACCGCGAGGGCGACCTGATCCGCAAGACGCTGATCACCATGGCATACTATGTGGTGCAGGCGGGGCTGATCGGGATGGCGCTGATCGGCGGCGGGGTGTGGTGGCTGGCCGCGCTGGTCTGGGCGGTGGTGGTCGTGGCGGCGATGCGCGCCAACCGCGACCGCAGCGCCCCCCTGGCGCAGCCGCGCCGGACCTGAGGCGCGTCATCATGAATGCGAGGGGGGCGGTGCCGCGGCATCGCCCCCGTTTGGTTGCGGCCTCCCGCGCAGAGGGGTCAGGCCAAAAGGAACGGGCCGCCCAGCAAGAAGGCGGCCCGCGAGATCCAAGGAGATGGTCCGGTTAGGGGCGGACGGAGGTCCGGTCCCAACCAGGGGTGGTGACCTTTGGGTCTGCCCTCAGGCCGCGGTCCCCCCGACTGTTCCGAAACGTCTCTCCACTATCACTCTAGACACTGGACCACCTCCTTTCAAAAGATTGCTGTAATGACAGGCTGACACAGATCGGCGTCCTGTCAATCAGCTTTCTGCGGCAGGTCGCAACAAATTGCGGACGATGATCCGAAACGGCACAAGCGCCAGTAGGGCCAGACCCAGCTTGACCAGCCAGTCGGCAGTTGCCAGCGAAACCCACAGCGCGGTGACCGGTCCGTGACCAAGCAGCGGAACCGCCTCGTTGGCCCAGCCCGTGTTGACGTCGGCGGGCAGCGCCGCCGAGAAGGCCAGCCCGAAGAACAGCGCCGTGTCCAGCGCCGAGCCGACCAGCGTCGAGACCAGCGGCGCCTTCCACCAGCGCCCGCCGCGAAGCGCGTCGAAGATGGCCACGTCGGTCAGCTGCGCGACCAGGAAGGCCGTGCCCGAGGCCACGGCGATTCGCAGCGTGGTCGCGTCCAGCCCGGCGGCGATCAGCGACCAGGCGACGCCGGTCACGAACCCGGCCAGCACGACGCGGCGCGCGGCGGCCGCGCCATGCACGCGGTTCATCACGTCGGTCACCAGGAAGGCGAATGGATAGGTGAAGGCGCCCCAGGTCAGCCAGTCGGCCACGGTGAACTGCACGAGGACGTTCGAGGCCATGACGATGGCGGCCATGGCAAGGATGCCGGGCAGGAAGCGGGTCATCGGTCATTTCCGTTTTTGCGAAGGTTGCGGAAGAACTCGGCCCCCGGCGGGGGCAGCGCGCGCCATACGCCCGTCGCGGGCCGCTTGTCAATTCCGCATGGCGGAGGCCCGGTCCTCGCGCAGGCGGTATTCGACGATCTCGGTGCGCTGGACGAACAGGAAGTTGTCGTCCGAGATCATCGTCAGCCGGATGCCGATGCCGTCGTCCCAGACCGCGATGCCTTCCAGGTTGTCGTATTGCAGGGGGCGCGTCTCCAGCAGGATCTCGTCCTGCTGCACGACGCCCGGCGTCAGCTGCATCCGGCGCACGCGCGAGGCAAAGCCCAAGATGCCGCGAAAGTCGCGCTCGAGCACATAGAGCCAGCCATCGGGGCCGAAATCGGCGCCCACGACCAGCCAGCGCGGATCGCGGCGGATCCGGGCATGCTCGCTCCAGGCGCCGTCGAAGCGCAGCACCGGGAACGGCCGCTTCTCGGCGCCCGAGCGTTCGGGAATGGCGATAAGGGTGCCGTCATCGGCGACGGCCAGGGCCTCCAGCCCGCTGTTCGTGCCGATGCCGGGCAGCTTGGGCAGGGACGGCAGCGGCGTGGCCGGGGCGTCGGGCCCGTCATAGGCGGCGACGCGGTTCAACCCCTCGAAGCTGACATGGATGCGCCCGTCCGGGCCGATCGCCAGCCCCTCGCTGTCGCCGGTATAGCCGGGGGGCAGGGGCTGGCCCTTGCTGTCGCGCAGATTGGCGCGCCCGGCCACCGCCATGCTGCGCACGATGCCGCGGTCGTCCCGCTCGATCCGGCCCCAGTAGAGATGCGCCCGGTCGGTCAGCGCATGGAAGCTGCGCCCGTCCGGGCCGATCTCCAGCCCCGAGAAGCCGCCGAAGCCGGCCTCGTCGCGCGACCAGATATAGGTGCCGACATAGTCCAGCACCGCGTCCGCCATGGCCGGCGGCGCGGTCAGCGCCGCCGTCAGGGCCAGGCTCAGGGCGCGGAGGCGACGGTGGTGCATTGGCTGGGCAGGTCGCTCATCCGGTAGGTGCGGGGGTGGCGATAGTCCGGGTCCGGGGTCGAGGGTTTCGCGCGGCTGGGGTCGATGCGGATGTTGACCCATTCCTGCGCCTCGGCGCAGCCGTCGCCCGCGGGAATCGGGTTGGGCCGCTGGCAGATCGACCCGGCGGGGCAGTTCAGCCGGACGTGGAAGTGATAGTCGTGGTTGTTGATGGGCCGGATCTTGCGCAGCCAGTCGCGGTTGCCGGTCTCCATCTGGCACATGGCGACCTTGGCGACCGGATCGACGAAGATGCGCTCGACCCGCGGATCACGGGCGGCGGCGCGCATGATGGACATGTGCGCGCCCGTCCAGTTGCCCGACAGCGCCGTGCCGCCATTGGCCACGACCGAGACCGAGGACAGGCTTTCGCGCTGCTGCGGCGTCAGGCGCAGCGAGGGGGGCGGCAGCATCCAGATGTCGGCATCCAGCCCGATCTGGTGGCTGGCATGGCCCGAGGTCATCGGCCCGCCGCGCGGCTGGCTGATGTCGCCGATATAGAGGCCCTGCCAACCAGCCTGCTGCGCGGCCCGCGACAGGCCCTGCAGAAAGCTGATCATCTCGGGGTGGCCCCAGTGGCGGTCGCGCGACAGGCGCATGGACTGCCAGCTGGGTCCGCTTTCGGGCATCTGGACCAGCCCCTGCGCGCAGCCCTGGGAATAGTTGCCGATCGAGACGGCGGGTCCCGCCGAGGGTGTCCGGAAGGCGCCGAACACGTCCTTGGCCAGCGATTGCGCGGAGGCCGGCAGGGCCAGGCCCATCAGGACGGCGGCGGCGGTCAGGGTCTTGCGGATCACGGGCGGGCCTCTCCTTCGGGGTCGACCCAGACTAGCAGAACCAGCGCGACAAGAAAGATCACGATCAGCGGAAGAAACCCGATGCGCGGGTTTCCGGTCAGATCGGTCGTCAGCGCGATGAGGAAGGGCGCCAGAAACGCCGTCGCCTTGCCCGACAGCGCATAGAGGCCAAAGCCCTCGGTCGCGCGCTCGGGCCTGGTGTGGCGCACCATCATCGTGCGGCTGGCCGCCTGCAGCGCGCCGCCCGCGCCCCCGATCACCGCCCCGCAGGCGAAGAAGATCAGGTCGGGCAGGCGCAGGTCGCCCAGGATCGCGTCGGGCGTGGGGATGCCCAAGACCGATGTGCGGTCCATGCCGACCAGCAGCAGGCAGACCGCCATCAGCGCCAGGATCGCCGCCACGATCACCGCGCGCGGCCCGAAGGCGCGGTCCGCGCGCCCGCCCAGCCAGCTGATCACCGCGGCCGAGACGGCGCTGACCACGCCGAAGACGCCCGCGAGGAAGACCGGCCAGCCCAGCACCGTCCCCGCATAGACCCCGCCGAAGCCGTAAAGCGCGTTCAGCGCATCGCGCGAGAACATCGACGAGGCCAGCCAGGCCGCCAGGCTGCGCCGGTGCCGCAGGCTGCGGATCAGCGCCCAGAGGTCGCGCAATGCGGCCCCCACGCGGATCGGCCGCCCCGGCCCCGCATCGCGCACCCAGAGAAGGAAGGGCAGCATGAAGACCGCATACCAGAGCGCCGTGAAGGGACCGACAAAGCGCGTGCCTTCGCGCGCGGCCGGGTCCAGGCCGAACAGCGGCGGGATGCCAAGCAGGGTGCGGCCCGTGGGCGTCTCGGCGAACAGGAGCAGCATGACGGCCAGCGCCACCACGCCCCCCAGATAGCCGAAGGCGTATCCCGAGCCCGAGATCCGCCCGATATCGGCGCGCGGCGCCAGCCCCGGCAGCATGGCATTGGTGAAGATGGTCGCGAATTCGACCCCGATCAGGCCGATGCCGAACAGCACCACCGCCTGGACCAGCGGCGGCTGGTCGGGCGTCAGGCTCCACAGCCCCGCCGCGCCGATGACGTAGAAGGCCGAAAAGACCCAGATCCAGGGCAGCCGCCGACCGGAACTGTCCGCGACCGCGCCCAGTACCGGGGCGGCCATCGCGATCACCGCGCCCGCCACCGCCAGCCCGTAGCCCCAGAGCGCCTGCGCCTGCGCGCCCGCCTGCATGGCGTCCATGCCCTGGGCGATGAAATGCGTGCGCGCGACCTCGGCGAAGTAGATCGAGAAGATGAAGGTCAGCAGCAGCGTGTGATAGGGCTGGCTGGCCCAATCGAAGAACCACCAGCCCCAGATGCGCCTGCGATCGCCCGTCATGCCGTCCCCCATGGCCTTTTCCGCCATAAGGGACAGGGACCGTCAGAGTGGCAAGTGAAGTTTCGCGTCATCCGGGATGACGGGCGGCCAGGGCCGCGTCGCGTCCGCCGCGATCCAGGCCGCGATCCAGTCGGGCAGGGGCGGGCTGTCGGGGCCGTGGCCCAGGGCCTCCATGACGCGGGCCGGCGCGACAATTCCCTGGGCCGAGGTCACGGCCGAGCGGATCATCACCTGGTTGCAGCATTCGGTGCCCTTCCACATGGACTGCTCCATATAGACGAAGCGCGCGTCCCAGCCCACGGTGCGCGAGATCATGGTGAAGCGCTCGAAGGCCCGGACACGGCGGCGATAGCGGGTCGAATTGCCCGCCACCGTGATGCCCCAGCCATTCGCCCGCAGCACCGGCACCAGCCCGGTCCGCCGCGCCAGCGGGATGCGGCCCAGATCGAACAGGGTCAGGGTGCGGCCGTTGTTCAGCTCCCACCAGGGGTCCAGGTCCCACGGCCAGCACATATGCGTGGACACATGCGTGCCGAGGGGGTCCAGGGCGGGGGCGTTGCGGAACTTGACCAGTTCCTTGGCAAAGCGGATCAGCGGATACATGGCGGGGCCTTTCGTCAGCAGGCCTTTCGGGGCGTGGCCTTTCTTTCTGCCCCGTGGGTGGCCCGCGATCACGCGGGCGTCAAGCCGGACGCGGCGGCATCCGGTCGCGCCCCGCTTGCGTCCTGTCTTACGCGCGGCCATACAGGGCCCGAACGCGCGCGCAGCCAAGGAGACGACCATGGGAACCCTGTACGAAGCCCTGCAACTGATCCTGCAGGTCCTGTGGTTCATCATGATCGTGCACATCATCATGTCCTGGCTGATCAACTTTCAGGTGCTGAACCTGCGTCAGCCGCTGGTCGCGCAGATCTGGGACGGGCTGAACCGCCTGCTTGAGCCGATCTATCGCCCGATCCGGCGCATGCTGCCTGATCTGGGCGGGCTGGACCTGGCCCCGCTGATCGTGTTCATCGCCATCATCATCGCGCAGCGCGCCCTGGCGAACAACGCGGGCTTCTTCTACGGTATTTGATGTCAGCGGACCTGCTGCGCCAGGTCTGGGGATTCGACGGCTTCCGCCCCGGACAGCAAGAGATCGTCGAGGCGGTGGCCGCAGGCCGCGACGTGCTGGCGATCATGCCGACGGGCGGCGGCAAGTCGCTGTGCTTCCAGCTGCCCGCGCTGATGCGGGACGGCGTGACGGTGGTCATATCCCCGCTGATCGCGCTGATGCGCGACCAGGTGCGCGCGCTGCGCGAGGCGGGGGTTGAGGCCGGGGCGCTGACCAGCGGCAATACCGAGGCCGAGACGGACGCGGTGTTCGCGGCCATCGCCGAGGGGCGGATGAAGGTGCTGTACATGGCGCCCGAGCGGCTGGCCTCGGGCGGCACGGTGACCCTCTTGCGCCGGGCGGGCGTCACAGCCATCGCGGTCGATGAGGCGCATTGCGTCAGCCAATGGGGCCATGACTTCCGCCCCGACTATCTGCGCATCGGCGATCTGAAGCGCGCGCTGGACGTGCCGCTGGCGGCGTTCACCGCCACTGCGGACGTGGAAACGCGGGCCGAGATCGTCACCCGCCTGTTCGACGGACAGGCCCCGGTGACCTTTCTGCGCGGCTTCGACCGGCCGAACATCCGACTGGCCTTCCAGCCCAAGAACAGCCCCCGCACGCAGGTCCTGGCCTATGCCGCCGCGCGCCGGGGTCAGTCGGGCATCATCTATTGCGGCGCCCGCGCGCGGACCGAGAGCCTGGCGCAGGCGCTGCGCGAGGCGGGGCATCCGGCCATCGCCTATCACGCGGGGCTGGAGGCCGAGGCCCGGCGCGAGGCCGAGGCGCGGTTCCAGACCGAGGACGGGCTGATCGTCGTGGCGACCGTGGCCTTCGGCATGGGCATCGACAAGCCCGACATCCGTTGGGTGCTGCATGCCGACCTGCCGAAATCCATCGAGGGATACTATCAGGAGATCGGGCGCGCGGGCCGCGACGGCGATCCGGCGGATACGCTGACCCTCTACGGTCCCGACGACATCCGCCTGCGCCGCACCCAGATCGACGAGGGCCTGGGCGACAGCGCCCGCAAGGCCGGCGATCATGCGCGCCTGAACGCGCTTCTGGGTCTGGCCGAGGCGACGGGTTGCCGCCGCCGCCGCCTGCTGGCCTATTTCGGCGAGGAGATGGACCGCGACTGCGGCAATTGCGACCTGTGCCAGACCCCGCCCAAGCTCTTCGACGGCACGCTGGCGGTCCGGAAGGCGCTGTCCGCGATGGTGCGCACCGGCGAATGGTTCGGCAGCGGCCACCTCATCGACATCCTGACCGGCACCACCACCGACAAGGTGCGCGAGCGCGGCCATGACCAGCTGCCGACCTTCGGCGTGGGGCGTGAACACGGGCGCGGGCAGTGGCAGGCGATCTTCCGGCAGATGATGGGGTTGGACCTGTGCCGCCCCGACCCGGAGCGCCACGGCGCGCTGCACCTGACCGAGACCGCGCATCCGATCCTGCGCGGCGAGGAGAGCGTGACGCTGCGCGAGGACACGACCAAGGGCGCCAAGCCCGCCAATGTCCTGCGCACCCAGGTGTCGGAGGAGGACGAGCCGCTTCTGTCCGCGCTGAAGGCCAAGCGGCGCGCCTTGGCCGAGGCGGCGCGGGTGCCCGCCTATGTCATCTTCCCCGACCGCACCCTGATCGAGATGGCCGAGAAGCGGCCGCAGGACCTGGACCAGATGGCGCGGCTCGGCGGCGTGGGCGCCAAGAAGCTGGAGAGCTTCGGCCGCGCCTTCCTGGAGGTGATCGCGGGGGCGCAGCCTGAGATGCACCCGGCGCGCCGCGCGCTGGCCGGGCGGCCCGAGGGCGCGCTGTTCGACCGGCTGACGGCGGTGCAGTTGGACCTGCAGCGTGGCCCCGACGGCACGGACAAGCCGCTGTCCTGTTCCACCGCCCAGCTGCGCCGCATCGCCGAAAGCCGCCCCGCCAGCCCCGATGCCCTGTCCCGGCATCTGGACGAGGCCCGGCTGGAGCGTTTTGGCGCGGCCTTCCTGACCGAGATCGAGCGGGCGGACTGATCGGCGCGGGCCATAAGGCTCAACCGAACGTGATGCACCATTTGCGCAACGCGGCGCGTGGATCATGCGATAACCTGATGGTCACGCCCCACGGGGCCAGCCCGATCGGAGGACAGCATGAAACTGAACTGGTCTGACGTCACGCCCTATTCGATGTTCCTGAACCGGAGGTCGTTCATCGCGGCAGGCGCCGCCGCGGCGGTCCTGCCGGGGATAGCGCGCGCGCAAGGGCTGAACGCCCGGCCCTCTCCCCTGTCCACGGACGAGACGCCGAACACCTTCGAGGAGATCACCAACTACAACAACTTCTACGAGTTCGGCACCGGCAAGGAGGACCCGGCCCGCAATGCCGGCGCACTGACCACCGATCCGTGGTCGGTCGAGATCACCGGTCTGGTGGACCGCCCCGGCAGCTACGGCGTCGAGGATCTGGCCCCCGACAACGCGCTGGAGGAGCGCATCTATCGCCTGCGCTGCGTCGAGGCCTGGTCGATGGTGGTCCCCTGGATCGGCGTGCCGCTGGCCGGGGTGCTGGCCAAGGTCGGCGTGCAGCCATCGGCCAAGTACGTCGAGTTCGAGACCCTGGTCCGCCCCGAGGAGATGATCGGCCAGCAGCGCGCGATCCTGGACTGGCCCTACCGCGAGGGGCTGCGCCTGGACGAGGCGATGCATCCGCTGACCATCCTGGCCACGGGCCTTTACGAGCAACCGATGCCCAACCAGAACGGCGCGCCGATCCGTCTGGTGGTCCCTTGGAAATACGGCTTCAAGTCGATCAAGTCGATCGTACGCATCCACCTGCGCGAGGATCAGCCCGTCAACACCTGGAAGCAGCTGCAGGCGAACGAATACGGATTCTATGCGAACGTGAACCCCACCGTGGACCATCCGCGCTGGAGCCAGGCCACCGAACGCGTGATCGGCGCGGGCCTGTTCGGCGGGCGCAAGGAGACGCAGATGTTCAACGGCTATGGCGATCAGGTCGCCTCGCTCTATGCGGGGATGGACCTGACGGTGAACTACTGATGGTGCGGAGCATCAACGACGCGCTGCGGCGCATCCCGATCTGGGCGGTCTGGCTGGCGGGGGCGATCCCCTTCGCGGTCCTGCTGTGGGACATCCTTATGGGCGGCCTGGGCGTCGATCCCGTGCAGGAGGTCGAGCATCGCTTGGGGCAAACCGCGCTCTACTTCCTGATCGGCGGGCTGGCGGTCACGCCGCTCCTGCGCCTGACCGGCGTGTCGCTGATGCGGTTCCGCCGCGCGATCGGGGTGATCTGCTTCTGCTATGCGCTGCCGCATGTGCTGGCCTGGGTGGTCCTGGATATGGGGCTGCTCTGGGGGCAGATGGCCAACGATATCGTCAAACGCCCCTATCTGCTGTTCGGGATGCTGTCCTTCGTCATCCTGATCGCGCTTTCGGTCACATCGAACAACCTGTCGCTGCGGCGCATGGGGGGGCAGGCGTGGCGACGCCTGCACAAGCTGGTCTATGCGGCCGCGATCCTGGCCGCGATGCACTGGCTCTGGGCGATCAAGGTGAACGAGATCGCGCCAATCTTCTGGGCCGCGGTGATCGTGGTCCTGCTGGCCTCTCGGGCCGTGATTCGACGGCCCATGGCCTGGACACGTCCGAAAAGGGCATGATGTTCCCTTTGATTTCAGTGGATTGAAAGAAAACTGACGGCCTGACACGTTTTTTTCACAAAACCCGCTTGCGTCCCCCGGCGTCTCTCCGTAAACACCGCTTCACCGAAGGCGGGAACGCTTGAGGGGCCGGGAAGACGGCGCTGCGGCGCGGACGGATCGGAAGACAATTTGAGGATTGATGACCGGATGGGGCGTCGCTTGGCGCATCTTCCGTGATTTTGGTTCTCCTGTTTTTTGACATTGATGGATATCTGAAGAGATATGCGGGCGGTTCGGTCGTCATACGATCGAGAGACTTGCATATCGGCCTGGTAGCGAA
>NZ_JBYLFR010000029.1:0-20581 GCF_057748165.1 Paracoccus sp. NIOT.M2S5SZ12
ACGCGGCCCCTGGCGCAGCTTCGAGGCCGTCGAATATGCCACGCTGGAATGAGTCGACTGGTTCAACAACCGCCGTCTCCTCGAGCCGATCGGGAACATCCCGCCCGCTGAAGCCGAGGCCAACTTCTACGCAGCTCTGGAAACTGAACCCATAGCCGCGAAACTAAAGACAATCAGCCTCCGGCAAACCCGGCGCGGTTCAAACGAACAGGAAGAGCTTTCCTTCAGCAGTCTGCACTTCGGCAATGTCTATGTGGAAGAAGCCGATCGGGTAGCGTTTGAACTTCGACCGCCTCGGTTTGTCGCCCTCGACGTCAGGCAAGCGTGAGATACCATGCCGCTGTAGACAGCGGTGCAGCGCCGAGCGTGTCAGGTGCGGGATGGACGGCTGAAGGGCCTAGAGGCAGTCATCAAGCGGCAGCAGCGTGTGGCGCCGAAACGCGACGATGGCCGCCTCCTCAGCCTCCGTGAGGACCGTCGAACGTGGCTCCTTTGGGCCGGTCTTGAGATCATTGACCGTCTGCCGTTTACGCCACTTCGCAACCGTCTTTGGGTTGATCCCCAACGCCGGCTCAGCGTCGCGAGCGAAGCTTGCGATCGCTGTATTGCTGCTCTGACGGCGTGCGTGGTCGTGGCGCTTCCGTGACGAACCTGTCTGACCTGCGCCGCAGGCGTGGCCGCAAGAGGGCACGAGGTAGCCGGACGCCAATGCCTGCGCCGTTGAGGCCAAACCAGCGGTGGTCGTTGGACTTCCTGTCCGACACGTTCGGGGCCTGCCGCAAGTTCCGCATCCTGGCTGTGAACGACGATTGCTGCCGCGAGAACCTGGCGCTGATCGCCGACACGAGCATCTCTGGGGCTCGGGTGGCGCGGGAACTGGATGCGCTGGTCAGGATTTACGGCAAACCCGCTTGCATCGTCAGCGACAATGGGACCGAGTTCACCAGCAAGGCGATCCTGAAATGGGCCAACGAGAACGGTGTCGAGCGGCACTACATCGACCCGGGCAAGCCGCAGCAGAATGGCTGCATCAAGAGCTTCAACGGCAGCCTGCGCGACGAATGCCTCAATGAGGAGATATTCGACAGCCTGGCCGATGCCCGCCGAAAGTTGGCGATCTGGCGATACGACTACAACAACGTCAGGCCGCATTCCTCGCTGGCTAACAAAACACCGGCAGAAGCGCGCCGGACGCTTGAGCAATCTGAGGGCTCCGCGCCCGGCGCGCTTGCCCAACCTGAAACCGATCACTATCAACCCAAAGGACTCTCGTCATGAACGAGGGACGACCGGGGGGCAGGTCATGGGTGATCGGATCGTCGCCGCAGCGAATGTCGGCTTTCCGCCCTTCGCGTCGGATCATACGCCTGCGATGCTGCACAACCGTCAATTGACGCTTGCGCATCCTGAGGCTCATGATGCGCCGCAACACAGAGATGCCGCTTTCTGCGCTCGACTTAACCGAAGGTCCGGCGCTCGTATAACGCGTCACGAGTAGTCGGTCGATCGCGAGATGTACCGGTGCAGGCTGCATTCACTGCGTTGTTGCAGGCAGCTTCGCCCCCCTTGAGAAGCATGCAGGCCGCATTTGTTCGATTACAGTTCCATTAGCCCTTGAAGGCCCTCGTATCCAACAACTGAGACGCTATAAAAACACCTCACCTTTTCAAACCACTATAGGCTGATTACCGATTTCACACAGTCATCAGCCGTGGAGAATTTCGGCCGCTGGAGAGCAAGATGAAGCGGATCTGCGTTGGGGCCGGTGCATACCTGCAACCACATAACCTTTGAATAAAACAACAAAATTCGGCCTGAGCCGAACTGAGAGAAAGGTTTGTTCGAGGAATTTGGCGGAGGGGATGGGCCTGATATCCAACCTTCTCCACAAAGCTGACACTGCCCGCCCTGCGCTTAAATGTATGAAGGTGCGAGATAATATCGTTCTTCCGTCAATTCGTGCTCCTGATCATTCATGGCCATTACTACCGTGACCGTAGAGGTTGGCGTTGGTGTGGGCGTTCCTTTCATTCTCGAATTCGAGGCTGGAATGAGCGATGCCGAAGCGCTCGCTCAGTCGTGCTTTGATCTCGCCCTTGATGGCCTCAATTCTTGTCCATCCATCTTCGGCGACGACCACGTGGCAGTCGAGCGCCGCCTCGTGTTCCTGCATCTGCCATAGATGCACGTGGTGGACATCCGTAACGCCGTCCACGTCCCGCATCGCGGCAATCACGGCCGAGTTGTCGATATCCGGCGGGCTGCCCAGCATCAGTGTCCGGATCGGGCCGCCGATCTCGGTCAGTGCGAGATACAGTATATACAGCGCGATACCGATGGTGATTGCGGGATCGACCCAGCGCAGGTCGTAGAGAATGATCAGCGTGCCGCCGACGATCACGGCGACCGAGGCGAGCGCATCCGAGAGGTTGTGCAGGAAGAGCGCGCGGATGTTCACGCTGCCCTTCTGCATGGACCAGGTGAGCGCCGCAGTCAGAGCGTCGACCACGAGCGCCACGCCGCCGAGGATCACGACGGTCCAACCCTGAACCTCGGGCGGATCGATCATGCGCATACCGCCCTCGTAGATCAGGTAAACGCCGACGAGGATGAGTGTCGTGTAGTTGATCAGTGCAGCGACAATCTCGATCCGGCCGTATCCGAAGGTCATGCGTTCGTCGGCGGGCCGCCGCGCGATCTTGCGCGCCGCGAAAGCGATCACCAGCGACGCCATGTCCGAGAAGTTGTGCAGCGCATCCGCGATCAGCGCGAGACTGCCCGAAACGACGCCGCCCGCGATCTGTGCGACGGTCAGAAGGGCGTTCGCCCAGATCGCGATGGACACGCGCCGGTCACCGGATGCGGGATCGATGTGGGCATGGCCGTGATCATGCGGCACGGTGCGTCTCCTCATGAAGATGGTTCGGGCGAGCGAGGCCGGGGATTTGCGGCACCTTGCCCCGCCTAATTGCGCGCACGCGTCTGTTCATCCAGTGGCGGATGACGTGGCGATAGAGCCGGTCGCGCAAGGCGCCGAAGTCCTGGCGATGCCCCCGGTAGAACTCGTCTGGTATAGCGTATGTTGCGAGATCGCGGGCGATGCCGGTCTTCTGGATATATGTGTCGTCGCCGGTCCACTCGACCGGTGGGCCGCTCAAGCAGTCGGTGCTGGCCCCGTAGCCGCAAAGGCTTTCCATCTCGATGAACGCCCGTTGCAGCGATTTCAGAAAGGGCGTGTCCAGGATGAACCCTTCGAGATTGATCCATCCATTCTCGGTCTCGACCTCTACCCAGGAGTGGAGGATTTCCGCGGGGGCCAGCGGATAAACCCACTCGGGCACGACACCGCGCTGGAGCGCCTTGTGGATGGTGAAGCCATGCAGGCGACACCGAATGCCAAGGCAACGTAGCAACGCCATGAGCAGCGTGCCCTTGGTGTTGCACTGGCCGTAGCCGTCCGACAGCACTTCTGAGGTCGGGATGTCGTCGGCACGATTGTAGCCGAAAGCGATCTCGTTTCGGACGAAATCATAGGCGGCACCGATCCGGTCATGCTCGCCAAAAGCCTGCCAGCCGCGGCCCGCGACCAGATCCGCAATAGGAGCGGCTTCGAAATCCAGCAGCCGCGTGGCTGTCAGCAAGGGGTCAATGGCGGGCAAGATGCATCTCCTCGAGTCTGGCGAGGATCTACATAAATGCTCCAGCGACTGTAGCTTCAAGTCCTTTTTCTCAGAAGGCGATCAATCGCTACCGGTCGTCGGCATGAACGGCTTTGTGGTGTTCGCCGTGTGCATCGCGCAGGATGTCGATACCGCCCCACGCCGCGATCCCGGCCACGACCACACCCACGACCAGGTCCGGCCAGTTCGTTCCCAGCCAGGCGACGAGACCGCCAGCCACGACGATCCCGAGGTTCGCGGCGAAGTCGTTCCAGCTGAAGGTGTTCGCCGCGCGGATGTTGACGTCCGGTTCGCGGAGTCGGGCGAGCAACCAGACGCAGACCGCGTTGATCGCCGCGGCGATCAGGGCCATGGCGATCATGATCGTCCCGAGCGGATCTGACCCGCCGATGTAGCGGCGCCATGCATCGTAGAGGATGCCTGCAGCGAACAGGATCAGCAGCCCACCGGAGATGTTCGCCGCTCCGCGTTTCCATTTGCCGGACCGGGACAGCGCAAACAGGCTGATAGCGTAGACGAAGCTGTCGGAAAGGTTGTCGAGGCCGTTGGCGATCAAGGCGCTGGAATCGCCGAACGCACCGGTTGCAAAAAAAGCCACGGCCAGACCGATATTGAGCGCCAGAACGATCCAGAGCGTGCGTCTCTCTTTTGAATCTTGTTCTGCGGCCATTTCTCGTTTTCGGCTCGTGGTTTACGATCGAAGAACTCCTGCGGCTGGTCTAAGTTCCTGCCGCGACATTGGCATGGTCCAATCAGGCCCCAATCTCGTCGTGCTCGGTCAGACATTCAGAATGGTCCCGCAATACCTCCAGCACCCGGCAATCCGCTGTCCGCCCGCCGCTGCACTCGTGGACCATGCGTTTCAGTTCCGTGCGCAGCGCCTTCAGGCGGGCCATGCGCTGCTCCACCCGTTTGAGCTGGCGACGCGCGATGGCATCAGCTTCATCACAGGGCCGATTGGGATGGTCGCTGAGGTCGAGCAGCTCGCGGATCGCATCGAGCGAGAAGCCTAGTTGCCGCGAGTGGCGGATGAAGGACAGGCGATCGAGTTGTGAACCGTCGTAGCGCCTCTGTCCGCCCTCGGTCCGGCCAGGTTCGGGCATGAGCCCGATCTGCTCGTAGTACCGGATGGTCTGCACCTTCGTGCCGGTCTTCTTTGACAGAGTGCCGATCGTGAGCATTCTCACCTCCAGAAAAAGTATACAGTCCTTGTAGGTTTTGCGGTGTGAGCGGGCAAGTGCGGGATTCACAGGCGCGTGATGTCGCATCAAGGCGCCATCTTCATGCTTGAACCTTCAGTGGCTAGAGGATGTAGACGCGCAGACACACAAGGATCAATGGCAGGCGAACAGGATTGTCTCTTACATCGGCACAGAAGTTTCTTTGGGTTTTGGCAGGCGTGGCAGCGCTTGCCTTCGTATGGCTTTTACTCTGGTCCGACTATCGTGCCGACAGCGCCCGAACTGACGCCGAGCCGCCTTTCTTCGCTGAGTTCGAACTGACGGACCACCAGGGTATGGTTCGAACCGAGAAGGACTTTGCGGAGCGCTGGATGCTTGTTTTTTTCGGCTTTACCAACTGCCCCGACGTCTGCCCGACGACCCTATCTGAGGTCGCGGCGGTGATGGACGGTCTGGGCGACGATGCCGCCAAGGTCCAGCCGATTTTCATCACCATCGACCCCGAACGGGACACGCCCGCCGCACTCGCCGAATACGTCCCGCTGTTCGATGCGGGCATCATCGGTCTGACCGGCACGCCGGAACAGATCGCCGCCACCTCCGAGACGTTTCCGATCTTCTTTGAACGCGTCGAAGAGGCTGCGGCGCCGGATGGTTACACGATGGGCCACACGTCGCATTTGTTCCTCTTCGATCCCGACGCGGGCTTCGCCGACTCGTGGCCCTACGGCACCTCCGCCGAAGAGATCTTCGCCGATCTGGAAGAGAGGATCTGACCGAAATGAACCGCATATCCGGAGAAATAGCCCTCGGGCTGGCGTGGATCATCGCGCTCGTCGCCTCGCTTGCCGTGCTTTTCATCGGCGAGGTGCTGGGGCAGACGCCCTGTGTGCTGTGCTGGTTCCAGCGCGCCTTCATGTTCCCCTTGGCCATCGTCCTCGGGTTCGGCCTTTGGTGGCGGGACGGCCGCGTGGGGCGCTACGGCATCGCATTGGCGCTTGGCGGCGGCGCAATCGCCCTCTGGCACATAGGGCTGTACGTCGGTCTTGTTCCCGAACGCATCCAGCCCTGCACGGCCACCGGCCCCTCTTGCACCGATGACAACCAACTGGTCTTCGGCGTCCCGATCCCGCTGATGGCGCTCGCCGCCTTCGCGCTGATCGGGGCGCTGTCGGCCCTTTCATTGAAGGACACACGAACATGAACCGACGCGGCCTGATCCTGTCCGTTCTCGCCCTCGGCGTCGCCGGTTTCGGCGGAGCCACCTGGTTTGCAACCCGCCCCGGCCCGGTGGCCGAAGCGGAGCCTGTTGCGCCGGAACTCGCGGACGCGATGATCCGCCCCTACTCGCCCATCCTCGGGCCTGCGGAAGCGCCCGTCACGATCGTCGAATTCTTCGATCCGGCCTGCGAGGCCTGTCGCGCCTTTCATCCCATCGTGAAGGACATCATGGCCGAGCATGAGGATGCTGTCCGCGTCGTGATCCGCTACACGCCCTTCCACGGCGCGGCATCCGAGGAAGCCATCCGCGTGCTCGAGGCGGCGCACATGCAGGACGTTTACGTGCCGGTGCTCGAGGCCGTTCTGCGGGAACAGCCGAGATGGGCGTCACACGGTGCCCCGGCGCCTGGCCTGATCCTTCAGATCGCCACCACGGCCGGACTCGATGCCGAGGCCGCGCGCACGCAAATGCTGGCACCCGATGTCGTGGCGATCCTGAATCAGGATCGTGCCGATGTAGAGACCGTGGGAGTTCGCCAGACGCCCACATTCTTCGTGAACGGCAAGCCGCTCGATCCATTCGGGGAGGCAGAACTGCGGCGATTGGTGGCTGCCGAAGTCGCTGCCGCGCAAAGCTGAATGGAAAGGGCAGGATCAAAACGATGAAAAAGTATATTTTGACCAGCACACTGGCGGCGCTTTTGACCCTTGGAGGGCTCTCAGTGCCCGCGCTGGCCGCACCCGAGGATGTTGTCGTCGAGAACGCGTGGTCCCGCGCCTCCATCGGGGTGAACCGTCCCGGGGCCGCTTACATGACGATCCGCAACACTGGCGACGAGCCGGTGACGCTGATCGGCCTTACAACACCGCTCGCGATGATGCCCGAAATTCACGAGACGAAGACCAATGCCGAGGGTGTGAGTTCCATGAGCCCGGCGGGGGAAATCGCGATCGCCCCGGGCGAGAGCGTCGCGCTCGAACCGGGGGGCCTGCACGCAATGCTAATGCGGCTGCAAGAACCGATGACAGAAGGGGAAACCTTTCCGCTGACCCTGCTTTTCGACGACGGAGGCGAAGTGACGGTCGAGGTGACGATCCTCGGCATCGCCGCGCGGGGGCCGGAGGACTGATGCGGCGACGGGCGATCCTGGGGTACGGCGCGGCTGGTGTCGGGGTGGTCGCCCTGATGCTCTTTGCCGGTTGGTGGCAGGTCGATGGCCCCGGTGGACCTGAGCCTATCGGGCAGCGGCCTGTGGCTCTGACCGCGATGGATTTCCGTCTGACGGATCATGAGGGCAACGCGGTCGGGCCGGAAACCCTGATCCGGCGACCGACGATGGCGTTCTTCGGCTTCACCTACTGTCCCGATGTCTGCCCGACCACGCTCTCGGACATTTCGGGATGGCTCGACGATCTGGGAGACGAGGCCGACGAGATGAACGTGGTTTTCATCACGGTCGATCCCGAGCGCGACACTGTCGAAACGATGGCCGAATATGTCGGCTACTTCCATCCGGCGATTCGCGGCTGGACGGGGCCGGAGGAGCAGATAGCGCGCGTCGCGGACGGCTTCCACGCCACCTACGAAAGGGTGCCGACGGAGAGCGGCGATTACACGATGAACCACAGCGCGAGCGTCTTCCTGTTCGCAGCCTCTGGGCGGTTCGTCACCATGATCGACTATCACGAACCCAGAGAATTCGCGGTGCCGAAAATTCGCCGCGCGCTGGAAGAAGAAATGGAGGGGGCGACATGAGGCTCAGAACTTTGGCGGCTTGTGTCGCAATTGCGGGGACAGTTCCCGGGGCAGCTATCGCGATCTCCGATCTTTTGTCGAAAGAACCCGTGCCGCCGGAACTTGCCCAGGCAGGTAGCTGGATGCCCCAAGGTCCTGAAGCCCCCCAGAACGTTGACATCCCCGTGATGCTGCCCGCGGCGGCATGGGCAGACGATGCATCCGACCTCAGCCCGCTGCCCCTTCTGCAGGTCGCGTTTGCCGACAGGCCGGTAAGGGCGATCGAGCCACCGCTGTCGACGTGGTCGCGCGACATTTTACCAGGCGAGACGCTCGATTTCTTGCTGTCCGAAGCTGGACTTGCGGCTTCTGACAGAGCCGAAGTTGCCCTCGCGCTTGGCGCGGAATACGATCTGCGACGGCTGCGGCCGGGGCACTCGGTCACTGTCGCTTCGACCATGGACGGCAGCCCCCGCACCGTCTCACTTGCCGTCGAGGACGGGGTTCGGATCGAGGTGATTTTCGGCGAGCAGTTGTCCACACAGGTCGTGACTCCGGATCCGGAAATCGTAACCCTTGCCGGCAAAGCCGTGATCGACAGCTCGATCTTCGCGGCACTCGACGAAGCCGGCATACCCGCCCGTTTTTCCGTGGACCTTGCGCAGATGCTGGGTGGGACCGTGGATTTCCGCCGCGAGATGGCCGGCGGCGAAGCACTAAGGCTTCTCTGGCGTGAGGCGCGGGTTGGCGAGGACAGGATCGGACAGCCCGAACTCGCCTTCGCCGCACTGGAGATCGGCGGTTCGCTTTACGAGATCGTATGGCCGGACGACGGCAGCGGTCAGGCGACGATCTACGTCGATGGCGAGGTGCTGCGCGTCTTCGCACAGCCGGTCGAGGGTGCGCGCCTGAGCTCGGTGTTCGGACGCCGCACGCATCCGGTCTTTGGCAACGTCCGGATGCACACCGGCGTCGATTTCGCAGCGGCACGTGGGACACCGGTTCAAGCGACGGCACCGGGGCGGGTCAATTTCATCGGCTGGCGCGGCGGATATGGTCGCGTGGTCGAAATCTTGCACGGCTCCGACACCATGACGCGCTACGCGCATCTGAGCGCCGTGCCGGAAGACTTGGCACAAGGCCAACGCGTTGCGGCGGGAGACGTGATCGGCCGCGTCGGCGCGACTGGCACGGCGACAGGTCCGAACCTGCACTATGAGGTGCTCGTGGATGGGCGCCCGACTGACCCCCTCTCTGACGACCGGCTCGCCGAAGCAGCCGAGCGCGAAGCGGATGATACCGCCGCGCTCTCGCGTCTGGCCGAGGCGCGGGCGCTTCTGAATGAAAACCTCGGCAGCGAGATTGCCGAAACGATAACCGAAAGGCTCTGATCCATGAAACGCATGACCCAAGCTCTGGCCATCACGCTCGCCCTTTTCCCGGCGGCACAGGCCCTCGCAGAGGCAACGGCGATCGACGTCCGCAAGACGAACGGATGCGGCTGCTGCCTCTCGTGGATGAACCATCTCGAAGAAAACGGTTTTGCGCCGACGGGCCAGGACATGTTCGGTGGATCGCTGGTTCGCTTCAAGTTCGACAACGGCGTGCCGCAGCGCATGGTCTCCTGCCACACCGCGGTCATTGATGGCTACGTGATCGAGGGCCATGTCCCGGCCGCTGACATCCGCCGCCTTCTCGAGGAGCGCCCGGACACCGTAGGCCTCGCCGTTCCGGGGATGCCCTATGGCTCGCCCGGTATGGGGCCTGAAGATGACCGCGAAGCCTATGATGTCTTCCTCATCCGCGAGGACGGGTCGACGGAAGTCTTTTCAAGCTACGCCGAAGGATAATCTGGCCCGCCCATGGAAAATCTGTCCCCGATAATGCTCGGCTTTCTCGGAAGTCTCGCCGCCGGTTCGCTCACGGCAGTCGGAGCAGCTCCCGTGCTGTTCGGGCGCATCCCGTCCCGGGCCACGCGCGATCTGTCGCTCGGCTTCGCTGCCGGTGTCATGCTGTCAGCCTCGTTCTTTTCGCTGATCATCCCGGCATTAGATGCCGCAGAGCCGATGTTCGAGAACGGCGCGATGCCTGCGGCCATCGTATGCGTCTCGATCCTTCTGGGCATGGGGGCTGTCGCCCTGATGAACGAAAAGCTGCCGCACGAGCATTTCAAGACGGGACGCGAAGGGCCCGAAGCGGCGTCATTGCGGCGGGTCTGGCTGTTCATCATCGCGATCACGATCCACAACTTTCCCGAGGGTCTCGCGGTCGGGGTCGGGTTCGGTTCCGGTGGCATGGAAGGTGGCCTCCCACTCGCCATCGGCATCGGCTTGCAGAACGCGCCCGAAGGATTGGCCGTCGCGGTGTCGCTGCTGGGCGAGGGATCTCCGAAGCTGCGCGCCTGGGGCATTGCGGCGCTGACTGGCATGGTCGAGCCGATTGGCGGTCTGCTCGGGGCCGGCATCATCACACTGTCGGAACCGCTGCTTCCATGGGGACTGGCCTTTGCCGCGGGCGCAATGCTCTACGTCATCAGCCACGAGATTATCCCCGAAACCCATCGCAGCGGCTATCAGAACAGGGCGACGCTCGGCCTGGCTGTCGGGCTCGTTCTGATGCTGTTTCTCGATGTCTGGTTGGGGTGAGGCAATGTCACTACCCAAAGTGATCGGCGTCTTTGCCGCGCTTGCTGCGTTCGCAATCGATCAGATCACCAAAGCCATTGTCGTTGCGAATGCCGCCACTTTTAGCGCCGGGATTTCCGTGTTTCCGGGATTCAACCTCGTCTTTTCTCGTAATGACGGCGTGACTTTCGGGATGCTGGGCGGCGCGCCGTGGTGGAGCCTCACCGCTCTCGCTCTTGCCATCTGTATTTGGTTTGCTGTCATGCTGTTTCGCGTCGAAAATGCGGCCGAAACACTTGCCTACGGCGCGATCATTGGCGGAGCGCTGGGCAATGTCATCGATCGTGTGCGCTATCGGGCTGTAACAGACTTTCTCGATTTCTACATTGGCACAACACATTGGCCTGCCTTCAACATGGCCGATGTATTTGTCGTCAGTGGCGTAGGGCTCTTGCTCGCCGCGCCATGGATCAGCGCGCGGCGTCCGATCAAGTCGTGAAGACGGAAATTCTGAACCGCATCGCTCTGCGCCCCTGTTTGCTTTCGCGGATGACGCTTGGTTTCGCCGCCGGGGCGCTGACGGTTCTGACTTTCCCGCCTCTTTCGATTCTCCTGCTTGTTCCCGTTGCCTATTCCGCGTTGTTTGTCGGGCTTCGCGATCTCTCCTTCGGGCGCGCTTTCCTCGTCGGCTGGGCGTTTGGTCTCGGCCAGTTCGGTTTCGGGATTTCGTGGATTGCAGAGAGTTTCTACGTCGAGGCCGAGCGGTTCGGGGCGATGGCGATCCCGGCCGTCGCGGGATTGTCCGCAGGTCTCGCGATTTTCCCGGCCATTGCCGCCGCGCTTTTCGCCGAAATCGCGCGGCGTGGAGCCATGGGCAGTCTCTTGGCCTGCCTCCTGTTCGCGACCTCCTGGACCGTGGCCGAGTGGTTGCGCGGTCACGTTCTGACAGGTTTTCCATGGAACCTCGCCGGCTACGCTTTGGTCGATTACGCCGCTCCTCGCCAACCCGCCGCCTGGGTCGGAAGCTATGGGCTAAGCTTTCTCACCGTGTTCGTCGCGGCACTTCCCGGCGCGGCTGTCATGGCGTCCGGGCGGCAACGATTGACCGTTTCGCTCATGGCGCTGGCGGGCATCGCGACGATGTGGGCTGTCGGCACGCTTCGCCTCCAGTCGGATGCACAACAGCCACCCGGTGTCGACCTGCGCATCGTCCAAGGCAACATTCCACAAGAGGAGAAATGGGCGCCCGAGAACCGCGAGGCGACCTTCGCGCGCTATCTTGAGCTTTCAACCCAGCCCGGCGATTTCGACGTTCTTCTTTGGCCGGAAACCGCCTTTCCGGGTTTCCTCGATGAGGATACGGAGGCACGGGATCGCATTGCCGCTGCGCTACCAGACGGCAGGGTGCTGCTCACCGGTGTGCCGGACCGTGTACCGAGCGAAGATGGCACCCGATATTTCAACACGGTCCAGGCTTTTGGCGCGACCGGCAGAATCCTGACCGGATACGCGAAACATCATCTCGTACCCTTCGGCGAATATGTGCCATTCCGCGGCTGGTCGCCCATCGAGCGGCTCACGGCGGGTCTGGGCGATTTTACGCCCGGACCGGGCCCGCGAACGCTTGCGCTTCCGGGTGTGCCGCTGGTCGCCCTAGCGATCTGCTATGAGATCATCTTCCCAAGCCATGTGGTCGACGACCTGTTCAAGCCAGACTGGATCTTCAACGCAACCAACGACGCCTGGTTTGGCACCAGCATCGGACCTGAGCAGCATCTGGCTTCCGCACGTATGCGCGCCGTAGAGGAAGGCCTTCCTGTCATTCGAGCCGCGAATACGGGCATCTCTGCGGTCATCGACACGAGCGGAGAGATCGTTGCGCGGCTCGATACCGGCGAAACGGGCATCATCGACGCTAGCCTGCCCTCCGCGCGACCGCCGACACTCTACGCGAGCTTCGGGGACTGGATGCTGCTGGCGCTCATCTTGGCTTCGTGGAGCTGGGCAACGGCGACCAATGCGACGGCGCGCTACCGCCGCATGAGAAACACCGTCATGCAAAGATGTGGATAGGTGTTCCGTCCTTCACCATTGCATAGATGTCCTCGATCTGCCGATCTGTGACCGCGATGCAGCCAGCTGTCCAGTCGCGGACGTCCGTTGGGTCGATGCCGGGTCGTGGACCACCATGGATGAAGATGTCGCCCCCGGGGGATCGGCCCTGCGCCTCGGCAAAAGCGATGTCGGCCTCATTCGGATAAGAGATGCCAACCGAAAGATGATAAGTGCTTTCAGGGTTGCGCTTATCGACTATGTAGGTGCCCTCCGGGGTCCGGCCGTCTCCCTCGAATTGCTTGTGACCCTCAGGAGCGAAACCCAGCCCGACCGGATAGGTTTGCAATACGCGATCGGCTCCGTCGAGAACAAGCAAGCGCTGCCCCTTATAAAGCCGAACACGGGTCACCTCGGGTCCGCCATAGCTGCGGAACTTGCTGGCACAGCCGGACAAAAACGCTGCGAACCCGCCCAACAGGACGGCGCGGCGGGGAAATCGGATGGTTTTCACTGCTCATGCCTCTTTGGTGAGGTCGGATATGGATATTACGGTACCTTGCAAATGCTGCGTGATCAATGTGCATGGGCAAGCGCGGCCTTTGTCATCTGTGGACCAACCTGTTCACCGCCGGACGGAGGCGCCTTGGCCTCTTGGCTGTTCAGCAGGCGCAGGGCGTTGGCCACCACCAGCAATGACACTCCTACGTCGGCTGCAATAGCGCCCCACATCGATGCCACTCCAAACGCGGTAGCGACAACGAAAACGCCCTTGGTCGCCAAGGAAATACCGATGTTCTGATGGATAATCGACATTGTCCGGCGCGAATGACCGATCAGCCAAGGCACCTTGCTAAGGTCGTCGGTCATCAGGGCAATATCCGCAGTCTCGATTGCCGCGTCCGAACCAACAGCACCCATCGCGATGGCGTAATGCGCCCGCGCCATGGCGGGGGCGTCGTTCACCCCGTCGCCGATCATGGCCACCATGTCATGCGTTTCGACCAGTTCTTCGATGGCTGTCACTTTGTCTTCGGGCAGAAGCTCGGCGCGGACCTCGTCGATGCCGACCTCGGCTGCAACGGCGCGCGCCGTCCGCTCGTTATCGCCCGTCAGCATGACGATGGTCTTCACGCCTTGCGCGTGGAGCTGTGCCACGATGCCCTTGGCGTCGGGGCGGATACGGTCGCGCAATTCCAGGATGCCGGTCACGCCGGTGTCGTCGCCCACGGCAACAAGGGTGCTGCCAGCCCCTTCGATGCGGTCGCGCAAATCCTTCGGAATGGCGTCACCGAAACCCTTCTCCTCGGCAAACCGGTCCGACCCTAGCCAGATCGACCGGCCGTCAGTGCGTCCTTCAAGTCCCCTACCAGGAACGGTTCGGGTATCTTCTGCGGCGGACACCTTGATGCCGTCGGCTTCTGCCCGCGCGAGAATGGCGCGCGCCAAGGGATGCGAGGAACGTGCCTCGAGCCCCGCGGCGAGGGTCATCAGATCCTGCGCCGATGCTCTACCCAGCGGATGCACCGCCGCCACCTCGGGCTCGCCCATGGTGATCGTGCCGGTCTTGTCCATGGCCAGTGCAGTGGTCTTGCCCGGTGCCTCAACATATGCACCGCCCTTGATCAGCACTCCGGCCCGCGCTGAAGCGGTGAGTGCGGCGACGATGGAGACCGGTGTCGAGATGACCAGAGCACACGGGCAGGCGATCACTAGCAGCACGAGTGCATTGTAGAACCAATAATCCCAGGCCCCACCGAAAATGAGCGGCGGCAGCAGGGCAATTGCAATGGCGAGAGCCATGACGATAGGCGTGTAGATGCGGGCGAACTTCGCCACCCATTGCTCCACCGGCGCGCGGCGGGCATGGGCGTCGCCGACCATGCGGATGATCTTGGCCAAGACCGTGTCCGAGGCGGCCTTCGTGGCGCGCACCGTCAATGTGCCTTCGCCGTTGATCGTGCCGGCATAGACTTCGTCGCCTCGTTCCTTTGGGACCAGCGCACTCTCTCCGGTGATTGGCGCCTGATCGACCGCGCCCGCGCCGTCCGTCACCTCACCATCGAGGGGGATACGGTCGCCACCGCGTACTATGAAGCTTGAGCCTACGGCGACTTGAGCCGCCGGAACGTCGGCCTCGCTTCCGTCTTCGCGGATCACGCGCGCCGTCGGTGGTGCAAGATCCAAGAGCGCCGAGACCGCATTCCTCGCACGCCCGACGCTCCAGCTTTCGAGGTAGAGCGAGAGCGAGAAGAAGAACGCAACCGTCGCCGCCTCGAAGAATTCGCCAAGCCCTATGGCACCGGCCACCGCGACCACCATCAGCAGGTTCATGTCGGGCGACAGCCTCCGTGCGGACGACCATGCCTTGGGTGCCACGAGCCAGACACCGAACAGGATCGCAACCGCGAATAGCCCTGCCTCGACCAGTGGCATCGGCGCTTCGCCGTGCCCTGCGAAGAGGCCGAGTGCCCCCCCCATGCCGGTCTCGATGATGTGCCACAGAAATCCCGCGGCCCAGAAGCCGCCACTGAGCGCCGTAAACAGCCGCTGTCGTGCAAGATGGGCCGCCTGGTCGACCGACGCGTTTTCGGCATCCCAGGGCTTGGCGGTCATGCCGGTGCTTGCGACCAGTTCTGCAATTTCGCCGTCCGATACACTCTTGGCGCTGTCGAGAATAGTCATCCGTCCATTGATCACGTCGAACGCGAGATGCTCGGCCCCGCCGATCTTCGGGCCAACCACCTTGTTCAGGATCGCGACCTCCTCGGCGCAATCGAGGCCGGACACCTGAAAACTGCGCCCGCCCGTCGGCGCGGGCGTCGTCGGCTCGATGTCGCCGCACGTTCCCGCGCTCCCGCAACAGTTGCCGCCGTTTGCCTGGTCGTCTTCGGCATGATCGTGATCGTGGTGATGGGTGTCGGACGGCATGAATGGACCTCTGGATTCGGGTGCATCACCATGACATAGCCCCTACAGTAGCTAGAGCTTCAAGAGCAAAATACGGTGGTATTTCAGTTTGTATTTTTGCTAGAAAGTGCGGTGATCCGTGCGGTTTTAGCACTACCCATGAAAACCGTCGCGAGGAGTGGCATAAGCGGAAGGAACAACAATGCTGAGTATTACTCGGACACGGATGAAGATGGCTGTCGTCGCACTCTTTCTGACCGCAAGCTGCGGCTCGCAGGAGGTCGGCCAGTTGCCTGCCACTGAACCCGAGTCCGGCGTTCCCGAGATCGTTCTCGAATTGGCGGCGGACGGTCAGGATCTCTCAACCGTCCGCCTGCTGCCTGACGACGGGTGTTACTGGTACGAGCATCGCGGTCAGGTCGAGACAACGCTCCTGCCACTTCGGGCAAGAAACGGAGCGGCTATCTGTCGGCAGGCGCAGGCCTGACGAATGCGAACGGCAGCATCCGTCGCTCGGCGCGCATCACCACAGGTCGCCAACCTCTGGTGCCGCAAGGCTGCCTTCCGCCGAATAGAGATACGCCGTCGAGCCGATCTCGACACGTGGATAGAGACTGTTGATGTGCGCCATCACCATCCTGACGCAACCCGAGCTGGCTCGGCTGCCGATACTTTGCGGAAACGGGGTACCGTGAATCCGCAAATATGTGTCGCGATCCCCGACGTAGAGGTACATGGCCCGCGATCCGAGCGCGTTCTCGGGCCCGGGTTCCACACCACCCTCGAACTGCGCATAAATCTCCGGTTCCCGCTCGATCATGTTCTGGGTCGGGGTCCAGTGCGGCCACTCGACCTTGCGCTGTATCGTATAGATACCCGGTTCGTAGAGGTCGCCACGCCCGATCGCCACGCCATAACGCATAGCGGTTCCACCCTCCTCGATATGGTAGAGATATCGCGCGACCGCATCGACATGGATATCTCCCGGTACGAGACCGTCCTTCGCGACGACTCGTTGCGGCAGGAACCGCGGGTGCAGACCCCAAGGATTGGAGGTTTCGGGGACATAATTTGGAGGCGTCACCTGTGCATCCCAGGCAGCCTTCTGCGCCTCGGTGGGCCAGGTATCGGCGAGGAGTGGGCCGGAGACCGACGCTGAAAACAGCGCTGTGGTTGATCGAACGAAGTGTCGTCTTGTCAGCATTTGGCAGCCTTTGTTCTGGGCATTTGCGCAGGCTCGCGAGGCACGAGCAGCGCTTTCGTGTCTCGATATGCAACCTCCACCAACTAGAGCTTCAAGGCATTTCTTTCCGCTAGCGCCGCACAGGTCAAAGGGGCGTGTGCAATCCCGTTGTTGCCGCTCAGCCGATCTTCGCGCCCCAGAACGAGGTGTGGTCAGCCGCGAAGTAGCCGTCCGCGACCCGGAAATACCCCTGCAACTCGACGGTGTCGCCCGCAGTGAGCGGGACCATGGTCTGCAGCCAGATCGCGGTGGCTAGCGAGACATGGGTGGCGGAGATTTCGCCGAGGGAGCCGCGGATTTCCGTCGTGCCGTTCAGCACGAGCCGCCCGCGCATGCGGGCCGTGGCGCTGGCGTTGATCTTGTAAAGCAGCGTCGCGCCGAAGAGGTAGGTGCCATCCGAAGGCACCACGAAATGGTTGTTCGCGGCGTCGAACGCCCCCTGATCGTTATAGTCGGTGTTGTTCAGGCCGATCTTCGTCCAGGTTCCTACGCCGACATAGTTGTCGTAGTTGGTGTACGCCTTGAACCGCGGCAGCCGGGGCTGATCGACGATGCCGTTCGCGTTGTCGACGCTCAGCCCGTCGAAGAAGGTGCTGCCGTCGGCGGAGACGGCGAGCCGGAAACTGTCCGAGCCGAACAGCCCCACCAGCGCCTTGGTCACGAAGCCGGTCTGCAGCGTCAGGCCGAGATCGTCGCCCGCAGCCTCCTTGTTCATGGTGTAGAACAGATCGCCGGTGCCGCCCTCGGCCAAGGTCTTCGCGGTCCAGAGCGCCGCGTTCAGCTTGATCGCGTCGTGCTCGCCGGGATAGCTGTCGCCCTTGTGGACCGCCTCGGCTTCGACGCCGTGGAGACCGAGGGCGTGATCCGTTTCATCATGCGTGGCCGGGCGTCGGTCGCCACGTTCGATCCCGACGATCTTGTGGCCGCCCGCGAGGGCGACGTGCTGGAACTGACGCGGGGCCAGGAGACGGAACTGCCGCAGGCGCTGAAGTGGCAGGTCGCCCGCGCCGACGAGGATTACGACGCGGCCCTCGTCGAGGCGCGGCGCATCACCGTCGACACGACACGGATCGCCTCGGAGAGCTTCCCGATGGCGGTGCCGCCCGAGGAAGCCGAGCGGCGCTGCCGCCGCGCGCTGATGGAGGCGTGGGTGGGGCGCGAGACGGCGGCATTCCGTCTGCCGCCCTCGCGGCTCGCGCTCGATCCGGCGGACCCGATCCGGCTCGCCCATGACGGGCGGCTGGTCGACCTGCGGCTCGTCTCCATCGCCGACGCGGAGGCTCGCGGCATCGAGGCGGTCCGCCAGGATCGCGCGACCTACGACCTGCCGCCCGGCGATCCCCGCGCGGCGTCGCTGACGCGCGCCGTGGTGTTCGGCGCGCCGGACGCGGTGCTGATGGACCTGCCGCAGCTGACCGAGGACCAGCCCGCGCATCGGCCGATGGTCGTCGCGCATGCGGTTCCCTGGCCCGGCGAGATTGCGGTGTTCCGCAGTCCTTCGACCGATGGCTTCGAGCTGCTGACGACGTTCGGCAGTCGCGCCCGGATTGGCCAGCTGGTCTCCGACTTCTACGCGGGCCCCACCTCGCGCTTCGATTTCGGAAATGCGCTTGTGGTCGATCTGCTCACCGGCACGTTGGAAACTCGATCCGCTGTGGGAAGAACTCTTCCCGGCCGAGCAGGCGCGAATCGTCGCGCTGCTTGTCGAGAGGGTCGACATCGGCACGCAGGGATTTGACGTCAGGCTTCGCATCGACGGGCTCGGCACCCTCGCGCGCGAAATGGCGACCAGCGCCTCGGAGCGCGCGGCATGACGAGCGCGACGCGTTCCCCCGATACCGTGACGCTGCACGTCCCCTTCCGCCTTGTGAAGCGCGGCGGGCGCAAGGAGATGCACTTGCCCGCGGACGCGCAGGTCAGACGAAAGATCGACGATACGTTGATCAAGGCGTTGGCTCGCGCGTTCAGGTGGAAGAAGATGCTTGAGTCCGGGGAGTTCGCCACCGTCGGCGAACTGGCCGAGCGCGAAGGGATCGCACCGTCCTATCTCGCACGGCTGCTGCGGCTGGCCCTGCTTGCACCGGACATCGTCGAGGCAGTCCTCGAGGGGCGTCAGGGGGTTGACGTTACGCTCGCCAAACTGCCGGAAACGCTTCCAGCGGCATGGCCAGAACAGCTAGAGATGCTCAAGGGTTAGGCGACTTTGCGGCTGACAAAACAAGCCTCGCGCAATAGGCTATCCCGATCAGCCGCTTATGCCGAAGGTTTCAGCCGTACCCATGTCCAGTTCCTTGCGCGACCTCATCCTTGCAAATGTTCCTCAAGACGGCTCGACCATCGGCAACCAGGCTCTCCTTGGTGTGCTTCGAAATCAACTGTCGGATCTGGATGAGGGCGACTATCTCGCGGCCAAGGAGGCACTGGTTGCTGATGGGTTGATTGTAAAAGGCAAGGGGCGCGGCGGCTCAGTCGCACTTGCAAACCGGAAAGCGCCCTCGGCTGCCGCGGCAGCGACGTCCAAGCCAGCACCCATGCCTAGCGGGAATGGAGCGGCCGCCTATGCGCACGCCGATGAGGCGGTGTTGCGTCCGGATGTGGGGGTCGAGGCGCAGTTCTCGCATCGCAAGCCGCCGAAGACCTATCGCTACGATTCCAGTCTCGCGCCGGAGCTGACGTGGGACGAGAGCGGCGAGCGGCCGTTTGCGGAATGGCTGGTCAACCTGGTGGCCGAGGCCGCGGAGAAGGGAGAGACCACGGTTTTCGCCCAGCCGCAGGTCTGGCAGGGCACGGAGGAGCGGTTCACCTCGCTCTCGCAATGCGCGGCGCGGCTGCGCAGCCTAACGAGGCCGTTCCTGAACTGGGCGGGCAAGGCCGAGCGGCAGCAGATCACCGTGCCGACGCTGCCGCTGTTCGTGCATGAGCGGCATTCGACGCAGGCGATCCTCGAGACGCTGAAATCGCACAAGGCGCGCGGGCAGACGCTGGACCTGTTCGGGGACGTGGACCTCGACATCGCCGACCGAATAGACGCCTACGAACACAAGGGCCCGTGGACCAACCGCCTGATCCTTGGCGACTCGCTGCAGGTGATGAACTCGCTCACTGAGTACGAGGGGATGGGCGGTCAGGTTCAGATGATCTACTTTGATCCGCCTTATGGCGTGAAGTTCGGCTCGAACTTCCAGCCCTTCGTGCGAAAAAACCGGGTGGATCACGGGAAGGACGATGAGATGATCCGCGAGCCCGAGATGGTGAAAGCCTATCGGGACACCTGGGAGCTCGGTCTGCACTCCTATCTGGCCTACCTGCGTGACCGCGTGATGCTGGCGAGGGAACTGCTGACAGAGTCAGGTTCGCTTTTCGTTCAGATTTCTGACGACAACGTGCATCACGTTCGCGAAGTGCTGGACGAGGTGTTTCCGGGCGGCTTTGTTTCCCAGATCAGCTTTCAGACAACGTCGGGTTTCGAGTCGACGACGCTCCCAACGCTCGGTGATTTCCTGCTCTGGTATTCGAAGGACAAGAGTAAGGTCAAATATAACAAGGTATTTCAGCCGCAGCCGGTTGAACTCGGAAAAGGCAATGCGCGCTGGGTGCTGTTCCCTGACGGGACATATCGTGGTGTCACTGCCGCTGAAGCTCGCGGAGAGGAAGAACTGCCGAAGGACGTGCGACTATACAATCCCGATAACATTCAGTCTCAGGGAGCGGCGTCCGAAAAACAGCCATTCGAGCATCTTGGAAAGACCTATCTGCCAGGAGGGCGTTGTTGCAGAAAGGCGGCTTGAGGCGTGACTTCCCCTTTCCCCTTTAGGTTCAGGCGACGCGGGCGACCTCGGCTGCACCGGCGCGCGCCGTCCGCTCGTTATCGCCCGTCAGCATGACGATGGTCTTCACGCCTTGCGCGTGGAGCTGTGCCACGATGCCCTTGGCGT
>NZ_JBYLFR010000030.1:0-15662 GCF_057748165.1 Paracoccus sp. NIOT.M2S5SZ12
CGATCCCGGGTGACCAGTGCTTCTTCGAACCCACAACTATCCCTCCTGAATTTTCCAGTTTCAGGATAGTTGCGCCACACAAAGTGAGGCAGAGCCCATAATTCTGAGACAGCGCTCTGGCAAATCAACTCGAAAAAGCAAATAAAAACATATCGTTAGGTCAATCGTCTCGTATTTCTTGGTAAGGCTTGAGAGCGAAAAGGCCGCCAAGGCACTCTATCTGATCGTTAAAGGCGACGCGACACCTACAACGGCATTCCATCTGGCGAACCGACGAAAAAGAAGGCGGCAATGAACTACAGGCATGAATCCAGGCAGGCATTGAAGCGCGCCCGCGCAGCGCTGGAGAGCAATGACGACGAAAACTTGAAGTACGCCGCGCTCGAACTGCGCATGGCGATGGAATCGCTGACCTACGACAGGGCAAATGCCTACAAGGACGAGTTCCCGCCCGATGAATACGAGACCTGGCAACCGCGCAAGGTAATGGCGGTACTGCTAGAAATCGACGCCACTGCCGATAAGGACAGCACCCTATCCTACGGCATCGAGGAGACGCCGGGCCAGCCGGCGTCCCAAATGACGATGATCGGAACCGAGACGGTACTGAACATGGAAACCTTGCGCAGGCACTATGATGCGCTAGGCAGCTTTCTCCATGTGCCGACCTTGAAGCAGACCAAGTCCGGCAAGGGCCATGATCACGGCAAGCTGCGCCTGCGGTGCACCGAATTCGCCGAATACCTCAATAAGGTGCTCACCTCACAGGTGCACAACGTCACGCTCGGGAACTTCGCGACGATAGAATGCGCGGAATGCGGCAAACCGATCCGCAAGCGCATCCCCGCCACGGCGGAAACTGTCGAAGCTGAATGTTTCTCCTGCAAAGCAAGCTACACGATCAAGGATATTGGCGGCGGTCAGGTGCACTGGGAGTCGCACATCCACGAAGTGGCCTGCGGGAACAAAGATTGTGGGCACAGCACACGGGCTTCCCATGAGGACAGAGATCACGCCAGGCCAGACGTCGGACTATCTCGGCTTCAATCTGGTGATGGCGGATAATCTGCCCCGCCCGAGCGTGCTGCTCGCGGATCGCGGCTACGATGCAGACAAGATCAGAGGAGGCATGGAGGCGCGCAACGTCCTGCCCGTGATACCGATGCGCAAGTCCCGCAAGAAGCGGATTGGTGTCGATCGCTCACTGTATCGCCTGCGGAATCTGGTCGAACGCTGCTTCAACAAGCTCAAGAACGCCAGGCGTGTCGCGACCCGCTACGACAAGACGGCGGAAAGCTTCCTCGGCTTCATTGACATCACGTCGATCCGTCTCTGGATCCGCCATTTGTCAACATGACCTAGCAGGGTGCTGAAGAAGTCGGCCCTTGCCTCCATGTGAGGAACATGATTCACCCTCCGCAGGCTTTGGCGGGGGCGGTGATGCGCGGGGCGGACAAGACGAGCGGGTCGCTGTTCAGCTATGTCGATCTGGAGGCGCGCACTCCGGCGCGTCATCCGCTGCGGAAGATCCGGCAGGTGGTGAACGACGCGCTCGCGAGCCTCGACGGAGAGTTCGAGGCTCTTTACACCGACTTCGGTCGCCCCTCGATCCCGCCGGAACGGCTGATCCGGGCAAGCCTGATCCAGATCCTGTTTTCGGTTCGGTCCGAGCGGCAGCTGATGGAACAGATGCAATACAATCTGCTGTTCCGGTGGTTTGTCGGCCTTGGGATCGACGACCCGGTGTGGGTCCCCACGGTCTTCACCAAGAACCGGGACCGCCTTTTGACGACCGAGATGTCGCGCAAGGTGATGGCGGCGATCCTGGCGCATCGCGAGGTCGCGCCGCTTTTGTCGGACGAGCACTTCTCGGTGGACGGCACGCTGGTCAAGGCCTGGGCCTCGATGAAGAGCTTCCAGCCGAAGGCCGCCGAAACGCCGCCCGACGACGATCCGGGGGGCCTGCCCGGACCCGACAGCCCCGCCGAAGACCACCCCGAACAGCCCCCTGCCGAGACCACACCGATGCCCCGCCCCGACCGCCAATCCCGCAATGCCGAGATCGACTTCCGGGGTGAGAAGCGGTCGAACGCAACGCATGCCTCGACCACAGATCCCGACGCGCGGCTCTACAAGAAGTCGTCTGGCACCGGCGCGATGCTGTGCTTTATCGGCCACGCTCTGATGGAGAACCGGAGCAGCCTGATCGTGCAGGCCGATCTCACCCGGGCCGACGGTCATGCAGAACGCCGGGCGGCGCTGTCCATGATCCACGCCCATTCTCCCGGATCGGCCCGCCAACTGACGCTCGGCGCGGACCGGGGCTACGACAGCGCGGACTTCGTTCGCGACCTGCGGCAGGCCTGCGTTACGCCGCATGTGGCGCGGAAGTCCCGGCATTCCGCGATCGATGGACGAACGACCCACCACAAAGGCTACGCCCTGTCCCAGAAGCATCGCAAAAGAATCGAGGAGCCCTTTGGCTGGGGCAAGACCGTCGGCGGCCTTGCCCAGACCGTCTACCGCGGCGTCGAACGGGTCAGGGCCCGCTTCGTCCTGACGATGGCCGCCAGCAACCTCGCCCGGCTGCCCCGATTGCTGGGCGCATGACCGAAAGCGGGAAGCGGGATCACTACGCCCGCGGCCCAGACCCCGGTCCACGCCGACACCCCAAGATCGGGAAACCCTCCCGGTTCAGCGACTAATTCAGCGGCCTGCTAGAGGCCTACGACAACCTGACAGATAGCCGTCTAAAGCCGAAGTATCTCGATGTCCGGGCCTGGGATACAATTGCTGGGCTGATCAACATATATCGTGACATCACCAACCGCCAGTCGATGGACGGCATCGAAAAAGATACGAAATCGCTCCTCGAGATGATGCCGCGTATCATGCTGCAGCAGTTCTCTTGGCAGACCGGCTACGATGCGCCCCGGTTCATGATCAGAGGCACATTCATTAATTACTGCCCGGAGGCCAGGGCCGTTTTCAAAAGCCGATACGGTCTGGACGCAGAAACATTTTTTACGATCAGCATAGCCTTGACAGCGCACTTCAACAGAGTGCCCCACTTCACGAACCTCGATATGCTTTCGTCTATCGGAATCCCGGAGGCAGACGTAAAAAAATACCTGAATATTGTCAGCACTACAGTAAAGAATGCTTCTAGGGCAGCCAAAGCAGATGGTGCCACGACAAGACATGGTTTGGACTTCAAGGTATCTAGAGTTTTCGATTACCCCATATTTAAGATCGGTGATGATATACGGTTTGCTTATACATGTCCCTTCCCTGAGCTGCTGATATACAGGGCGACGTATTTCATCTATTTCGACATTATGGGCGCCACGGTCCCCTCGACTGGAAAGCGCCTTAGAAAAATGGCCTTCGAGGCGAAGAGCGCAATGGATAAGCGCTTCGAGCGATACTGCGTGGAACTGGCTCAGCACAGTATTCCAGACCCGATCTTATGCAGGGGGGATTTTACATATGGCCAAGCGGGCTTTCAGAGGCACACAACAGACCTGCTGATCCATACGGGTAACCGGATTTCGATAGCTGCGGAATGCAAGTCCAAGAAGATGAACATTAACGTCCGTCTCTCACCAAGGCCGGTCCGGGACAATCTTGAGCAGCTGGATGATCTGGCAAAGGGCGTTGTGCAAATCTGGAAATTCTTCAGAGACTTGAAGGGGGGTGTCGTAATCGAAGGCGGCACGCTTTGGATAGCTGCGAATGATTTCGTTGGCGCGCTCATCACTTTGGAGGAATGGGCAGACCACAACCCGGTATTCACGGAGGAGTGTTTCAGGCGTGCCAATGAAATAAACGAAGCGACGATGGGATCCGATGACTTCGTCGAAGAAGCGGACAGGCCCCCTGTTTGTATTATTTCGGCTACGGAATATGAGAACATGCTCCACGAGATACGCCCGGAATACCTGCCAGAATATCTTTCCGGATTTGCGAATTACCAAAGGGATTTCGACGCTAAGGGATTTTCACCACTGCATCTGAAGAAAGAAAATCCCGAAGGAAAACACCCATTAGCCAAAAAACTCCATGAGTTTTTGCCCGTTGTCCCTGCTCTACATCAGCACAGGCTGTTCCTTGGCCAAGGAGCCTGACGGCCCGAATTGGACATTCGGCGACCCGGATATCGCTGCGATGCGGCTCCCCAAAGCGGTCATCTAGAATATCTGAGTGACGCTACCCTGAAAAACCTCAACAAGCTTGTCCCTGTAGCCTCTCACAAAGCCTCTTGTGAAACTTGCATCAGCCCGCACAATTTTCGCGTGGGCAGGGTCCCAAGGAGCTGGAGGATGGTTTTCAATAGGATCTGCATACACTTCAAACACTCTCATTCCGTCTTGCGAATGGATGGCTCGAATGTATCTGACGAAACCCGAGGAGAACCCCCATTTCTCACGACCTCGAAATGGATTCTCATAGGTAATTAGCTTGCATTTTATGCAATCTCGATCCGGCAGAAGATTTAGCCGATCAACAGAAACACTCTTCCCGTCCTTTTCAATGAGCTCGTCAACCGGGAAAGCTTCTTTCTCCAACTCTCCTGCCGGGGACGTCATACGATCAGTGAAGAGTATCCTTATGAGCTCTTCATCGTCTTCCACCGAAATAGTCATGAACGCTTACTGTGCTGACAGCTGAATCGCAGCCTCAATGAGCTCGTCCGGCAAAGTTGCACCATCCCACTCTACATCACCGTACACGGTTTTTGACGCATCGAAATCATTTCGGACGTGGAATGAAAGCTCACCATCTCCACAAACTCCAATGTCAAGGTATCCACCAGGCCGTCGGAGAGAGATCGAGAACTCACCATACGTGTCGACGGAAACATTCGGCCTAAGGAAATCGGAAAAAATTCCCGAGCTAAGAATTCGAGCTGCTTCAACGGCTGCAAATCTCAGCCTATCGGGCTCCACGTCAACGCAAAAACTCTTAGCCGCCTGAAATTTCGAGAAAATATCAGGCGCTTGAACTGTGACACTTGAATCTTGGGACGGATTATTTGGCCCCGTATCCGTTTCGCGTCCTTTCCAAGTTTGGCTAGTATCCATGCCACCAGCACCCAACCCGACATCCTGATGTGATGAAAGATAGCCCTCATACTCCAACTTTGAAGATGCATACATAATTACAGCCCCATACGATCAAGCAATGCGTCAGTAAGTATCGATCTAATAGTCACTTTGTTTTTGTCATGGAAGTCTTCGAAAACTTCCGTCACACGACCATCGACACTGCTCTCCTGAAAATACTCCTTCAGCCGAACTGGAGCTTTCAGCCTTAATGAGAAGGTGTTCGATATCGATGTAACTACGCTATCTCCGTTCAGGAATGACCGCGCCTCGACTCTCTCCAAAACTTCTGAAGTCTCGCTTGCATCCCTAAACACTCCTCCGGAAAAATCCCAGCGAGGATCTCCATAGGACAGAAGCGATCCAGGCACCCACTCGCCAGCTCGAAGAATATTTCGGCTGAGCAGATTCATCTCAGTATCGGTTCGGACCTTTTCGATTAATGTATCGGTTACTTTGTAGTCGATGGACGCTACGAATTTAAAAGGATCAACGCAGCTCAAAAGGAGGTTGAGGCGTTCCCTGACAGATGGCCAAACCTCTTCCCACTTCGTATACTGCATACTGGATACTGAAACGGCATTCTCTCCAAACTGCGCGCTCCACTCTGGCTTTCCGTTCCTCCCGAAGTCATTTAGAAGCTTAATGACAGGCTTTGGAGGCTGCTTGTCATTGCCCATAACGACTTGGAAGACATTCGGTTCGTCAATCGCTCGGAAGTGTTCTTCAATGTCAGTCTTCTTCTCTTCGAAGCGACCTTCATCTGCCGCATCGAGGGGTGACCGGAAAACTAGAGTGAATTGCTCCGACTCGATTCCATGGTCCCTCCCAAACAGCATTATACTATCGGTTGACATGCCCTCTCCGCTATCTGGCTGCATCCTGATGGTCTTGCGGCCACGTTGAGAATGTATGAATCTCGCGTACTGGGCGCAAGCGTGAGGACACCCAACCCTGACGAAATATGGAACAACAGGGCGTCACGCTGATCTTCCACATCACCTACTGCCGACGGGACGTCGCTTTGGTTCCGCGGATGCTGGAAAACGCTACGAGGCAACGTAACAGCTAGGCCAACAGAGCGCAGTCAGCGCCCTGTTCGACTAGTTCTGCGGTTAGCGGACCTAGCCGCTTACTGCAGCGAACGGCAGCTCTCCGCCCTTATCTGTATATGCCGCTCGCAGGCGCAGCGTGGATTGAGCGCGCCGGCCGCCCGTACGCCACGGGTCGGCATCGCATCGCTTGAACATCTGCGCGATCTTTATGACCGATACGGGTTCGGGCTCATCCTGATGGGAATGCCGGGTCTGGAAAAGAAGCTTGCCCGCTATCCGCAGCTCTACTCGCGCATCGGCTTCGTGCATGAGTTCAAGCCTCTGCGCGAGGCTGAGATGCGACTGGTCGCGGCGAGGCACGGTGCTGTCTTCGGGATCACCTTCGACCAAGAAAGTCTGGAAGGCATCGAGGCACTCGCCGCCGTGATCCGCCTGACCCGGGGCAACCTCCGCCTCGTTGAACGTCTCCTCGCGCAGATGCGGCGGATCATGGACATCAACGCCGCCGCAGAGGTCACGCTGGAAGTTGTCGAGGCTGCCCGTGACCGGCTCGTGATCGGGCCGGGTGACTGACAAATAGCGCCAGCAGAACCCTGCCATTTAGCGCAGAAATCTACAACTCGGAGCCGCTCGGAGGTGGTGAGGCGTCCGCTGACCGATCCCCTTGCGGACAGAAAGGCGCGGATGTTGCGGGACGCCTGGTCCGTGGCCATCCGGTTCGAGCCGGATAACGGACCTGACCCGCATTTCCGCGCAGATCGCAGCGGCATATGGTCGGATGCGTGGCTCAAAATTGCGGTGCATGTGCGTTGCCGAGTAAGCGCTCATGCTGCGAACCCAAAGGATCTTGGCAATCCGGCTGACCATGTATTATATATTGGTACAAATCGTCAAGTTCAGGTAAGCCCATGCCTCGCAACACCTCTGTCTCTCTCGGAGAGCATTTCACCGGCTTCATCAGCGCGCAGGTCGAAGCGGGCCGCTATGGCTCGGCCAGCGACGTGGTTCGCGCCGGGCTGCGGCTTCTGGAAGAACATGAAGCCCGCGTCCGTGCCCTCCAGGCTGCCCTCGACGAAGGTGACACTTCCGGGACACCCGAGCCCCTCGACATTGCTGCCTTCAAGGCTGAAATGCGGGCCGCCCGCGCAGGATGACGAAGCTCCTGCGTTTCACACCGGCCGCCCGCGCCGATCTGGCCGGGATCTGGGACTACACGGCGCGTAACTGGGACATGGACCAGGCCGATCGCTATCTCGACGCGCTGTACGGGATCTGCCTGTCTCTGGCCGCGGGCGACACGGTCAGCCGGCCGGTCGACCTGCGTCCCGGGATACGCAAGGCGCGGGCTGCCTCACATATGGTCTATGTCCGGGAGGGCGCGGACACGCTCGACGTGATCCGCATTCTGCACCAGCGCCAAGACGTTGAGCGGCATCTCTAGCTGTTCACCATGGCAAGAATGGAGCGCAGCGAGCTGATCGAGGCGGTCTGACGGCAGCCGTAAACCTGTTCTCGTTACAGGTGCGAGTCAACGATGCCCAACGGACCACCGCAACGCCGGATGGAGGCAGCGGTCTCATGGCCATGCCAACCCGCCGGCTACGGAACGGTGGGAAACGGCGGCCTGGTAATGACACCATACCATCCTGTATTTATACAGAAATATGCTATTCGTACCATAATCTAGGTTATTAGTCCCGGAGGTATGCACGGCAAAGTTAAAATGTCTCACCTCTGCAATTCAGGAATGTCACACTCCCTGGATAAACATCGTGTCGATCCGTGGGAGCCGGGACATGGGATGGGTGATGATGAGCGAACGAGAACTGAACCGCGTCGAGGTTCTGAGCCAAGTGGTGCAAGGCCAGATGTCAGCTGTGACCGCGGCCGATGTTCTGGCGCTGAGCCGCAGACAGGTTCACCGGTTGCTGAAGCGGTTCGGGACTGACGGCCCGGCGGCGATCTTGAACGCTGACGAAAAAGCAGCCTAATCATTGAACCACGAACTCTCCGGTAAACCCGGGGCGGTTCAAAGCTTGGGCTGAAGTAGGCCGTTCGCTGGACTCAAATGCTTCTGGGGTGCTCCATGGCCATCAAGTCAACGCTAGAGAGTCGCAGACGGCTGCAAACCTCGCGCAAGATCCAGTGGGCGGCCCTGAAGCTGGCACTACGCTACGGCTACGATGACATGACAACCGAAATGATCGCGGCTGCGGCGGGCATCAGCCAGCGGACCTTCTTTAACTATTACCCGAACAAGGGTGCAGCGATCATCGGACCTTCAACCGGCTTCGACGACCAGGCGGCGGCATGGTTTCGGGCCTCGTCGGGCTCACTCCTCGCCGATCTTCTCCAGGCGCTGTACCAGCATCTAGCCAACATCGTCGTGGATCACAGCACCCCGCAAGTGATTGGCGAGCTACTGGGAACGTAACCGGAACTGCAGCGGATCCTTGATGGGGTTCTGAAACAGTTCGGCAACCAGATTGCGGACCTGCTTGTAACCAGAATGGGAAAGGAGGCGCGCCGAGATGCAGAACTGCTCGGCACTGTAGTCTCGCATGCCTTGGGAAACACTATTTGTTCGTGGGCCAACGACCAGGCGATGTCCGCCAACAGCATCATCGAGGTTTCCTCGTCAAGGCTGCAAGCGCTTCGCGGCAATCTGGCGCTCATTTAGGCAGCCCTTCTAATCCAGATGCGATTCATGACCAAGTCGCTTGACCCTGCCGCGGTTTATTCTATACGAACGTTCGACTATCATCCGAGGGACTCATGGGCCGAAAGCGCACGATCGACAGGGACGCCCTTATGGATGGCGTGGAAAGCGTTGCGCGCCGCGAGGGGGTAAGTGGTCTCAGCATCGATGCCCTGGCCAAGGAAGTCGGCATCAGCAAGTCCAGTGTTGTTTATGACTGCGGAAGCAAGGCCGGGCTGCTGGCGGCCTTCACTCGTCACAAGATCGGCCAGTATCGCGAGCGTTTTGGCGATGCCCTGCAGGCTCATGCCGGGCAGCCGAACGCCTGGTTGCGCGCGATGATCGACATGGGGCGCGAAGGGCCTTCGGATGACGACGTGGCGATCACGATGCTGATCAGCGCCAGCATGGGTGAGCACGCTGAATGTCGTGAACTGATGCGCGAAGCCTTGGCCGAGGATGCGCGCCGCGTCCTGGCAGATGCCGAAGACCCGGGAAAGATGCTGCAGTTGTTGCTCGCGGTCCATGGCCTGTTCTTTCTCGAATGTTTTGGGCTTCACCGTTTCGATGAGATCACCCGCCAAGAACTCCTCGACGGGCTCATGAAGTCCCTTGAGGCCGACAAGGGATCGTCCGCTGCGGCCACTACCCATTCCAACAAGTAATCCTTCTTTCCGAAAGACCGACCATGCACAGATCTCGAATCCTGACCGGGCTTCTTGTTGCGCTGCTGGCCCAGCCGGTGGCTTTGCGCGCAAGTGCCCAGGATATGCCGCCCACGCCCGTCAGCGTCCTGACCATGACCCCGCAACCCTTGCCCGTGGTGAACGAGCTGCCCGGACGCGTTGCTGCGACCCGCACCGCCGAGGTGCGGCCCCGTGTCGGAGGCATCGTCGTCGAGCGGATCTTCACGCAAGGCTCTGTCGTAAAGGCGGGCGATGTTCTCTACAAGATCGACCCCGCGCCCTATGCCGTCCGCGTTGCCAGCGCCGAGGCCACCCTGGCAAGGGCCGAGGCGACCCGGCAGAACGCCCAGGACCAGCTTGCCCGCACCGAGGCCCTGCGCGAACGCCGCGTAACCGCAGGAGTGGATCTTGAAAACGCCACCACCACCCTGGCCCAGGCCGATGCGGACGTTGCCATCGCCAATGCCAGCCTCCAGGAAGCGCAGCTGAACCTGGGCTATACCGACGTGACTGCCCCGATCGACGGCGTCGTCGGGCGCGCCCTGGTGACCGAAGGTGCCCTGGTCACCGCGCAGACCGACATCCTGGCCACCATCCAGCAGCTTGATCCCGTCTATGTGGACGTGACCCAGTCATCCGCGCAATTGTTCGCCCTGCAACGCGCGCGGGCAACCGGAGAGCTGATGATGACCGCGCCCGACGAGGCGCAGGTCCAGCTGTTCTTCGATGACGGGTCGGCATACCCGCATATGGGCAAGTTGCTTTTCTCGGAAGCCAGCGTCGACAGCTCGACCGGGCAGATCACGCTGCGGGCCGAGTTCCCCAATGCGGACGGGATGCTGTTGCCGGGCCTTTATGTCCGTGCGCGGCTTGAACAGGCTGTCCGCGAAAACGCGCTCAGCATCCCGCAGATGGCGGTTCAGCGCGACACCAACGGCCAGGCCTTTGTTTACGTCCTGAAGGGCGAGGACACCGTCGAACGCCGGGACGTGTCCCTGGGCCTGACCTTCAAGAACGAATGGTTGGTCGAAGATGGCCTGCAGCCCGGGGATCGTGTTGTCGTCGAAGGGACGCAGAAGCTGTACCCGGATGCGAAGGTCGTCGCGGAACCCGTCAATGCAAAACCTGAGGCAGCCGCCACGCAATCCGCCCGGCCTGCCGCGCAGACCGCCAATCACAAGGGCTGAGAACGCAGCATGGCACAGTTCTTCATTCTTCGCCCGGTCCTGGCCTGGGTGATCTCGATCTTTATTGTCATCGCCGGGCTGATTGCCCTGCCCCAGATGCCGATCGCCTAATATCCCCAGGTCGCGCCCCCGCAAATCCAGATCTCGACCTTCTATACCGGCGCCTCGCCCAACGAGATGTACCAGTCCGTCGCCCAGCCGATCGAGGAGGAGCTGAACGGCATCCAGGGCATCCAGTACTTTGAATCGACCTCGGACGTGTCAGGCGCGATCTCGATCACGGCGACCTTTGAACCGGGGACGGATGTCGGCACGGCGCAGGTGGATATCCAGAATGCCGTCAGCCGGGTCGAACCCGTGCTGCCGCAGACGGTCGTCGACCAGGGTGTTACCGTCGAGGAGGCCGGAGCAGGCTTTCTGATGATGGTCTCCTTGACCTCGTCGGATGGGTCGATGAACGATGTGGCGCTTGGCGATTACATCAACCGCAACGTCGTGGGCGAAATCCGCCGCATCGACGGCGTCGGTCGCGCCCAGGTCTTTGCATCCGAGGAAGCACTGCGGATCTGGATCGATCCCGACAAGCTGACCGGCCTCAACCTGTCGCCGGCTGACGTGTCGGCGGCGATCCGCGCCCAGAATGCCCAGGTGGCGGCAGGCCAGATCGGCGCGGACCCGAACCCGGTGAACCAGCAGTTGACCGCGACCGTCCTGGTCAGAGGCCAGCTGACCCAACCCGAGGAATTTGGCAATATCGTGCTGCGCGCCAACCCGGACGGATCGACCGTGCGGCTTCGCGACGTGGCCGAGATCGAGGTCGGTGCCGATACCTACAACTTCGCCTCGCGACTGAACGGTCAGCCCACGGCCGCGGTGGGCATCCAGTTGTCCTCGACCGGCAACGCGCTTGCCACCTCCGAGGCCGTGCGACACACGATGGAGGAACTGTCAGAATTCTTCCCCGAGGGGATCGAATATGCGATCCCCTATGACACGGCCCCTTTCGTGGAAAAATCAATCGAGAAGGTGATCCACACCCTGGTCGAGGCCGTGATCCTGGTCTTTGTGGTGATGTTCCTCTTCCTGCAGAATTTCCGCTACACGCTCATCCCGACCATTGTCGTGCCGATCGCACTGGCGGGCACCATTGCCGTGATGCTGGTGGCAGGCTTCTCGATCAACGTGCTGACAATGTTCGCGATGGTGCTGGCGATCGGCATCCTGGTGGATGACGCCATTGTCGTCATCGAGAACGTCGAACGGATCATGGCCACCGAAGGCCTGCCACCCAAGGAGGCCACGCAAAAGGCCATGGGCGAAATCTCGGGCGCGATCATCGGCATCACGCTGGTGCTGGCGGCCGTGTTCATTCCGATGGCCTTCTTCCCCGGATCGACCGGCATCATCTATCGCCAGTTCGCGCTGACCATGGTCGTCTCGATCCTCTTTTCAGCCTTCCTCGCGCTGACGCTGACGCCCGCGCTGTGCGCGACCTTCCTCAAACCCATCAAGGGCCATCACGAGAAGAAGGGCTTCTTTGGCTGGTTCAACCGCAAGTTCGATGCGGCCACGGAACGGTATGGCCGGGGCGTGTCGATGCTGACACGGCGGACCGGCCTGGTCATGCTGGTCTATCTGGGCATTGTGGTGCTGACGGGCATTGGCTTCAGCTCACTGCCCACGGGCTTTCTGCCCGATGAGGACCAAGGCTTCATCATCTCGGACATCCAGACGCCCCCGACCGCCAGTTCGCAGCGGACCGACGCCGCCATCGAGGTGATCGAGAACCATTACGGCCAGAACCCCGCGGTCGAGAACGTCGTCGGCATCCGGGGCTTCTCGTTCTCGGGTCAGGGGCCGAATGCGGGGCTTGCCTTTATCACCTTCACGGACTGGTCCGAGCGCGACCAGACTGCGACCAAGATCGCCAACGATGCAAACATGGCCTTGTTCGGCACCAAGGACGCGCAGATCTACTCGCTGTCGCCGCCGGCGATCCCTGGCTTCGGCACATCGGGCGGGTTCAGTTTCCGCCTGCAGGACCGAGGCGGCAATGGTCAGCAGGCCCTGAACGCGGCGGCGCAGCAATTGATCGCCGAGGCTCAGGCGGGTGGGATCGTCACCGGCCTGCGGGTCGAAGGAATGCCCGCAGCTGCCCAAGTCTCGGTCGTGATCGACCGCGACAAGGCGCAGACCTTCGGCGTGGCCTTTGCCGATATCAACCAGACGCTGTCGGCGAACCTCGGCTCGGCCTATGTCAACGACTTCCCGAACCAGGGCCGGATGCAGCGCGTGATCTTGCAGGCGCAGGAGGAAAGCCGGATGCAGGCGGAGGATATCCTGAACCTGACGGTGCGGAACGCGAATGGCGGCATGGTGCCCTTCTCGTCCTTTGCGACGGTGAACTGGAATCAGGGCCCAAGTCAGGTGGTCGGCTACAACGGCTATCCTTCGGTACGGATCGCGGGGAATGCCGTGCCGGGCTTCTCGTCTGGCGCCGCCGTGGCCGAGATGGAGCGTCTGGCGGCCGGGCTGCCGGAAGGCTTCGCCTATGAATGGACCGGCCAGACGCTGGAGGAGATCAACTCGGGCAACACCTCGACCCTCCTTTTTGCGATGTCGATCCTGTTCATCTTCCTGCTGCTGTCGGGGCTTTACGAAAGCTGGTCGATCCCGCTGTCGGTGATGCTCGTGGTGCCGCTTGGGGTCATCGGATGCATTGCCGCCGTGATGCTGCGCGACATGCCGAACGATGTCTACTTCAAGGTCGGCCTGATCGCGATCATCGGGCTTTCCGCCAAGAACGCCATCCTGATCGTGGAGTTCGCCAAGGATCTGCGGGAAGAAGGAATGAGCCTGATTGATGCGGCGGTAAAGGCGGCCAAGCTGCGCTTCCGTCCGATCCTGATGACCTCCTTGGCGTTCACCCTGGGCGTGGTGCCTCTGGCCATTGCAACCGGCGCTTCGGCGGCGTCCCAGAACGCCATCGGCACCGGCGTGATCGGAGGCATGATCTCGGCCACGATCCTGGCCGTGTTCTTCGTGCCGGTGTTCTTCGTCTTCGTGCTGAGCCTGTTCAGCCGGATGCGCCGGAAAGGCGAAGCCGTCACAGCCTGAACATGAACCGATCTCCCTGGGCGGGGTCTCGCGATCCCGCCCATCTTGATTTGTGATGGCCCCGATGGGCCCTGCAGAAAGTCCAATTTGATGTCGAACTCCCTCATCCTGTCCCGTCGTGCCCTTGTGGGATCGGCAGGCGCCACGCTGGCGCTGTCGGCTTGCGGCCAACTGCCCACCTATCAGTCGCCCGAAGCCGACATGCCGGAACGCTTTGCAGCCGACTCGCCAGCCCGTCGCGCCGGCGCCAATGCCTGGTGGGCCGCGTTCCGGGACAACAACCTCGACGGTCTTGTCGCCAGTGGGCTTGGGCGCAATCTCGACGTTTTGACCGCCGTGGCCGTGATCCGCGAAGCGCAGGCCAATGCCCGGCTGGTCGGCGCCAACGACCTGCCGCAGGTTGCAGCCCAAGCGGCAGCCGCGCGGGGGGATACCCAAGGTGACGGCCCTGTCATTGACCAAAGCTCCGGCACGCTGGGTGTTTCGTGGCTGGTCGACCTCTTTGGGGCCAACCGCGCGGCACGGCGCGGGGCCGGTGCTCGTCTGGATGCGGCGTACCTCTCGGCCGAGGTCGCGCGCCTGACGGTGGCCAGTGCCATCGCCCAGGCCTATGTCGATGCCCGGTACTATCAGCAAGCCACCAGCCTGACCCGCCAAAGCCTGGAAAGCCGCCGCCGCACGCTGGAGATGACCCGGCAGCAGGATGTGCTGGGAAGCGTGTCGCGGATCGAAGTGCTGCAGGCCGAGCAGCTCGTCACCCAGGCCGAAGCCGCGCTGCCGGCATTGGAATTGGGCTTTGATCAGTCGGTCAATCGCCTGGCCACGCTTACGGCCACGCGCAGCACCGACATTGCCGCGCGGATGCGCCGCGGCGGCAGTCAGCCCCGCGCACGGTATCGCGCCAGCGTCGGGGTGCCTGCCGATGTGGTCCGCGCCCGTCCCGATGTCCGCGTGGCCGAACGCGAACTCGCTGCAGCGGTTGCAGATGTGGGGCAAGCGCGTGCAGCCTTTTATCCGCAACTGACGCTCAGCGGGACGGTCACTCCGGTCGATCTGGGCCGCGCAGGCAGCCTTAAGACCTGGAGCGTCGGACCCCAGCTTTCGGTTCCGCTCTTCAATGCGGCCAACCAGGCCAACCTGTCGGCCGCCGAGGCGCGCGCTGAACAGGCGCGCCTTGCTTGGCTTGCCTCGGTCCTGAACGCCGTCGAAGAGGTCGAGAACGCACTGGCCGGATACAACCGCGATGCCCGTGCCGTGGATGCGCAATCCAGGCTTGTCGCCAATGCCTCCGAGGCGGTCGAACTGACCCGGACCGCTTACGAACTTGGTGACGCCGCTTTCTTCCCGGTATTGGACGCAGAACGGACCCTTCTGGACGCGCGCCAGCAGCTTGCCAATGCTGTGCGTCAGCAGGCGCTGAACTTCATCGCGCTCAGCGTGGCGGCCTCAGGCGGGGTTGGTATCGCAAACGGTTCGTAATCCTTCGCCAAATCGGAGATATTCCCGTTCCCTGTGCTCGGAGCGGTGGCCGGACACTCCGGCTGTAGCCCGGCAGGGAGTCCTGGGAAGGGGCGAACTGGGCTGCGATGTTCACGGTGGTGAGGTAAGAAACGGCCGGCTATTTTTCGTGCTGTTTTGGGTGATTTTCCTCACCACCAGGAACGTCCCAGTGCCGTGCGCCAGTAAGCCCTAAGCATCATCGCACGGAGTGTCGAGAGTAACGCGCGAAAGTTGGTGATGCCCTGAGGGGCGGCATATCATGGCGGTGTTCAGACGCCGTCAATTCTCAGCCGAGAAAGGGATATGCCACATGT
>NZ_JBYLFR010000031.1:0-15129 GCF_057748165.1 Paracoccus sp. NIOT.M2S5SZ12
CGGCACAGCCGAGGTCGCCCGCGTCGCCTGAACCTAAAGGGGAAAGGGGAAGTCACGCCTCAAGCCGCCTTTCTGCAACAACGCCCGTTCAGACGGTCGATCGACAGAAAGCGCGGCACGCCATTCGGTGGAAGGAATGCCGCAGCGGTGATCCCCGGATAGCGCGTCGTCAACGCCTCCAACCGCTCCGCGCTCCCGCGCTCCGGCGCCAGCAGCGCCCTGAGGCATTGCGGGGTCAGAATGAGGAACGGGCCGATCTGCTCCTCCACATCGGGCCCATGCTGCGCGAGCTCGTCCCAAAGCGTTACTGCGTGTTGGCGCAGCCAAGGGTCCGCCGTGAGGTAAACGGGCCGTTGTCCTCGCAGCCTTGGAGCCATATGGGCCCGCAGCGCGGCCTGGGTCCCGGCCAGCGGGGTTCCCGGGCCACCATGACGGGAAAGCGGCGATGTCGTGTCGTCCCGGCTGATCACCCACCGCTTCGCCCGCGCGAGTGCCCGCGCAAAGGTTTGCGCCACCGGCGCCGGAGCCGTGCCGCGCTGCTTCAGCATAACGATGTCCGGGCGGATGCCGACCGCGCTGCCGTCAGCGAAGCGGACCGCGACGGTCGTGTCGTCCCGACGGATGGCAGTGCAAGCAGGAAGGCCAAGCCCGCGACAGAGGCGCCGGGCGAGCAGCAGCAACGCTACGACGCGCTTTCGCCTTCGAACAGGTCGTCGCCGAGTGCGGTGACGGCCCGGTTCAGTGAGGCCTGCCCATCGATCAGCAGACGCTGTGCCTTCATGACCTCCTGAAGCTGCGCTGCCAATTCCCGGACCTCCTCCCGCTGCTCGCGCTGCGCCGAGATCACGGTCGCCAGATCCTGCGCGATGGTTTGGGTCGCGACGAGGATCTGGCGCAGGGCCTCTGCCAGCTGCCGACCCAGCTCTTCCTGATCCTGCGGCCGGCGCAACAGATCCAGTAGCGCGGTCAGCGGCAGGACCGTCTCGTAGGTCTCGCTCGAGACGTGCTGGATTTCCCGCTGCCGGTCCAGGAGCAGGCGCAGGGCCTGCAGGATCTCCGTATGCGCCGTCTCTGACCCATTGATTTTGCGCATTCCTGGCTTGGGTGGTCTCTGCCACCTGTCCGTCGAAGCAGACGGAGAGGCGATATGGCAGATGGTGGAGAAGGTTTTGTCGGTCTGTGCGAGGTTGTTGAGCCTCGGCGCGGGAACCGGCGGTGGCCAGACGAGGTGAAGGCTCGGATCGTGGCAGAAAGCCTCGCTCCTGGAGCACGGGTGATCGATTGACCGGTTTCACGGTGCAGCGTCATCGGATCGCTCGGGGGTGACCTGACCGCTCTCCGCTTCCCGGGTGATGGGTGCCAGAGCCACCGCCAGGTCTGCCTCCGTCAGGAAGCCCCGCGTCTCGAGATCGCGGGCGAGGCTCTCCAGGAGCGGCCGATGCTGCTGGAGAGCCTCGAGCGCAATGGTGAGCGCACGGTCGAGATCTCGCTGCATGTTCTGCCGCTGCACTTCCGGCAGCGCAAGCAGCGTTGTCGCCGGAGGGGGCGCACCAATCGAGAGATGGCCCAAATCCCCCAAGGCCAAGGCTCAGGTGCACGCGATGAGGGTTCCGCGCGCCGGGCGATTGCTCAACCCACGCCGAAAGGCGTAAATCAGCTACCGGCTCCGGTCGCGGCTGGATGAAAGTTCAGTGGCAGGTCACCGGAGCCGGCATTTCTCGGACGAGGAACTGCTCGACGCGCTGCGCGCGATCCTCCAGCGACAGGGCATGCTGTCGGGCCTGATCATCGACGAGGAGGAAAACCTGCCGTCCTCCAGCGCCTATCGCTGCCGCTTCGGCAGCCTCCTGCGCGCATACCGTCTGATCGGATACGAGCCGGATCGCGACTACAGCTATATCGAGGCAAACCGGGCTTTGCGGCAGGCACATCCGCAGGTGGTGGCCGAAATCATCGCCGGCATCACCCGGCACGGCGGGTGGGCCGAGCAGGACCCCGGCACCGACCTTGTGCGTGTCAACGACGAGTTCACCCTGTCCATCGTTCTGGCCCGCTGCACGGCGACGGCAGCCGGGTCGCTGCGCTGGCGCATTCGTCTCGACACCGGCCTGGTTCCCGACATCACAATCGCCGTGCGCATGGACGAGGCGAACGAGGCGCCGCGCGACTACTACGTGTTGCCCAGCATCGACATGACCTTCGGGAAACTGAAATTCGCCGAGCAGAACGGGCTCGCCCTCGATGCGTACCGGTTCGACACGCTCGATTTCTTCTACGCGCTCGCCTCGCGGGCCAGGATCGCGGAGGTGGCGTGATGCCCGACGACATGGAGCCGACGAGCCAGAAACAGGTGACACTGATCCCGACCGAACGGATCCGCGTTCTCAATCCCCGCGTCCGCAACCGTCGCACCTTCGAGGCGATGGTGGAGAACATCGCACGCATCGGCCTGAAGCGCCCGATCACCGTCGCGCCGCGCGCCGGGACAGATCCGCAGGAATACGACCTTGTCTGCGGACAGGGCCGCCTCGAGGCTTTCATCGAACTGAAGCAGGACCGCATCCCGGCCCGAGGCGGTGAAGGCCCGGTCGCGCAGGAGATCGATCACGGTGCCCGTGCCCTTGAAGGCGGGGCCCTCCAGATTGACGCCGCAGCGCGCGTCGCCAAGCGCGGCATCGCAGGTCGCCTGAAACGTCCGGCCGACTGTCTGGCCCAGCACATGGGCCAGGGAGCGCACCTCGGCGATGAAGGCCAGGCGCCCGCGCCGGATCTGACGCCCCGCGGGCGATTGCCCGGGCGTCGAGGTCGTGAAACGGTTCGTCCCGTGCCTCGCGCATGCCCTGCCGGGCGAGGGCCAGATTCTCTTCCGTGGCCCATTCGGCGAAGGCGCGGAACGTCCCGGTCACGTGCTGCCAGGCAGCGCGTGCAGGCGTTGGCGGGACGTAGAGCGGGTTGCGTCGGCTGATCGAGCGCTGGGGCCGCAGCCCCCGCATGGCGGCGTCGACCACTATCTTGCGCAGGGCCGCCCGGGTCGGTTCCTCGCCGCGTTCCAAGCGATCATCGAGGGTGCGACGCACGATGCCGGGGTCTGCTGCCTCGGCGTCCCGGAGCTGACGGGCCTCGTGGATCTGATCGCGTCGCAGGCCAAGGTCGGCGGCGGCGGCCATCGCGTTGGAGCTTTCAACGCGATGGCCGGCGCCATTGTGCGCGCCGAAGACTTCGCCCCGTGCCTGTGCGGCATCGTATTCGTCGGCCAGCCGACGCTTGGCACATGCCTCGATCTCGAGCGCATGGGCCTGCGCGCGATGTGCCGCCGCGACGAGATCGTCATGGGCGCTCTTGGCGCGCTGCAGGCGGGCGGCGCGTTTGGCCACATCGTAGGCGAGACCGGCAACATCGCGCGCCTCGAGCACCTCGGCGGCGGTCTTCGCGCCCGAGAGCATGCTGGCGGCGCGGTCGATCAGGCTGGGCAGATCCTGCGCCTTCGCGGAAATCGGCGCGAGGGCGGTCATTGCCCGTCCTCCTGCGGCAGGATCACGATCTTCAGCGCGCCGGTCTTCACCGTGCGGGCGGGCTCGAAGCCCTGGCGGATCGCCTCGGGCCAGGCGGCATAGGCGCGCTCGGGTACCTTGAAGGTGATCTCGACGCATTCAGACGGATCATCGCCGGCGGCACGGATCCGCTCGACCATGGCGGCGAGCTGGGTCTGGTCCCATTCGACGCGCTTCGGCAGATCGGCGACCACAGTGAAATCGCCATCGGCGAGGCGAACGGTGCCGGTGTCCTTGCCGCAGGCGCGGCGGGCCTCGGCGGCGCGGGCGGCGTAGCGGACCTCGAGCGCGGTACTGAGGCGCGCGGTCACGGCCTTCATCTGCTTCGCGGCAGCGTCGATCTCGCGCTGCATGGCGGCCAGAAGCTCGACCGGAAGCTGGGCGATCTCGCCCGCGGGCAGGTTGATCAGATCGTTGATGTTGGGGGTGTTCTGCGGGAATGGCATGGGGGCCTCCGTAATGGGGGATAGGGTCAGGCGGCCTCGAGGAGGCGCATCGAGAGGGCGGCGCCGGCGGGTCCGGGCTTCGGACGGGCGACGGCGATGTAGGCGAAGTGGTCGGGGCCGAGCCGGGCCTGCACGAGGTGGACGAGCCGCTGCTCGGCGGCGCGCAACGCGGCGGCCGCGACACCACGCAGGGTGCGCTGGCGCTCGGGCGTGAGGTTCGAGACGGCGCCGGTGGCGTCGACGGCGAGGAAGCCGCGGTGATAGACCAGCGCCTCGCCCGGGGCGGCTTGCGCGATCCAGGCGGAAAGCCCGACCTCGTCGAGCGCGGGACCGGCGGCGCCGAAGATGGACACGACGCGGCTGCCGTGGATGGCGGAACGGCGTTCCATCATGCCGCCCCCCGCACGCTGTCAGCGGTGTGCGTGAGCTGGTCCTTCTCGAAGGCCAGGATGTCCTCAAGGCGGTAGACTACCCGGCCGCCGAGTTTCATGTAGGCGGGGCCTTCCCCGGCCCATCGCCAGCGCTCGAGCGTGCGGTGCGAGATCGTCCAGCGCCGCGCGAGCTCCTTCTGTGTGAGGCAGGTTTTCTGCTGCATCGTTCTCTCCCGGTGTCGTTTGTCGGGAGCACGATGCGAAATCCCGCGAGGGGATGTCGTCAGGATTGGAGTGGGATGCGGAGGGGGATCGTCAGGAGCCTTGCAATCCAAGGGAGAACGGCTCTGTGGGGGATCGCCATTCCCCTCTCATCCCCCGGCACATCCCACCGCAGGGATCGAGAGGGCGCGCGGATGGGAGGGATGGCGCGGACTCAGAGCCCGAGCAGGCGATAGGCGCCGCGGCCGTCCGACTCGATCAGCAGGCGCCAGTTCTTTTTCGACTTGAAGACATCGGACATCTTGAGGCTGCGCGAGCCCGCGGCGGCGAGGATCGCCTTCCCGCTCTGCCAAGGCTCGCCGCACACGGCAGCCTCGTGCAGCGCGCGCACGACCTGCGCCTGGATCGCACCCAGCCGGAAGTGCTGCCCGTTGCAGCGCACGTCCTGGTAGTCGGCCGAGGCGCGAAAGGCGCCGGGCCGCGGGCCGACAGCCGCGCCGGCGAATCCCGTTTCTGCTTCAAAGCGATCACGCTCTTCACGCCGAACGTAGAGATCGCGCTGGCGCACGGTGATGGTCTCGCGCTTCCCGGTCAGGCAGGCATAGTCCGCCTTGTGCGACCGGAAGCGGCTGAGCTTCACCTCGCCATGCCGGAACAGCTGGAAGACGTCATGGGCCTGGAGATCCAGGAGCCCGTTGAACGGGCCCCGCTCGAATGGCACGGAGAAGCGCTCCCCTTCCGGCGTCTCATCATAGTCGCCGAGCTCGACGGCCAGGTTGAACACCCGGATCGACAGCCGCAGCTGATCGTTCTCGGCCAGATAGACGAGGTCCGCCTCGGACATGGACCAGCGCTCGAGGATCTCCGGCAGGGTGAAATACGACTTCTCGATCTCCATCCGGACCCTCGATTCCCATGTGCGATTGTTTAGGTTTTGTTCTAATCGCTTGACGGGTCCGTATCAATCCTGTTTTATCCTATTTCATCCACATACCCTTGGGGAAAACATGACCGAGCAGCATACCCTGGCCGACCGCCTGCGGGCCCGCGCCCAACAGCTCGGTCTGACGCCTGCCCATGTCGCCGAGATGGCCGGCGTGAACCGCTCCTTCGTCTACGACATCCTGCGCGGCCGCTCCGCGCGCCCCGGCATCGACCGGCTGGCCGAGGTCGCCCGCGTGCTGAAGGTGGACCGCGACTGGCTGATCCACGGTATCGGCGAGGTCGAGGGAACGCCCCCCTTCGTGGACAATCCCGACGATGCCTTCGTGGCCATCGCCCACGCCACCCCGCGCCCCGCGATGGGCGGCGGCGCGGTGGTAACCGAGGACGGCGACACGCCCGGCCGTGTCTATCACTTCCGCCGCTCCTGGATCCGGAACAGCCTGAAGGCCAGCCCGTCCCAGCTGCGCATCATGCATGTGGAGGGCGACAGCATGGCGCCGACGCTGCTGAGCGGCGACGCGGTGCTGGTCGACATGACCCGTCGCGCGCCCAACCCGCCCGGCATTTTCGTGCTGGACGACGGGATGGGGCTGGTCGCCAAGCGGCTCGAGCACATCCCCAACAGCGACCCGCCCGCGGTGCGCGTCATCTCCGACAACAAGCACTACCCCGAGTACGAAAGAACGGCCGACGAGATCCACATCGTCGGCCGCATCCGTTGGTTCGCTCGGGAGATCTGAGGTGATCGCGTTCCGGGAGATCGACGATGTCGACCCAGCGCTGGTGCATTCACCGATGGTATGATTTGGTCTACGGCTCCAAGCACACCAAGATCAAGAAGTGGCTTGTTCTTCTTCACCATCCGCAGGGGGAAAATTGATTACCAGAGATCCTGCGCGCACTTCCTTTCCGGAATCAAGCTTCGCGCGAACTCTGAGCAAAGCTGGGGCAGAAAAGACCAGTGGAGTCCATTGTATTGGAACTACAACTGATAGAACTTTCTCACCTACATTTTCCGCCGCAGAGTCAGAGTTTTCTAAGAATGCTTCCGGCGCGATCCTTGTCTCAGCCGCAAATATCTCGGAGGCCTCTCCATCCTCAACTTTCGTCACGCTCAAATTCAATGTCTCGAACGTATTCCCGCGGGGGAATCGAAGATTCACGAGTGCGGCAAATGTCGGCAACACTCCAGGAGGGGGGTCGCTAAAGTTCAACTCTGAAGCATAACAACCAACGAGTGTAATCTTGCCATTTATTTCATGTCTGATGTCATCACAGAAAACCGTGATTCCGTAAGCCTCTTCCGTCATGAGGCAATCTTTTCAAGGTTGAATTTGGAAGTGGGGTTGATTGTTCCGCTCGCGGCACCAGTGGATTGGCCCGGCAGCTTGAGGACATGATCAGCAGATCTTGTAACGTTCGACTGCTTTACCCGCGGGCGATCAACGAACTCGATGTAAACATCTTTGTCAAAAGCATGTGCAAATTCCGCAATGGAACGAGCCGTAAGGTTGGCGCTCCCTGTCAATCTCCTGTTGATCACAGAACGATCAACGCCAAGAATAGTAGCAACCTCTTGCTGCGTCTTTCCAGTCGCAACAAAAGCCTTCTGGATCTTCTTCTGCAGAAGCGAGATGAATCGCGCAGCCTTGCGCGATTTCGGATCAAGCTTTATTTGATATGACATCTGCGTAGCTCCCTCCCGTCACGCATTTTGGCTCGTCCAGAGCAATTTGATTACGGACATAAACTGTTTGAGCTATGTAACGTCCATAGCTATTGTCGACGAGAATTCTATCCTTTGAATCGCCATAGCAGCAAATGAATGCATCTCTTTGCGGCGCCCAACCAAAGATCCGTACCTCCTCTGTTTTGAGCTCCCAAACATATCGGTCGGGCGTCCAACTGAGCTTTTTGAACCGCCGATCTGAGAAGAAATCGTCGCCGGAAACGTATTCCGCGAAAAGAGCAAAGACTTGTTCGAGCGGCGTAAGTTCCGCGTACAGCGGATTGTGTGCCAAGGTCGGCAGGACCTGGTCAAGCCACCCGAGAAAATCCATTGTTCCATACAGCGTTCTCCATGGCAGCTCGTCGGGCTCCAAGGGGTCGATGGCATCTAGGACACCCGAATCGCAAAGCTCTGCCAGTGTTGCCATATATATCAACAGACTCTTACTGCAAGGTAAAGCGTGCGTACGCTAGCCGCAGGAGAATGCTGTGGCAATCGGTCCGCTCCCTCTAGGCTTGTCAGGCTGACGTAACCATTCAACTAGGGGATGCCTGCTGAGGTGGACATGCGATGCAGTAAAGGCAACCTCGGTGCATCACAGTCATCAACAGAAAGCTTCGATCTACTTCGCGCCACTACGACAACCTCTTGTTTTAACTTGAATTCCCCTGCCGCGACCGGCGAACACGGAGCAAACCGCCTCAGGAGGTTCGCTCCCTATGCCAGACGACATCGCCTTCGCGCCGCCCGCCGAGACGCTCACCACCGATGAGAGGCTGGGGGAACTGGCAGCCATCCTCGCCAGCGCTATCGCGCGCACCAACCCACGGGAAACGAACGAGAACTCTCTGCTCGACGGAGACAGTTCGCTGGACATTCTCGCCCTCAGACGCCGTCGTCGGAGACAGGTGCAAAACCGAGTTGGAGACGACGCATGACGAAAAATCCCAGGAAATCAGGCGCAAAGGCTGCGCTCGCGCGCCAGGCGGAGGGGATTGACGTCCTGGCCGAACTGGCCGCACTGAAGGCGATGACGGTGCCCGAGCTGCAGGGGAAGTGGCGGGTCATGTTCGGCGCGCCCGCGCCGAATGCCAGCCGAGGGAACCTGGAACTGCGGATCGGCTACCGCATCCAGGAACTGGCCCATGGCAGGATCAAGCCCGCGACGCGGCGCACGCTGGACGCGCTGGCGGCCGAGGTCGCCTCGGGCGCGCCGGGTCCGCTGATCGCGGATCCCCGCCGCCCTATCCCCGGCACCAAGCTGGTGCGCGAGTGGCAGGGCGAGGAGCATGTCGTCACCGTCCTGACAGAAGGTTTTGAATGGCAGGGGCGGCGCTTCAAGTCGCTCTCGGCCGCAGTGCGGGCGATCACCGGCAGTCACTGGAACGGGTGGAAGTTCTTCGGGCTGGCCCATGGTGCGGAGGCCCGCCCATGAGCCGTGCGAAGCCCGAACCCGTCCGCCGCCTGCGCTGCGCGATCTACACCCGCAAGTCGAGCGAGGAAGGGCTCGACATGGAGTTCAACAGCCTCGACGCCCAGCGTGAGGCCTGCGAGGCCTACATCGCCAGCCAGCGGGCGGAGGGATGGGTGGCGCTCCGCGACCGCTACGATGATGGCGGCTTCTCTGGCGGGACGCTGGACCGGCCCGCGTTGGCGCAGCTGATCACCGACATCGAGGCCGGGCTGATCGACGTGGTCGTGGTCTACAAGATCGACCGCCTCAGCCGCGCGCTGATGGATTTCTCGAAGCTGGTCGAGGTCTTCGACCGCCACGGCGTGACCTTCATCTCGGTCACCCAGTCGTTCAACACGACCACTTCCATGGGCCGCCTGACGCTGAACATCCTGCTCAGCTTCGCCCAGTTCGAGCGTGAGGTGATCGGCGAGCGAATCCGCGACAAGTTCGCCGCCTCCCGCCGCAAGGGCATGTGGATGGGCGGCCCGGTGCCGCTCGGCTATGTGGTCAAGGACCGCAAGCTGGTGATCGAGCCCGCCGAGGCCGAGCACGTCCTGACGATCTTCCGCCTCTATGCCCGGTCCAGCTCCACGGCGCAGGTGCTGAAGGAACTGCATGCGCGCGGGATCCGCACCAAGCGCGGCACGGTGTTCGACCGGGGCTACCTGCTGAAGTTCCTGCACAACAAGGTCTATCTCGGCCTCGCCGTGCACAAGGATGAGGTCTATCCCGGTGAGCACGCCGCCATCATCGACCGGAAGCTATGGGACGAGGTCCACGAGGTCATCGCCAACAACCGCGTCGCCCGCGGGGCGGTGGCGCGAGCGGCGCAACCGGCGCTCCTGCGCGGGCTGATCTTCACCGAGACGGGCGCCGCCATGACGCCCCACCACACCAAGCGGAAGGGCAAGCGCTACTGCTACTACACCTCCATGGACGTGATCCGGAAACGCCCGGCGGCCGAGTTGCGCGGGCCGCAGCGGCTGCCGGGTGCCATGGTCGAGGAGGCCGTCATCGGCGAAATCCGCCGGATGCTGCGCACGCCCGAGGTCGCGGCGCGCACCGCGCGGGCGGTGCGGAAGGACCGCCCCGATCTGGATGAGACCACCGTTGTCGCCGCGCTGGCGCAGTTCGACGATCTCTGGAAGGCGCTCATCCCGGCCGAGCAGGCGCGCATCGTCCAACTGCTGGTCGCGCGCATCACGGTGAGCGAGGCGGGCCTCGCCATCGACCTGCGCCATGATGGCCTCGGCGCCATCGCCGCGCTGATGGCCCCGCCGAAGAAGGAGGTTGCCTGATGCCCGCGCCCGAGACCCTGCGTGTCCACATCCCGCTCGAACTCCGCCGCCGCGGGGGCCGCCCCCGGATCCTGCCGCCGAAGCATGTCGAGGCCGCCATGGGCCGCGGGCAGGATCCGCACCTCCTGCGCGCCATCGGCCGCGCATGGGGCTGGCGGCAGCGGCTGGAACGCAGCGACGTCGCCACACTCGCCGATCTGGCCGCCGACGAGGGCCTCTCCGACCGCTACGTCAGCCGCCTCCTGCGCCTCGCCTGGCTCGCGCCTGACGTCCTCGAACGGTTGGTCGTCCACCGCGAGCCCAGCACGATCAGCATCTACGACCTGTGCTTTGTCGCGTCCCTGCCTTGGGACGAGCAGCCGGGGCGAGTGTTCGACTGAGGTTCCACATTATTGGTGGGAATTGCTGGTCGTCTCACCGTTTCCGCGAGGGTATGGTTCCTTCGACGTGTCGAAAGGAACTCCATGAAGATCGGTCAACTAGTACAGCACAGCATTTCGGCGATCTTCCAGCACTGCGAGCGGCAGGATCCGAGTGAGCTCGTGCGCCTTCAAGATGCGCGTTACTCCAAAGAGACATTCGACATCAACTATCCGTTCTGCCGGCCAGTGGACAGGATCGGACAGACCGACCGTGTCCGCTATTGGAGTCGGGAGTACATCGTGAATGGCATTCCCGTCCGGGTCACGAGCCAATGGTTCAATCCACCGACCAGCAGGAGCCTTCCGCTGTTACGCAGCTATCTGGCCCAGCGGGGGATCGCAGTTGCACACTCGGCCAATGAAGTCGCTCCCGATACTGGGCAGCCCGACGCCATCTTGCGGGCTGCTCGGGGGCGTTACAAGGGCAACGCGATAGGGAACGCACAGAACTATCTGGTCCGAAACATTCTGAGCCGCCTCGGGGACGAGCAATTCAGCGCGGTGCAGTGGCAGGGCGTCATCGAGGAGTTCAGCCGCGCCTGCGCATACTGCGGCGCCGAGGGCGAACTGGTCATGGACCACGTTGTTCCCATCAACAAACAGGCGCTTGGCGAACATCGGCTCGGGAACCTCGTGCCGAGTTGCCGTGCCTGCAACGCGAGGAAGTCCGAGCAGGATTTCCGAGACTTCCTCGCAGGCGACCACGCCAGGATCGCCGCCATCGAGGCGCATATGGTCAAGTACGGCTACCGGCCGATCGGCGATCATGATCAGCTTCGCGAGATCATCGACCTTGCCCATCAAGACGTTCGGCATCTCGCTGACCGGTATGTTGCGATCATCAATACCGTGCTGCGCGGCGAAGAGAGCGATCAGGACTAGACGGTCAAGCCGACCACCGCCACCGCTACGCGCCATTCGGCCAGCGCACCCAGCGGCTGCGCCTCTCGCGTGTTGTGTGTAGCGCGACACGAAATCTTGCAGGGCGTGACAGAAAGGTTTGCAGCAAATGACTTTTGCGGTGCTGTTGCGGCGCACCAGCTTTCGGACAGCGGTGCACTACCTTTCGGACGAAAATTTTGCAGCAGTGTGAAGTCGAGCTTCTGCTGTAGCCTCTTTGAGGCGGGCAGTTCCTAGGGGCGAGTAGGAAACAGTCTCATCTGACGAGGAGCCACAAGGCGATCTTTCAAGCGGATCAATGATCCTGACCTCCTCAACCGACCCTCGGCATCCTTCACATCAACTTCACCCTCTCCGGACAATAGCGAAAGGACATTGAAGAGGTCACTGTTGGTTGCCGCCGTGTTATTGCCTACTGCGTGTAGGAAGTTCTCTACAGTCAGTTCACCTTGCCGCATCATCCCGAAAACGCGCCTCGGCAGCTCGTTTTTCAGCTCTTCAACAAGCTTGATCCGATCTTGATCGCCGAAGTGAAAAAGGGACGATTCGCTTTCGAGAAGCCTGTTGTCGAAGCCTAGTTCGAATAGGCTACCCGGGCCATAATGCCTGAAGCTGTTTTGCTGCTCCCAGTGAATGGTCAGCATCTTGTCTCTCGCCGCTTGGTTGCGGGAAAGATGGGCGATCATGATCCAGCGCGTCTCAGGTTGCGAGTAGAGCATGAAAGGAGTGAAAAACGCAGCCCCACTGTTCGCGCCTATAAAGTGCATCAGATGACGTTGTGCGATCATCCTATGAGAGTGTTCGTCCGTTTTTTTGCGCCAAGCCGCCAGAAACGCGTTATCGACCCCAAACTGCTTCACGAGTTCGGGTGCGTCTGCGTCTTTTGGCAAATAATTCAGAAGCGCGTCGATTGAGAACGTTAGAATTATCTCAGCGCTCGGAAGATTCTTAAAAATATCTTGTATCGCTTGCATCGGAACATCTTTGTATCCGAACTGGTCCAAAATGAAAATTGAGCGGCCTTTTCGCTGCCGTTTTTTGATGTCCGAGATGATCGCGGGCAAAACACCTTCAAATGAGCCAACTTTGAGGTGAATATTGCGCCCAAGACCTTCACCGTAGGGTGACGCCTTTAGCGTTTCACGGAGATGTTCTACGTGAGCAGCCTTCTGGTCACTAAAGTGATACGTGGCATTAATGCGTAATGGCTTTGTTCTGCCGATGTTGAGACGAGATTTTGCTGCTGTGACTCGATCCAGTATGGCCAATGGGGAGCCCGCGCGCGTGCTCTCTCCTAGCTGATACAGACCCCCGCCACAGAAGGCATCAACCAACGTTATATTCAGGTCGTCGATGACGGGCTGCGGCGCCACAGTGTCGAAATACACGTCAAGATAACGCTCAATAACCCTTAACTTGCGGTCGGAGTGGGGCATGATCGGAGGGAGCGGCTTGCCATTTCCCCAAGAGAAATTGTCGTTCATTGTTGAAGCCCACTACTTGAAATACTGTAGATGAAAGTTGCGTAGCCAGACCTAGTTCACAGCACTAGGGGGTGAGTGGCATCTCATCCCAGGTTCGCCCGCGGTACTCGCGGCCGTTTGCCTTCTTTGATCTCCGCTTGTTGTCAGCTCCCCATGTTCCCCACTGTTTGAAGAAAAAAGCGACAGAGTGTTCGGCGCATTGGCTGTATATGCCATCGACCCATGATATGTTGAGTGGACGTGCGGACCTTCCGCTTTCTCCACCCACGATAGCCCAGTGAATTCCTGTAAGGTTCATCGTACCAACGCTGCCGATCAGTGGTTCGAATGATATGAACCTTATGGCGGCCGGAACGGCACGAAGCTCCGCAATGCGATAATTTACTTCAGCTGACTCTACACTGGTTCCTAGCCAAACGTTTGGAAGAACAGTGTTCATCTTCCCGACTACCTCGGCCATGCGGTCGGGTCTCTTTGTCAATATTTGGTACATATGGTGTGGCGTGTCTGCCATCACTTCCCAAACACGGTGGATGAAGTCGGTAGAAACCCCATCGTGGAACAGGTCGCTCATGGAGTTCACGAAGATTTTTCGTGGCTTCCGCCATCTCTTTGGCAGTTCCAGCGAAGCACTGTCTTCACGAACTACGCCGTTCCAGACAGTGCGATTGCCGCTCTTGCGCGTGAGTCCTGCGTACTTTTGGGTACCCATGGCCTCAAGTCTGCGAGCCATGTCCATCGCGTAACAGTTCCTGCAGCCAAGGCTCATGATGGAGCAGCCTGCAACTGGGTTCCAAGTCGCATCGGTCCATTCAATTTGCGTCTCAGACATTTGGCTTCACCCCGATCTCTGCGCTTCACTTTTAGCGTACCGTGTGAGGTTTGCAGTGTCATGCATATGCTGCACTCACCAGTAGTGACTGTCAGGATTTTTACTTTGGCGACGGCCAAAGCAGTCGGAGTTGCTGCCGCGCGCCAGCTTTGGCAGAGGTGCGCGCTAGCCCGCGCAGACAATTATTTCCACCGTTGCCCCTGGGTGTCAGGATCTGGAAACTTGGCGTGACGTCGGCAGGTTCCTGACACCTGAAGCGATTAGGCCTCGCGCCGCGCCCAGCATCTCCTGGACGGGCCTCGACAGGTGGTCGCGGAGAATCACCGGGTTGCCTAGATGGTGTCACGCTCTAACTGTCAGCGCTGATCCGAGCTAGCTGTCGCGGAGAATTTTTTCGAGCGATTTGCCGTGGTGCTTGAACGAGGAGCGAGCTTCCCGGCGGCCCAGCGATCGGGGATCAGGGCGATTATGAGACCAGTCCCTCCAAGCGCGCCACCCCGGCATGCAGCGCTTCCGCCAGCGTATCGAAGTCCCGGCCTCGCCCGCGATCCAAGTGGCGCAGGCCGCGAAGAAGAGGGCGATCTGCTCCAGCAGACCGGACGAGGTTTCAGGGGGCATGGGTAATCCTTGCAGGCAATGAGGGCGGCCGGCGCCGGGTGATGGCGCCGACCTGATTATCAGGGGCTGGTGAACAGATCGGAGCGCATCACGACCCCAGCATGCCGTATCGGGTCGCACGCCCAAAGCTGAACAGCTCTTCGAGGCCAGGGTGGTTGGTGCCGTTCGCCCCGGCGCGGTCCAGCGCCGCCACGCCCATCATCTCGATCCACTGCGGCCCGTCGATCCACTGCCATGACGCAAAGGCAGAGCCCGTGTTCCATGCCGCCATCTGGGTCTGCTCGCGGTTGATCCGCGCCTGCAGCCAGCTTGATTTGCGCGCGGCGCTGTCGGTCATGAGCAGCTCGGCCCCGGTCGCCCGGAACGCATCAGCGATTAGGCCGAGGCGCTGGCCGGTTTCCGTGACCGACAGCTCGTTCATGCCCCAGGCCGTGATGACCAGATCATAGGGCTGCAAGGCCAGCGCGTTGTTGCCCCAGGTGGTGAACACTCCGCCGCTGCTGACAAAATCAATCGTGGCCGAGCCAGACCGGCAGTAGTTGTCATAGGTCAGATCGGTGCCGAGCGTGTAGCCCATCGCCTCCAGCCCCGCGATCAGCTGCCAGGGGAAGCCGATCTTGGTGTGGTCGGTGTAGTTGTCGCCCGTGCGGCCGATCTGGGCCGAGGTGAAGGTGGGAACCTGCGACGTGTAATCGGCCTGATATTGCAGGACGTTCACATCCGTCAGGTAGATCAGACGGTCGCGGTTGCCGTTGGGTGCTGCCGCCCCGGCATCCGATCCGCTGGCCTGGGTGATGCTGTCGCCGATCGACAGGATGCGCAGCGGCTGCCTGCGCCCCACCTTGCGCATGAACC
>NZ_JBYLFR010000032.1:0-13109 GCF_057748165.1 Paracoccus sp. NIOT.M2S5SZ12
CGGTCAAGGTCATGCGGATCAAGGTCACCTCCATTTGGCAACCTTGAATCACTTCGCGCTCAATATGGGAATCCTTAAACGTCAACAGACCCTAGCTTGACAATAAGCAGGACAGGCTCTCGTTGCAATTCACGGAGTAATCAACAGAGGGTTTAGGTTTTTCCCTTCTGAGCCATTGACCGGCAGCCCTCCCCCTAGGTTCTGCCACCTTCCGCCTCCCTGCCGGTCCTGGCGCTGATGTATGACTTGCCATACGCGCGAGGCTGAGCCTCATGTGGGATGCAAGAAGGAGGCGCTTGGCATGGTGAAGCGATTGAGGTTAAACGAAAAAACGGTGCGGGAGGCGGCACCGGAACCGGGCCGGGACTATCAGATTTTTGACAGCGAGGTGCGGGGGTTTGCCATCTGCATCTACCGTTCCGGCAACCGGGCCTTCACGCTGGATTACCGCCATGCCGGACGCCAGCGGCGGATGACGTTGGGGCGCTGGCCGGAATGGTCGACGGCTGCCGCGCGGGAACGGGACAAGGAGTTGCGCCGCGATATCGATGCCGGGGGCGATCCGCTGGGCGCGAAGAAGGACGGGCGTGAGGCGCCCCGGTTCAAGAATCTGGTTGACCGCTATACCGAGGTGCATCTGCCCAATCTTGCGAAGACCAATGCGTCCGATCAGCGCTCCATGCTGACCAAGCTGGTCGGGCCGGACTGGAACAACAGGCTCGTCACGGAAATCACGCCCTATGATGTCGAAAAGCTGCTGAACCGGATCGCCGAGGGCCGGTGTCGTCCCCATAAGGCAAAGCCGAACAACCGGGCAAGGAAGCTGCAGGGCGCAAAGCCGACGCCGGTGCGCGCCAACCGCGTCGGTGAGGTGCTTCGAAAGATGTTCACCTATGCGCAGGGCTGGGGCTGGCGGGAGGATAACCCGGCCTCTGGCTTCCGCCGCCGGATCGAGAACCCGCGCGAGCGGTTTCTGTCGCAGGACGAAATCCGGAAGCTTGCTACCGCGCTGGACGCGGCCGAGGATCGGCGCGCGGCGGATATCATCCGGCTCTGCATGCTGACCGGCGCGCGGGTCGGCGAGGTCCGGCAGGCGCGGTTCGAGCATTTCAACCTTGAACATCTGAGCTGGTCAAAGCCCGCCAGCATGACCAAGCAGCGCAGGATTCACCGGCTGCCGATCTCGGACGAAGCCGCAGCCATTGTTCGCCAAAGGCAACTGCTGGTGCCGCGCGGCTGCTCATACCTGTTTCCGGGCGATGTGCCCGGCCAGCCTGTGAAGGAAATCCGCCGCTTCTGGCATCAGATCCAGAAGCAGGTGAACATTCCCGATGTCCGCATTCACGACTTGCGCCACACCTTCGCCTCGCTACTGGTCAGTGGCGGTGCGTCACTGGAAATGATCGGAAAGCTCTTGGGTCACAGCCAGACGCAGACCACTGCGCGCTATGCCCATCTGATGGACTCGCCGCTGCGCGCCGGGGTCGATGCCGTGGCCAGCGCCTTCCGGCCAAAGCCGGTGCTGGTGCATGATGCCGGGGCGCAAGATGATCAGGCGCGCAAAAGCGCCTGACCAAACGTCGGCCTCTCGCAACGGGCGCTATGGGGTTTCCCGCAGCGCCCGCCAGATCGGGGTCAGTCGCCTTCGGATCGTACTCTCATCAGGTATCTCGCGACCCGGAGAGGTCTTTGCGAACCAGTCCTGAACTTCCGCAACCCATTCACCCTGCGTTGCAGGCAGGCCATCCTCGTGCAGACGGACCATCTGCGAGATATAAACACCTTCCCAGTCATAGCGGGATGGCGCACCGCCCGGATCTGCCGCACGCTTGGCGAGACCGTGGGCAATCTCGAACTCGTAAACCTCACTCGCGAGGATCAGCAGGTCGGAGGGTTCGACGGTGATGTGATTTTCGGGATCCGCGATCATCACCCAGTCCTTCTGGCCAATTGGTCGAACCCGCCGGATCACGCGGCGTTGCGGCCCGCTGGCCCAGCGCCGGAACATGCTGAGGATATCGACCACGGGCACCACGACCAGCCCTGACAGAATCGTCCCGTTCTGCTGGATCGGCTCGATCGCCATGACGACCTCGGGCTTTCCGTTGATGGCCCAACCCGCCAGATCGTCGAGGCTGCAATCCCATCTGATCGCAACTTCCTGAACCGTGAAAAACGTGCGTTGCGGCAATCCCATCTTCTTTCGTCTCCCTGCTCGTAGGCGCTGGGCTGCCCTTCTTCCGATCCCAAAGCGCCTTGCCTCAATCCTCTCGCGCGCAGACACAGCTTTCCCGATCACGGGCCTTGCAAAGGCTCGCGTCGCTCGACCGCATCCGGCGTGATTGGCCGACTTCTTCACCACCAGAACGAGACTTGTCCAGACGATTTCACTGGGGACAACCGACTCTTTGTTCTTGACATGTTCCAGCCCCAACAAAGGCTGAATCTGACACCGGCGACCGGCAGAAGGGGTTCTGCCGGTCGCCGGATTTTGCCTCTTGACAGCCTGTCTCGCAGTGCATGCGCATCGCCAAGCCCAGCAAAACATGGGGTGGCATAACCTCCGGGAGGTTACGCCACCTTCCGCCTCCCTACCGGGCCTTTTTATGTGATTGTTCTTCTCCCCGTCAGCGGCCCGGTCCGGGCGATGCAAGATGGAGGCAAGAGCATGACACAACCCATGAGTGCGGAACCGACGGTTGAACCGCGCCTGCTGCGCGGCTGGATCAGCCGCTACGATCTGGCGCAGGAGCTTGGCCTCACGGTCGATACGCTGGGGCGCTGGGAGCGGCGGCGGAAGGGTCCGGCCTGTGTCCGCGCCGGTCGCAAGATCTTTTACCGGATGAGCGTGGTGCAGGACTGGCTGCAGTCGCAGGAGATGCCGCGGGTCACCCACGCGAAACCCGGCAAGGCGCGGGGGCGGAAATGAACGCTATGTCCCAGATTCCCGATGCCGCTATCGATCATAGCTCTACGACCGATACTGCCTGCCCGCCGGACTGGCCCGCCCAGCGCCTCTCTGAGGCCCGGGGCATTGTCGCCGATTTCGTCCATCACCCGGACAGCCTGATCATCCTGGCCTGCCGCGCCATCGCCGCGCACAGCCCCGAGGAACAGGAACGCCGCGAGGCCTTGGCCCTTGCCGGTCTGCTGATCGCCGTGTCGAACCGCAAAGCGAAAGGTGGTGACGCATGACCCGTCGAACACCCGAGGCCGATATCCAGCGCGCCATCGTCCACACCCTGCGCATCGTCCTGCCCCGCGATGCCATCATCCACCATTCCGCCAATGAGGTCGGGTCGGGTGGCAAGGCCGCACGGCAGCGCCAGGCGATCCTGACCGGCATGGGCGTGTTTCCGGGCTTTGCCGATCTGGTCGTCCTGACTGGCGGGCAGGTGTTGTTTCTGGAGGTCAAAAGCCCGTCCGGCCGCCTCAGTCCGGCCCAGAGAGCGTTCCGCGACATGGTGAAGGCCCAAGGGTTCGGCTGGGCGCTGGTCCGCTCCGTCGAGGACGCGCTGGGCGCGCTCGCCGATCACGGCATCACGACGCGCGCCCAAGCGCTAAACCCGCGACGGAGGGCCTGCGCATGAGCCACTACGCGACCAACTGGGCCATCCTGCAGCGTGGGCTGAAGCCCGCCACCAAGATCGTGCTCTGGCATCTCCGCGACCGCCACAATCCGGATTTTGGCTGCTTTCCGACGCAGGCGCGGCTGGCGGCCGATTGCGAGATGTCGGTGTCATCCCTGAACGACCATCTCCGGGCGCTGGAAGAAGCGCGGCTGGTCCACCGGGTTCGCTGTCACGATCCGCAGACGCATCGACGCCAAGCGACGCGCTACATCCTCGGCTTCGAAGATCGGTTTCCAGATCCGTCGGACGAAGAAGACGACTGCGCTTCCGAGCCCGACGATGGCGATGACAGCGACGATCCATGTCCGAATTCCGGAGTTGGAGCCATCTCCGAAAAATTGCCAAAGCCATCTCCGAATTTGGCCGGTTTCCATCTCCGAAATTCGGAGACTAACCTTGTAAGAGAACCATTAAGGGAACCAGTAAAGGAGGAGGAGGACGCGCAAGCGCGCGATGATCGATTTGAAGAGTTTTTTGGCAGGTTGCTCGACGCCCTCGGATTGGACACCGATGCCGGTCTCCCCGGCTGGTGGCAGGGCTGGCCACCACGCGAACACGTTCGTCGCTGGATCACCGATCTCGGCCTCAGCGAAGACCGAATCGTCGCAGTGGCGCGGGACAGCCGCAGCACGCATACCGCACCGCCGGATGGACCGAGGGCGCTGGACAGGGCGATGGAACGAGCAGCGCGGACGGCCGAGGCAAAGAGACCCGCTGACGGCGACAAGCGGCGCAAGCGCAGCGGCAAGCCCTCTGACGCACCGCGCGCCAGCATGGACGAGATCGCGGGATTCTATGCCATCATGGTCAACGGGGATGGCTATCTGCCCTCCAACGCCATCTCGAACACCGTGCGCAATGCCATGCTGGAGCGCGAGCTGGTCACAACCGAGCGGCTCCGAGCGCGAGGTGTGGCATGAGCATCCATTCCCGCTTCCCGAACCGTAGCACTCGAACCAAACGCGCGCTGGGCGTCCAGCAGGTGCTGGAATGGGCCTTCCGGACCGAAAAGGCCCGGCTGGAACTCCCGGAACCACTCGACCCCGAACGCGACGACGGTCCCGGCTTCGGCCTCGAATACGTGCTGATGCAACGCGCCGCGCTGGGCTGCCGGATCGATGGCGGGCGGTACAAGCCGAACAGTTCCACCCACGAGGATGCCGAGGTTGTTGCAGCCTGCGTCGCGGGATTACCCACATCCCTCGGCGGCATCCGCATGGCAATCCGCATCGCCGAACTGGCCCCGGCCGGCATGACACCGGATTGGATGCCCGGCGCCGTGCCGCGCTGCGTGCCAATCGAGATGAAGCGCAATGAGCACGGCGAACGCGCGATCACCATCCCGGTGGGCACGACCCGTGTGCTGTCGCGCGGCAAGTGGCGGACGGTCGAACTCCGCGCCTGCCCGGTGACCTTCTCGCCGCATCCGGACCAGATCGCGGCCGCGCACTGTCACTACGACCACTGGTGGCTGGCGCTGGACTGGGTGCGGGACGGGCTGATCGCTGGCGGCATGTTGCGGAGCATCGAGGTGACCGATGCAATGCCGAAACGGCAGCCGTGGGTGCCCCGGACAGGCTGCGAACAGATCGGCAACAAAACAGTTTGACATTCGTGCCCCTCTTGACTCATACACCAAACATCGAGGACGAGCGCCCGGAGAACAGACCCGCTCAGGCGCTCTTCCGATCAGATCCTGCAGCGCTACCCCCCTGCCCTGGTTCCTCCCCGCCGCCATCCGTATTCGGGGGGGCGCAGCGCGGAAGTTTGCCAGCGTCAGGCGATTTCACCGGGGAAGCCAGGCGGAATCCACCTGAGCCAACAGAGCGCTGTTTAGACCAATAAAACAAGGCTTTGAGCGGCCCAAGAGGGTGGATTCCTTCTGGATTCCAAGGTGGATTCCAGAAGCCACCTGCGGGATCCACCGCGCGGAAGCCAGGCCAGCTGAAGCCACGGGAATCCAGGCGGCATCCGCCCGCCTCCAAGCCACCAAAATTACAGGATCACCCTGCCCCATGAACCTCGCCTTTGCGCCGCGCCACATCGAGTTCTGGCCGATCGAGCGGCTGCGCCCCTATGCCCGGAATGCAAAGATGCACGGGCCCGATCAGGTCGCCCGGATCGCAGCCAGCATGGCCCGCTTCGGATGGACCGTGCCCTGCATGGTCGGCGACGATGGCGAGCTGATCGCTGGTCACGGCCGGGTGCTGGCCGCGACGGAACTGGGGCTCTCGGAGGTGCCGGTGATCCGGCTCGGCCATCTCGATGAGGCCGAACGCCGCGCCTATCGCATCGCCGACAACAAGCTGACAGAACTCGGCGACTGGGACGAGGGCCTGCTGCGCGACGAGGTTGCCGGGCTGCTGGCCGAGGATTTCGACCTGTCGCTGCTGGGCTTTGACGAGGACGAGCTGGAGGCGCTGCTTCAGGATCCGGACCTTGGCGAGGATGGCGCGGCCGAGGGTGAGGACGAGGTTCCCGACCCGCCCGCCGATCCGGTCTCGGTGCCGGGCGATCTTTGGCGGCTGGGCAATCACCGGCTGATCTGCGGTGACAGCACCAGCGCTGATGTGGTCGCAAAACTGCTGGGCGATGTCCGGCCGCTGCTGATGGTCACCGACCCGCCCTATGGCGTCGAATACGATCCCAGCTGGCGAAACCAGACCGGCGCATCGGCGACAAAACGCACCGGCAAGGTGCTGAACGACGACCGGGCCGACTGGCGCGAAGCCTGGACGCTGTTTCCGGGCGATGTCGCCTATGTCTGGCACGGCGCGCTGCACGCCACCGCCGTCGCCGACAGCCTGATCGCGGCCGGGTTCGATATCTCGACACATTGCGCTGGGCCTTCATCGCCCTGGCACTGGCCGGGATTGGCCTGACCATCTGGGCCCGGCTCGATGACTGGAACCGGGGGCGGCGGTGATGCGCGCCCTCGTTGCGCTGCTGGCGTCGCACTTGGCACGGCGACTGACCATCGGGATCGCGCTGATCGGCGCGGTCCTCCTCTTCCTTCTCAACCTGCGGCGTGCCGGTGAAACCGCCGGTCGTCACGCCGAACGCCTGAAACAGCTGGAGCGCCAGAATGACATCCAACGCCGCATGCTGGAAGCATCCAGCAACCGCCCTCGTGATCGCGACGAGCTTGCTGAGCGCCTGCGCGACGGACGGTTCTGATCCGGGCGGCGCGGTCTGTCCGCCGGTCGTCATCTATGATCCAGAGGTGCGGGATCGGGCGGCGGCGGAGCTGGACCCGCTGCCCGAGGATGCCGCGCTGGTCGGGATGATGGCGGACTATGCTGTCATGCGGGCGCAGGCACGGGCCTGTATAGAATGACAGACGGCGTCAGGACGCCTCGGCCGGGGCATCCACCAGCGCTAATGCGCCGTCCGGCAGAGGGCGTTGCAGCTTGCTGGCGATTTCGATTGGGGCCGAAAGCCAGCTCTCCCAATCTCGGGGATCGGTCAGAATGACCGGCATGGCTTTCGGATGCACCGACTTCACCTCGGCATTGGGCGCGCAGGTCAGAAAAGCATAGAGATCGTCGGTGGTTTCGCCATCCTTCACCTTGCGGACCGACGTCCAGCCCCGGACCTCGACCCCGGCGAAGAACATCGGCGTCTCTGCTTCGGCAGGGGCAAACCACTGATTGCCGCCCTTGATCGGTTCGGCAAAGGCCGTGACCGGCACCAGGCAGCGATGTGCGGGCCCGAGCCAGCGCCGCCAGTGCGGCGAGGTCAGGTTGCGGACATTGGTGACGCCCGGATCCCGCTGGGTCTTCAGAACCGAGGGCGGCGATGGCATCCCCCACCGCGCCTTCACCAATTCCAGCGCACCGCCATCATGGCGGATGATCGGTGCCATCTGATCGGGATAGACCTTGCCCGGTGCGACATTGCCCGCGCGGTCGGTCATGCTCAGACCCTTGAAAAGCTGGCGCATCGCCTCCTGCGTGGTGGTCTGATTATAAAGATTGCACACGGTATCGTCGTCCTCGAAACGGCCAAAGGGCAGATAGGGTGAACTGTAGCCCGGCAGACATGTTCCGTCAGCCAGTTCCAGGTCCGGAAAGGCGGTCAGGCAGGCGCTGGCCGCATCCGGCTCACGGAAGTAAAGCGCGATCCGGTCCCGCGTGCCGCCGCGCCCACCGCCATGCCAGGCATAGTTGCCTCGGCCGATCCGCGTCGCCAGCCACTCATGCAGCGCGTCGGACCGTCGGCCAAAGCCCATCTCCGGCACGCAAATCAGCACCCGGACCGGGAAGGCCGAATCGTCTATTTTGGCTTGAGGTGTGCTGCGGCGAGTCATGATTAAGAACAAACGCAGAACATGCGGCCTGATTCAAGATCAGATCACTGTACTCTGACGAAACCGGGAACACCCCCAGCAACGGGTATGCCAAAGTGCCGTATGCAAGATCATGCGCATCATAGGCTTACATTTCCTACCTACCGGCTCCACGGGCAGGCAAATCAGGATTGATGCCGCGAGGTCATGTATTTTCACGGCAACCGCAGCCGCCGGCAGTGTGTTTAGACTGCACAACGGGTGACTTTACCCCAGCCTTGAGGCGATCTGCCCGGCGAGAAAGAAAGAGGTCCCTATGCCGCCGATCCGATATAGCGATGAAATCGAGACCCTTCAGCCTGACGAGCCTAAGCTGGTTGAGGAAATCGTCACGCAAATGCGTGCGACACAGGCGGAAAATGCCGAGCGGCATCGACACGCGCATCGCGACGCTCACGCCAAAAGCCACGCGATCCTGAAGGGTCGGATGAGGGTTCATGACGACTTAGCGCCTGAGCTTTCGCAGGGCATCTTTGTTCCGGGCGCTGAATATGAGGTTGTTGCACGGCTGTCCTCTGCCCCCGGCGACATCCACAGCGACGAAATACCAGCACCGCGCGGGTTTGCGCTGAAGGTGATCGGGGTTCCGGGTGAAAGGCTGACGCCTGCGCTTGGCGGTGCCAATCAGGATTTCCTGATGGTGAATTTCCCGGTTCTGGCGTTCGGGACGGTGCAGAAATACAAGAAGATGCTGGCGCTTCTGGAAAAGAACGCGAACGCGCCCGACGCCCTTCAAAAGCTGGTCGCCGCCGCCGCCCGTGGCGCGGAGGATGTGGTTGAGGCACTGGGCGGCAAGCCCGGCGCGACCCTTCTTGGTCTGGCCCGCGACAACGCGAACATGCTGGGCGAAACCTTCCACTCGCAGGCCGCACTTCGCTATGGCGACCATGTTGCCAAACTGTCCATTGCGCCGGAAGGTGGCGTGGTCGATCTCACCGACGCGAAAGTCGAAAGCGGTTTTTCAGCTATGCGCGATGCGGTCGGAGCATATCTGGCCGAAAACGATGCAACCTATACGCTTCGGGCGCAACTTTGCACCGACCTCGAACAGATGCCGGTCGAGGATGCGGCGGTCGAATGGGATGCAGATGCCTCGCCCCACCGCCCCGTTGCCAGCCTGCATTTCCCGGCGCAGGATGCATATTCCCCCGCGCGGCAGGTTCACGGTGACGACCATCTCGCCTTCAATCCGTGGAACGGCGTGGCGGCCCATCGACCGCTCGGCTCTATCATGCGGGTGCGCAAGGCGGCCTATGAATCCTCGTCCGAGCAGCGACACCGGCTGAACAATCTGCCCCGGCAAGAGCCGCGGGCACTGACCGATGTCCCCGATTGATGAACGCTCAAACAGGAGCATGTGATGAGTAAAAAGACCACTGATCCCCGCCTCGACGACGAAACACGCCTTCAGGAATTTCGCCGTGTCGCCTTGGAAGTCGCAGCCGATGCGCCGCAACTGGCGAAGATCGCCATCGAAGGTTTGATCCGCGACCATAACAAGTTGTTCGACGGAAGCTCGCAATCCGCTGGCCGCGCGGGCCGCCAATCCGGCAATGTATCGGAACTGACCGCCATCGCCAAGGTCAAACCCGGAGGCGCCGCCCGGCTGCGGCGGATCTTTGATCTGACCGGCGGTAATTTCGATGGCGCGCAGCGCGTTTCGACGCTGCATGACATGCGTTTCGTGTTCTTCGATGATGATACGCGGATCATCTTCGCCACCACATATGACGGCGATTGGGACACCTATATCAATGATTTCGGAACCAAGATTCCCGGCCTGATGGATCTGCTGTTCGCCAATATCGAAGGCTGGCCCGGCATCGATAGTCCCGAGGTCAAGGACTTCATTGCCGGTCATCAGATCGACGCGGCTGGCTGGTTCGTGGCGAACCCTCAGGTCACGGTCGTGGATGTACGCCGGATGCAGCGAATGGAAGCTGCGCTGAACGATTTCATGGACAAGATGTCCAAGAATGACGCGATGGACGATACAACGCGCGACGCACTGTCCAAGCTTTCCGATGCCGTCTCGGTCCCCGAGGGGGTGGATTACTGATGTCTTTCCTCAGCAATCTGCGCAAGCGCTTCGACAGCAAACGGGTCACGCTTCAACTTGACGATATACAGGGACTTATCCTGCGCTCCCGTCCAGAGCCCTATGTCGGCATTCACGCCATGCTTCATGTCGATGACGCAGCGGGCGGACGCGACCTGATCGGGCGGCTGGCCGGACATGTGCCGTCAGCCGAGGGCTGGACCGAAGATATGCCAGCATGGATGGGGGTGGCACTTAGCCATGCCGGGTTGAAGGCGCTTGGTCTGCCGGATGACTCGCTCAAATCCTTTCCTCTGGCATTCCAACAGGGCATGGCCGCCCGCGCCGCCCAGCTTCGGGATGAGGGCGAGAATGAGCCCGAGACCTGGGAAGAGGCTTATCAGAATGAGAGCTGCCACATCGCACTGTCGATCTTCGCGCAGAGCGACGCTGAACTTCAGCGCGTAAAAGCCAATGCTATGGCCGAACTGAAACAGGCCACCGGCGTGAGACTGATGGGCACGCATGAGTTCGGCGCGGATAAGGAGGCGAAAAACCCCTTCGGTTATCGCGACAGCATTTCGCAACCCACTGTCGCAGGCGCAGGGGTCGAGCCAAATCCCGGCGATGAACGTGCCATCGCCGCTGGCGAATTCATTCTGGGCGAGGACAGCGAAGCCGGAAGCCCCGTAGCGATGCCCTCTCCCGACGTACTGGGCCGGAACGGATCTTTCGTGGTGTTGCGAAAGTATGAAAGCCGCGTCGGGGCTTTCAACGACTTCCTGCGCGAACACGGCAGCGATGAAGAGGCTCAGGATTTGCTGGGTGCGAAGATGTTTGGCCGCTGGCGCTCTGGCGCGCCGTTGAACATGTCGCCCGATCAGGATGACGAAGCCCTGGGAGCCGATCGAGACAAAAACAACGATTTCGATTACTCGGACGATGCCAAGGGTCTGATCTGCCCGCATTCCGCGCATATGCGGCGCATGAACCCACGCGGCAGCAAGCTGACCATTCTGACAGACCAGAACATTCATCGGATCATCCGCCGTTCTTCGACCTTCGGCCCGAAATGGAGCCGCGACATGACTGCCGGTGACGATACGGGTGATCGCGGGCTGTTCTTCATCTTTATCAGTGCGCGCGCCTTTGACACGATCGAGTTCCTTCAGCAGGAATGGATCAATCGCGGAAACTTTCTGGATCTGGGTGAGGAGCGCGACCCGATCGTCGGGCTGCATCAGGAACCTGGGCAGTTTACGATCCCCGACCAACCCGTCCGAAAACGGGTCGACGGTGTCACCACCTTCAACCGCCTGCGCGGAGGTGAGTATATGTTCATGCCGTCGATCTCCGCACTTAAATGGATCGGCGAAGGCGGCTGGCTTCGTGGTTGAGTCAACAGGCGGGCGCTGCAGGCTTTGGAATAAGCTTGCGTATGGAAACATCCGCAAGCTCGGTCAGGCTTAACTTTCGTAAGCGTTGCATCTGAACCCGCGTTTACCCTCTAAACCCCACCTCTTCTCGTCCGCTAATCTGCCTCCGAACGATGATCGGAGGCGACTATGGCGGAACGTGAAGTCTGGGAGTTCAAGATCCGGACCTCCCCGTCGGGCAAAAGGATTTGGCCGAGCGAGCTCAAACGCGAGGCGACCAGGCGCCTTCGGAAAGATGGCATGTCACCTCGAGATGTTGCAGCCGAGCTGGATGCCCATGAATGCCTGGTTAGAAAGTGGTGGGTCGCTGAACGTCGGGAGCGCGGCGAACAGATTTTGGTCGATGGTCCAGCCTTCGCGCAGGTATCAATCGAACCGACTGTCGCTCCGACCGCGCCCCAAACGAGCCCTGCAGGTAATGGCTCAGCAGGCCCTGCTTGTCCCCCGTCAGCGGCTATGGCACAGATTTGAGGTTGTGATTTAAGGAGGATTTGGGCTTCGTCGTAGTGACGAAGGAACGAAGATGAAGCCCAAATCCTCCAATTCAAAATCGCCGACCAAGCCCCCTGCAGAGCGGGTAGTCAAGGACATCCGGCGTCAGACCCGCCGCCACTTCTCGGCCGAAGACAAGATCCGCATCGTGCTTGAAGGTCTTCGCGGTGACGACAGTATCGCCGAGTTGTGCCGCAAAGAGGGCATCGCGCAGAGTCTGTACTACAGCTGGTCCAAGGAGTTCATGGAGTGAGGCGTGAGCCGCCAGTGGTTCAAGGCCACGCTGAACGGCAAACGCCGCCTGGCCGGGGACACCGCCCGTGCGGCGACCTCCGGTGACGTGCAGGACTTGCGCCGCGAAGCCTGAACCGCGCCGGGTTTGCCGGAGGCTCCAACTCTTGAGTAGGATGGAGCATCATGAGCAAGACCACGAACAAGTTTTCCCCTGAAGTGCGCGAGCGGGCCGTGCGGCTGGTTTTCGACAACGAGGCGCAGCATCCGTCGCGCTGGCAGGCGGTGATGTCGATCGCGGCGAAGATCGGCTGCACACCGCAGACGCTAAACGTCTGGGTCAAGAAGGCCGAGGTCGACAGAGGTCGGCGCGTGGGCATTCCGACCGAGATGGCCGAGAAGATGAAGGCGCTGGAACGCGAGAACCGCGAGCTGCGTCAGGCCAATGAGATCCTGCGGAAGGCGTCGGCGTATTTTGCGATGGCGGAGCTCGACCGCCGGTCGAAGTGATGGTGGGTTTCATCGACGCGCATCGGGATGCGCACGGGGTCGAGCCGATCTGCGATGTGCTGCCGATCGCCCCATCCACCTACTATGATCATCTGGCGAAGCGGGCCGATCCAGCCCGGCGGTCAGATCGCGCGCGCCGGGACGAAGATCTGCGCCGCGAGATCAAGCGCGTCTTCGAGGACAACTGGAGCGTCTACGGTGTGCGCAAGGTCTGGCACCAGCTACGCCGCGAGGGTTTCGACGTCGCCCGCTGCACGGTCGCGAGATTGATGAAGGACATGGATATTCAGGGCATTATCCGCGGCAAGCCACACAGGACGACGATCCCCGACAAGAAGCAGCCGTGTCCGCTGGACAAGGTCAACCGCCAGTTCCGGGTGCCAGCGCCCAACATGCTGTGGGTCAGCGACTTCACCTATGTC
>NZ_JBYLFR010000033.1:0-11719 GCF_057748165.1 Paracoccus sp. NIOT.M2S5SZ12
CAAACGCGCAATGTATGGTCGCGCCGGTCCAGAATTGTTGCGGGCGAGAATGCTACCGTTCCGCCACACAAATTGAGGCAGAGCCTATTTCTGGGCCAGATGCCACAGAATCGCGCCGGATTCGAAAATGGCGCGGCCCTCGGCACGATCCACGATGGTCGGGATCTTGCCGTTCGGGTTCAGCTTCAGATAGTCGGGCGCCTTCTGTTCCTGCCGTCCGAAATCGACCAGCGTCAGGTCATAGGGAACGCCTGCCTCCTCCAGAAAGATCACCGGCTTGTAGCCGTTCATCGTGGCGGCGGTGTAAAGATGGATGTCGGTCCGGGTCATGACGCTGGTTCTTGCGTGTGGGGGCGTGGGGCGGCGGTCAGGCCGGAACAACCGCAAAGATGTCCCGAAGATGTGCGTCGAACCGCGCAAGATCCGAGGCGATGTCGGGCTTTTTCATCACGTCAAAGGCGGCAAAGCTGGGCAGCGGGGTCATGCCGAAGAATCTGGCGTTCAGGTGCAAGGGGCGCAACAGATCGTCCAGCGACATGCCCTGAAAAGAATGGCTGGGCGGGATCGTCGAAGGCTTCGGCCGGGGCGTTCAGCGTGGCCGACAGCAGATAGCTGGTACCCTGCAAGCTGCCGCCCGTGCCGTAATTGGCCTTGGGATCCCGGGCGTGGCGGCCATCCCCGGCACACAGGCGTCCGTCCATGCCCGCGGTATAGACCTCATCCATGTATTTCTTGAACGTCCAGGGCGCGCCCATCCAGTTGACCGGAAACTGCATTATGACGGTGTCGGCCCAGACATGGTTGTCGACCTCGGCCTGGACATCATAGCCCTCATCAATCGTGGTCACGCGGACCTCGTGACCCAGGGATGTCAGCAGCGATCTGGCACGGTCGGTCAGCGTGGCATTCAGCCGCCCGGGCGCGAAGTCGTAGGGCTGCGTTCCGTTCACGATCAGGATTTTTGTCATGGGTCGGGTTCCTTGGGTCCGTCATGTTGCATCGCCGCCCCTTGACCCGGGGCGGGCTTGCGATGAAATGCGCAGGACGGAAACCTAAATCAACCAGTATACTTTTGGTAACCTAAAGGCGCCGCGATGAGGAGGGTCCGATGAAGGCAAGGATAGGTCATGATGCGCAGGGTCGCCGCATCGCCCATGATGTCTGCACCGAGCCATGCCCGATAGAACGCGGGATGCGGATCATCGGCGGCAAGTGGACCGGCTCGATCCTGTGGCATCTGCGCGACGGGCCGGTGCGCTTTAACGATCTGGCGCGGATGATTGGCGGCGCGTCGAAGAAGATGATCACCGAACGCCTGCGTCAGTTGGAGGCGCAGGGCCTGATCACCCGGCATGTGCTGGATACCGCCCCCGTCTCGGTTCAGTATCAGATCACCGCGACCGGCCTGACCGCCATCGGGTTTCTGGACGAGATCCGAAAATGGAGCGAGAGCCTGCGCGAGGCCGGGCAACCCTGATCGGCGGGTTCAGGATTGCCGCGTTGCGCGGATCAGAAGCGGGTGATGACGGTTGCGCCGACCGATTGGAACTTGTCCATATCCATCAACGCCTGTGGCGCATCTGCCAGGGCGATCCGATCGCCGACCAGCCGCGCGGGGTTCAGCTTGCCGCTGCTGACCAGGTCCAGCATCGCGCCATAGCGATGCGCCTGCATCCCGTGAGAGCCCAGAAGCTGGATTTCCTGCCCGACGATCCTGGGCATCGGGATTGCGGGCGCAGCGTGTTCGCCCAGCATCAGGCCCACCTGAACATGCTTGCCGCGCGGACGCAGGCACAGGATCGAATTGGTCATCGTCACCGGATGCCCCAGCGCATCAAGCGATACATGCGCACCGCCACGGGTGATATCGCGGATGGCGCCGGGCACGTCCGCCTCGCGCCCGTCGATCGCCGCGACGGCCCCCAGTTCACGGGCGAAGTTCAGTTTCGCCGGATCAAGATCGACGCCGATGACATTTGCCCCGGCTGCCGCAGCGATCATCACGGCCGATAGTCCGACCCCGCCGCAGCCGTGGATCGCGACCCATTGGCCCGCGCTGACCCTGCCCTGATCGATCACCGCCCGGAACGATGTAGCAAAGCGACAACCAAGGCTGGCCGCCGTGGCGAAATCCATACTGTCGGGCAGCGCGACAAGGTTCAGATCGGCCTGATGGATGCCGACATATTCGGCAAAGGATCCCCAATGGGTGAAACCGGGCTGTTCCTGATGCAAGCAGACCTGCTGCTGACCCGCGTGACATTCCGAACAGCTGCCGCAGCCGCAAATGAAGGGCACCGTGACCTTGTCGCCGACCTTCCAGTTCGTGACATCCTTGCCCACCGCCTCGACGATGCCCGCCAGTTCGTGTCCCGGCACATGGGGCAGGTCGATATCGTCGTCATGGCCCATCCATCCGTGCCAGTCGCTGCGACAGACACCCGTGGCGGCGACCTTCAGCACGACCCCATCTGGCTGAGGCGCGGGATCCTTCGCCGTGACCAGCCGCGGGGCTTCCTGAAATTTTTCGAACATGACGGCTTTCATCGCGACCTCGTGCTGATTGAGTTTCGGTGGCGATCATAGGAAGTGCAGCGGCAAATCCATTGCCATTCCTGGCCTGATATTCGAATAATGGGGCAATATCTTTTCTGTTGTGACGAATTTGAAGGGATTTCTGCCCATGCCTGATATCGATGTCGTCAATGCCCAGCTCTTGTCGCTGTTGCAGGATGATGGCCGCATGACCAATGCCAGACTGTCCGAGCATCTGGGTATGAGCGAGACGCCCTGCTGGCGCCGCCTGAAGCGGCTTGAGGAAAGCGGTGTCATCGAGGGCTATCAGGCCAATCTGAATCGCCGCAAGCTGGGGTTGGGTGTGATGGCGTTCGTGCAGCTGCGCTGTTCGGAACATGATCAGGCCGCCACGGCCGAGTTTCAGCGCATCGTGCAGACCACGCCGAACATCCTGTCCTGCCATAACACGACCGGCGCAGATGATTTTCTGCTGATCGTCGTGGCGCGTGATCTGGATGATTACAGCAGCTTCGTGGACAGTACCCTGCGGCGGCTTCCGGGCGTGACCAGCATCCGTTCGAACCTGTCGCTGAAAGAGATGAAGGCTTCCAGCAAGCTGCCCGTCGCCGCGCGGTAAACCCGGTCGGCTCGGTTGCGGGCTGACGGCATCTTTCGGCGCTGCCGCCGACAGGAAAAAATCGACTGCCGCGTCCAGAACCTGCAGCCTGTCTGTCGTCTCCGTCAGTTCGCCCATTTCGAACAGCGAATCCCATGCATGCGGCAGCAGGACGGATTCGCAGAAATGCCGGGCCAGAAACCCGGCATCGCCCTGTAACTGACCCTGCGCAATCAGGCGCTCCATCACCAGCTGAACCATCTCAAGCCCCGGTCGACGCCAGCGCCGTTCCATCATCTCGGCCAGATCGGGCGCGGCCTGGCATTCCGAAATCACCAGCCGCAGCATCATGACCGAGTCGCGGTCCATGATCGCGTTCAGCATGGCGCGGGCCAGTTGCCGCAACATCTGATCCGCCGGGCCGTCAGCGGCGGCAAGCTGGCGCGGGGTCTGCAACTTGCGTTCGGTGAAGGCGGTCACGACAGCCTCCAGCAACGCCTTCTTGTCGGGAAAGCGGGCATAGATGGTCTGCTTGGATCCGCCAAAGCGCCGTGCGACATCCTGCATGGTCGTGGCCCCGTAACCCTTGCCAAGAAACAGCGCGGTTGCGGCCTCGACGATCCTTTCCGCCGCTTCGGCCGAAGGGGGCCTGCCGCGCAAACGGCAGCCTCGGGTCAGTTCCTTGATTTCGGCTTTCACTTTGACGGGAACCTCGCTAAAGAATTCCGGAACTGCCCGGTTCCGTAATTGTCTAGCCAAGATCCGCTGAAGTTTGAAGGCATATCGCACATGATTTCGCAATTTTCCGGAACACGGGCTGTGACCCGGCTGCGCGTGCGGCCCGGTCGTCGCCATAACGCGCCGGGGCCATGAGGGCGGCATCCGTCCAGACGCCCGCCACCTTTCCCCCATTTCAGGTTTCACTTCGAAGGTTTCTCATGAGATCACTCTCTCTTCTTGTTTCCGGGCTGCTTGCGCTGCTCTGCGCCGTCCCGGCCTTGGCGCAGGAGGATCTGCGACCGGCCAAGCTGATGGTGGTGCAGCCGTCGCAGGATGTCGTCAGTCGCCGTTTCTTTGGCCGGATCACGGCGCGGAATACCGTCGATCTGTCCTTCCGCGCCGGAGGTCAGATCGAGAAACTGCCCATCCGTGAAGGCGAATTCGTCAAGCAGGGCGATCTGCTTGGCAAATTGGATACCGGTCCCTTCGAACGCGCGGTGCGCGAGGCGCAGGCCCAGCTGGATCAGGCCGAAAGACAGTTGAAACGCGTGACCGAACTGGGTGCCGGGATCGTGCCGCAGGCCGATATCGACGATGCCCGCACCGCCCGCGACGTGGCGCAGGTCGGCTATGACGATGCGGTCGAAAACCTTGAGGACGCGGCCCTGATCGCGCCGTTCGACGCGCTGATCTCGCAGCGTCTGGCGGACCGTTATGCGACCATCGCGGCGGGCGAGCCGATCGTGCGCGCCCATGACATGAGCGAGGTCCAGATCGAGATAAAGGCCCCCGAAATCCTGTTTCGCAAGTTCGGCGAACAGCCGGAATTCGCGGCCAAGGCGCGGCTGACTCATGACGGCCCGCTGTATCCGCTGGAATTTCGCGAACTGACCGCCGAGGCGACCGAGGTGGGCCAGACCTATCGCGTGTCCTTCGCGCTGACGACGGACACGCCCGACCATCTGCTGCCCGGCGCTTCGGCGACCGTGCTGACCGAAATTTCGCGCGCGGATGGCAATGGTGTGGTGATCCTGCCTGCCAGCGCATTGCGTTTCGCGCCTGATGGCACGGCGCAGGTGCTGGTCTTTGCCGCCGATGAGGGCGACGCGCAGACCGGAACGCTGACTGCCCATGACGTGGTGATCGAGCCCGGATCGGGCACCTCTTTCCGCATGATCGAGGGGCCGGAGCACGGCGCGACCATCGTGGCTGCCGGCGCGGCCATGCTGTCCGATGGCGACCGCGTGCGTCGCTTTGGCGGTCTGTCGGATGACGGGGGGCAGCCATGAACCTTGCACGCAAGGCGATCGAAGCCTCGCTGCTGACCTGGCTGCTGATCCTGGGTTGTCTGGGGGGCGGGCTGTGGGGCTATCTGAATGTCGGGCGGCTGGAAGACCCGGCCTTCACGATCAAGACGGCGGTGGTCTTTACCAGCTATCCGGGCGCCACGGCGGCGCAGGTCGCGCGCGAAGTGACCGAGCCGCTGGAATCCGCGATTCAGCAGATGGGCGTGCTGGATACCGTGACCTCATCGAACAAGCCCGGCCAGTCGCGTATCGACGTGGAAATCCTGCCGACGGTCAAGGGCGATGAGCTGCCGCAGGTCTGGGACGAGCTGCGCAACCGCGTCGCCGATGCCGCCGGGCAACTGCCCGAAGGCGCGGCCCAGCCCATCGTCAACGACGATTTCGGCGATGTCTTCGGCATCTATTTCGCCGTGACCGCGCCGGGTTTTTCCGATGCCGAGATCCACGAGATTTCCAGCTTTCTTCGGCGCGAGATCCTGACCGTCGATGGTGTTGCCGACGTGTCGGTCGCGGGCCTGCCCGAAGAGGCGGTCTATGTCATGCCCGACATGGCCATCGCGTCCAATCTGGGCGTCCCGCCCGCCGCGCTGACCCAACAGATCAGGGCCGCCGCGCAGATCGCCTCGGCCGGGTCGCTGGCCGCGGATGGCAAGCGGTTCGATCTGGACGTGCCCCGCAGCACCGACAGCGTGGACGCGCTGCGCGAATTGACCATCAATGTCGGCAGCACGGTCGTTCAGATGACCGATATCGCCACGGTCGAACGGGGCCGCGTCGAAACGCCGCGCCAGATCATCCGTTTTAACGGCCAAGAGGCGTTCACCCTGGGTGTCTCCGGGATCGCCTCGGAAAACATTGTCGATATCGGCAATCGCGTGGATGCAAAGCTGCAGGACCTGCGCGGCGATCTTCCTCATGGCGTTGAATTTCACCCGATCTATCAGCAGCATGTCGTGGTCGATGAATCCTCGACCGGGTTTCTGAAGAACCTGGCCATGTCGGTCGCGCTGGTGGTGATCGTGCTGGCGGTGTTCATGGGGTGGCGGTCTGCGGTGGTTGTCGGCGCGACGCTGTTTCTGAACGTGATCGGCACCTTCTTCTTCATGGCGCTTGGCGGCATCGAGATGGAGCGGATCTCGCTTGGGGCGCTGATTATCGCCATGGGGATGCTGGTCGACAATTCGATCGTCGTGGCCGAGGCGATGCAGATCAAGATGCAGGGCGGCAAAACGTCCCGCGAGGCGGCGGATGAGGGCGCAAGCCGCATTCAGTTGCCGCTGCTGGGCGCGACCGTCATCGGGATCATGGCCTTTGCCGGGATCGGTCTTTCGCCCGACGCGACCGGCGAATTCCTGTTCTCGCTGTTCGCCGTCGTCGGGATCTCACTGTTGCTATCCTGGGTATTGGCGCTGACCGTCACGCCGCTGCTGGCGCATTACGTGTTCAAGCGTGGCAACGAAGGCGATGACGGCTATTCCGGCCCGATCTTCAACGCCTATCGCAAGGTGCTGGGCTTGTCTTTGCGCGTGCGCTGGCTGTTTCTGGCCGGTATGGTCGTGGTGACGGCATTGTGCTATCGCGGCTTTGCTCAGGTTCCGCAGCAGTTCTTTCCCGACAGCAACACGCCGATCTTCTACGCCCATTACAAGCTGCCGCAGGGCAGCGACATTCAGGCGGTATCGCGCGATTTGGAACAGGCCGAGGATTGGCTGCTGCAACGCGATGACGTCACCTCGGTGGCAAGCTTCATCGGCGGTGGCGCCACGCGCTTCATGCTGACCTATTCGCCCGAGGAATCGATGCCGACCTATGGGCATCTGATCATCAGGACCGAAACGCTGGACGCGATGCCGCCCCTGCTGGACGATCTGAATGCCTTTGGCCGCGAGACCTTGTTCGCGGGCGAGTTCCGCACCGAACGCCTGGCCTTCGGGCCGGGCGGCGGGGCGCCGATTCAGGCGCGGATTTCAGGGTCCGATCCGGCGGTGCTGCGCGATCTGGCCCAGCAGGTCAGCGATACATTGAAGGCGCAGGACGCGCCGCTGATGGATATCCGCACGGATTGGCGCGAATACGAACCCGTGCTGGTGCCGCAATATGCCACCCAGCGTGCGCAGACGGCGGGGATCACACGCTCCGACATTGCCGACGCCAGCCTGATGGCGACCGAGGGCATGACCGTTGCCACCTATCAGGAAGGCGACCGGCAGATCCCCATCCGCATCCGGTCGCGCGAATTCGGGGAAACCCCCGATCTGTGGGAGCAGATGATCTATTCCGATGCGGCGGGCGATTACCTGCGGATGGAACAGCTGATCGACCAGATCGACTGGCAGCCGCGCAACACCCTGATTCAGCGGCGTAACCGCGTGCCTACGATCACGGTCGAGGCGGGCCTGCCAAGCGGCACCAACGCCTCGGCGGTCTTTTCCCAGATCCGCGACGCGGTCGAGACCGTGCCGATGCCCAGTGGCTATCGCATGGAATGGGGCGGCGAATATGAAAGCAGCACCGATGCGCAGGAAAGCCTGGGCGGGCAACTGCCGATGACGATCCTGATCATGATCCTGATCTCGATCCTGCTGTTTGGCCGGTTGCGTCAGCCGCTTATCGTCTGGCTGCTGGTGCCGATGGCGGTGAACGGCGTGGTGATCGGCCTGCTGGTCACCGGGTTGCCGTTTTCCTTCACCGCACTGCTGGGCCTTTTATCGCTGTCGGGGATGTTGCTGAAGAACGGCATCGTGCTGGTCGAGGAAATCGATCTGGTCCGCGCCGAGGGCGTGCCCTTCCGCCACGCGATCATCGAGGCATCGACCTCGCGTCTGCGGCCCGTGGTTCTGGCGGCGGCGACGACGATCCTGGGCATGGCACCGTTGTTGTGGGATCCGTTCTTTGCCTCGATGTCGGTGACGATCATGGGCGGGCTGGCCTTTGCGACGATCCTGACCCTGATCGCCGCGCCGACCTTCTACTATGTGCTGTTCAGCCGCGAACATAAGGCCGAGGCCGCGATCCAGCCCACGCTTTAGCACCTGTCATGCCAATCCGCCGTGGCCCCGGATACGGGGCCACGGTTCTTTGAGGGTAAGATCGTCAGCGGCTGGCCGCGCCGATAGGCCAAGAACCTCAGTGCGTTGTCCCGTCACCGCATAGGCGGAAAAGTCCCAGTCCGGATGGGTCCACCGGAATGCGTGCTGCACGTGGTCCACGGTCCCGAACATCATTGAAAACCACGAGCGTTCGGGTCACTTGCCGACCGCCATCGGTAGGGCCAGCGACAATTGTGGAACGAAGGCCACCAACAGCAAGACCGCGACCAGCGGGATCAGGAAAGGCGCGGTCGCCCGGACGCAGCGATCGAATCTGACGCCCGATACCGCCGCCAGCACATACAGGACCAGACCGACAGGCGGTGTCAGCAATCCGATCGTCAGCGCCAGCACGATGACCACGCCCAGATGGACCGGATCGATCCCGACCGAGGTGGCGACTGGCAGCAGCACCGGCACCAGAATGGTGATCGCCGCAACGGTTTCCAGAAACAGCCCAAGCACAAGGACGATCAACAGGATCGCAAGCATCACGAAGGCCGGGCTGTCCGAGATTGACAGGATCGACCCCGAAAGATGGGCCGCGATCTGGTTCGACACCAGTATCCACGCAAAGATCGCCGCGCTGGCGATGATCAGAAGGATCGCCCTGGTGGTCTGCAACGTGTCGAAACTGACGCGCAGAAGATGTCGCCAGATCCAGTCCGACCGTGATAATCTCCGACATGACCGCCTCCCAATTTGGATTGTCGCGATCCCACCTTGTTGGAGTGGACGGCCCCCGAATGGCATCGAAATGTGCCAGATTGAGTCGTCGAAGAACTCAAACGAAGGAGCCGTCCGTGGATAAGATTATTCGTATTGGCATGGATACGTCAAAGCACGTCTTCCAACTGCACGGTGTGAACGCCGCCGAACAACCGGTTCTGCGCAGGAAGATGCGCCGCAAGGAAATGGTGGATTTCTTTGCGAAGTGCCCGCCGACCATCATCGCAATCGAAGCGTGTGGTGCCTCGCATTATTGGGCGCGGCTGCTTGGAGGGTTCGGTCATGAGGTCAAGCTAATTGCGCCGCAGCTTGCGAAGCCCTACGTCAAGCGCGGCAAGAATGATGCGGCCGACGCCGAGGCGCTATGCGAGGCGATGAGCCGCCCGACAATGCGGTTCGTACCTGTGAAGAGCGCCGAGCAACAAGCGGCATTGATGCTGGTCGGCTTGCGTGAACGTGCGGTCGCCGACCGAACGCAGCTGGCCAATACGATCCGCGGCTATGCTGCTGAATTCGGAACTACCGCAGCCAAAGGCCTCTGTCATATTCCGCGCCTGCTGGATCGGATCATGGCTGATGAGACCATTCCTGCCCTTGCGCGCGATCTGTTTGCGGAACTGGCAGCAGAGTTCGCGCAGATGAAGGAACGCCTTAAGGAGATAGAGGCGAAACTAATGACCTGGTACCGAAGCGACGAGTGCTGTCGTCGCCTCGCAACGATCCCCGGTGTCGGGCCGATCGGTGCGGTTTTGTTGGTGATGAAAGCGCCCGCACCGGAGCAGTTTACATCTGGAAGGCAGTTTGCGGCCTGGATGGGGCTGACGCCCCGGGATCACTCGACGGCCGGTAAAGTCAGACCAGGTGTCATCACGCGAGCAGGTGATGAGGTTTTGCGCAAGACACTCGTCGTGGGCGCGACTTCATTGCTTCGACAGGTGAGAGCGGGCAGAGGCAGGAAAGCCTCGCCTTGGCTCATCTCCCTGCTTCAGCGCAAGCCGCCAAAACTTGTGGCCGTGGCACTTGCCAACAAGATCGCCAGGATTGCGTGGAAAATGATGATGTCGGGCGAAGCCTACAAAAACACCGCTGCGCGACCAGTTATGGCCAGCGCGGCGTGATCCGATCGGTCAGTTACGGTGATCAAGAGAAAGACGTTGCCGTGCTGAGCTGATGCGTGAACTTGCAGGAAACCTGAAGATGGTGTGATCGATCGATCCAAGATGTGGGACACCCCGTATGTGCCAATGGCCCGATGTGGCCGTCACCTTGTTTGGAACCCATGTCGCGGAATCCATCTTGGCCAGCGTTCATGTGCGAGCGCACCAACAGGCCGGACATATGAACGCAAGCGATCCGATCAAAATCGTCAGAGTGTTCTTGCGGGGAGGAGGCCGTCCACATATGGCACATCGATGCCGCCGGGGGGGGGGGCGGTTACAGCATCAGATCCCATTGTCGTCTATCGGTCCCTGACCTAGCAACTGTATCTTTTAGGGGTGGCTTGGCTCCCATTCTCGCTGTCTTTTGCAGAGAGCATTGGCGACAATGATGAGCTTGCGTGCGACCGCTGTCACAACGACTTTGTGCGGCTTGCCAGCCCTGCGGAGCCGATCGGCGAAAGCTTTGAGTGTCGGGTTGTGATGTGAGGCAACCAGTGCCGCCTGGAACAGAACGTGCCGCAGAGCACGCCTGCCACCGGCGATGGCGCGCTTGCCGCGCAGCGTTCCGCTGTCCTGCGCCACAGGCGCCAGACCGGTCAGCGCTGCTGCTTGTTCGCCGGAGATCGCGCCGAGTTCGGGAAGTTCGGCGATCAGCGTCGAACTGGCGACCGGCCCGATTCCGGGAACGGAACGAAGGATCCGCGCGGTGTCCGCAAGATGCCTGTCGCGACCGAGAAGCTCTGAAATTCGGCTTTCCAGCTCGGCGATCACGACATCCAACCGCTCTTTCAGCTCTATATCGATATCCTCGAACAGCTCTGCAGTTCCCGATTTCCGATGCGCGCGGATCTGCGCCAGTAGCCGCTTTCGCATCTCGACCACCTGTGCCCGCCTGGTGGTCAAGGCCCTGAGAAGACGTAGATGTTCCGCGGGAAGTGTTCGTCCCGCCTCGGGCCTGAAGACCAGGAACCGCGCTATAAGTCCGGCATCGATCCTGTCGGTCTTGGCGCGGGTTCCAAGGCTACGCGCGAAGGCCTTGACTTGGGCCGGTGGTACTTGGCGGGCTTCGACGCCTGCATCTTCCAGATAGCGCCAGAGCCGCCATTCCTGCCCGCCCGTCGCTTCGAAACAGACGACGGCTCTCTGGTCGTGAGCGAGATCAGACACCGCGACATGGCCATCATCGGTATTGGGGATGCGATGGCGCTGACCGTCCGGAAGGCAGTGAATATCGAGCCAGTCTCGGCTCACATCTATCCCGATGATCCGACCGTGTGTTACCTTCTCCATGCTCTCCTCCTTCTGATACGCGGTTCCACGAGGGCCGCTGGCAACTGTTCGAGACAATGAAGGAGAGGCGGTGCCGACAGGCTAAGAAGCGTGGTCATGCCACAAGGGTCAGACGTCGCGCACCACCCCGTCACGGGTCCTGGTCGGGACACGTGACGGGACCACGCTACCAGATACGAGATACAGAAGGGTCAGGACTTCGGTAACGGGGTCGTCTCAGTCAAGCCATTTCACGCATGCGCCGTCGTCCGCGAATTGGCGGTTTCAGGTTTGTTATGATCGTCGCACGTC
>NZ_JBYLFR010000034.1:0-11102 GCF_057748165.1 Paracoccus sp. NIOT.M2S5SZ12
ACGCCCTCGGCACAGCCGAGGTCGCCCGCGTCGCCTGAACCTAAAGGGGAAAGGGGAAGTCACGCCTCAAGCCGCCTTTCTGCAACAACGCCCTGCATGATGAGCATCAATCTATGACGGTTCGCCCACTTAAGAGGTGGTCCCGGTAATGCTGAAGGCGGGAAGCTAACGAGCCGACATGAAGCTCCAGCTTGTGCCCATCTGGATCCAGAAAATACAGCGACGCGCCCTCGGAACGGCTTTCCTTCCAGATGGGTGCGGTCGTGCGGACCTGCGCCGCTAGAGACTCAAAGTGGGATGCCGCAACGTCGAGGGCGAGGCGAGTGTAGTCATGACATCTTGCTGTTATGCGCCCTTAGCTGAGCTTGCTTTGGGTCATAGACAAAGCCTGAAATAGTACCCTCCTTGATTTTCTCAACAGCATCTCTAATCGCGTATATCGGCACTAGGAACCATTCTCGCGGTGTCACAGGTCGGCCAAAGCGATCCATGATCTCGATATCCAGCCGTGCAGGCTCAAATATCCGATGGATCAGATTTTCCAGTTTGGTACGGTTGATGTTGTAGAGCTCATAGGTCGCCACAACCTCGACATTGGCCATTAGGAACGTTGGCTGCAGATGGGCCCCGGCGATCCGCTTTTCGACGCTCAGGTTTGTGACGCCGATCTTGTGGATCAGCTCTCGGTTTGCGGCCACCAGCGGATGCTCAGACTTGCTGCGCAGGACGTAGATGGTCCCGCTGGCTTCATCGCCATCCATCGTCTGGTCAGAGAAAAGCGGGCCTGCTGAAGGCTCGGTAATACGCCGCCCGGCCTCGTCCTTGTTCAGGGCGCGCTGCAGGGATCGCATGAGCATATTGCTCTCGGTGCCGTTGTCGAAGATCACCCGCAGCCGGGCATCAGTGCGCCCTTGGTCGTTGGTGATCGTCTCGCCCTTGTCGGCCACATAGGCTTTCTGCCCATTGACGATGAAAAAGCGGCCCTTCTCGATCTCGGCCTTCATCTCAAAGGGACGGGTCTCGCGCAGTCCACTGTTCAGCTCCTTCTGAACCTGCTCGAACAGTGGCTTGAAGGCCGCGAAATCATCGCACTTTTCCCGCGCCGCGATTTCGTCGGCGGCCTTCTTCTCGGCGGTTGAGCGCACATGGGTCAGCTCTGTAATCGCCGGGGCGACGACCTCCACGCCCAGCTCTGCCAGAAGGGCATCATCGTCCAAGCTGTCCAGATCAGGCCCGATGGCTTCCCGATATACCCCGGACAGAAGTCCCTGTCTGTCCAGCGGCGCGACCAGCTCACGGCACTCAGTCTGGTCGCGGATGCGCTCCAGCCGGACAGCATAGAGACGCTCAAAAACATCCCGATCCTCCCCATGCTGCGGCAAGCGCCCATGCTTTGTGACGAAGTGCTGGATTTCCTCAAATCCAGCAATGATCCGCTCTTCGCGTGGCGTACGAGCGACATGCTTCCTGGTCTCGATCTCGATGCCGAGCTCGGCCAGCAATGCGTCGTCTTCGTCGGTGAATGTCTTAGCCATTGGCAGCCTCCTGCTTCATGCGTGCCAGAAAGGCTACGCCTTCAGCCATCTTCTTTTCCCATGGATCAGTTGCAGTCAGGGACGGCACACGTCCCCGCTCCTGCTTGAATTTTACAGCCCTTCGGACCAGGTCGCGCGCCTCGTCCGGAGACAGTTGGATCTTCTTGGCTGCGATGACTGCTGCGATCTCTCTGAGGCTTGCCTCGCTCATGGTTTTGGCGAGGATCGCGTAGGCCTCCCCGAAGGGATTGATCCGATCGATCAGGTCAATGTCCAGCTCGCGCACATCCATCGCAAATTTCCGGACACCGTCGATCAGAGCGGTATTACCCGAGGTGGTTTCACCGGCACTGTCTGTCAGTGCGATTTCCTTGGCCTTCTGGGTCAGGTTCAAGGCAGCCACGGCATGCTGGCGCACCGCCTCCTGGTCTTCTGGATCCAGCTCGGGAAATCTCGCGCCGACGATCTTGCCCATGCGGACTTGGGTCAGCTCTTCGGGCACCATCTCCTCATCAAAGAGGCCCCGTTCGATCGTTGTCTTATCCTGCACGAATGCCGTGATGACCTCATTGAGATCTTCTTGGCAGATGCGCTTTGCTTCCTTGCTCTTTGGCTCAGACAGCCCTTTGATCTCGATCTGGAACTGGCCGCTGGCCTCGTTGAAGCCTACATTTTCCTTGGCAGGATCATAACCCTCTGCGCCGTAATCAAAGCCTTCGACCGGACCGCTCTTTGGGCTCTTAGGCGTGAAATTGAACCGGGGCGCCAGAACCTGCTCCATCAGCAGACTGGCGGCAATGGCCTTCAGCGTGTCGTTCACCGCCTCGGTGACGGCCGCCTCTGCGGCGTCAGGTTCGGCAATCAGGTTCGTGAACCGGGCGCGGGTCTTGCCTTCGGCATCGCGTGTGGCGCGACCGATGATCTGCACGATCTCCGTCAGGCTGGCGCGGTAGCCGACCGTCAGCGCATGTTCGCACCAGATCCAGTCAAAGCCCTCCTTGGCCATGCCCAAAGCCACGATGATATCGACATGGTCGCGGTTGTTCTTTTGCGTGGGGTCTTTCAGGGCAGCCGAAACTCTGTCGCGCTTGGCCGGCTCGTCATCCACCAGATCAGCAATCCGCAGCATCCGCCCGTCCGGTGTTCTGACCAGTTGAAATCCCGTGTCCCGATCGGTCCCCTGCCAGTCGCCCAAGGCATCGATGATATGCTCGACCTCGCGGTGCTTGTCCTTGGTGCTTTCGCGGGAGTTCACGTTCGGAATGTGCAGGATCGTCTTCTCGTTCGGGTCCAGCACCTTGAGGATGTCATCGGCATAGGAGCCCGAGTAGAAGAAGTAGCCGATATCCAGCGTTTTCAGATGCTGATAACCGTTCAACTGCTCGTAATAGGTATAGGTGACGGTATCGAACCGCGCTTCATCCTCAGGTGACAGGACCGCCTCGGCGTCACCGCGGAAATAGGACCCGGTCATGGCGACCAGATGCACCTTGTCGCGGGCCACCAGCGCGCCCAGATGCGTGCCCAGCTTGTTGTCGGGATTGGCCGAGACGTGGTGAAACTCGTCCACCGCGATCAGGCGATCATCGAACGCCTCGACCCCGAACCTGTCCACGGCAAAGCGGAAGGTGGCATGGGTGCAGACGAGCACCTGGTCCTCACTGGCCAGGAACTTGCCCACTGCTCCCACCTTGCCGTCATCTCCGCCGGGCGCATTGCACAGGTTCCATTGCGGCTTGACGGTCCAGTCGGCCCAGAACCCATGCTGGCTCAGCGGCTCGTCGTTGAAGCTGGAGCCGATCGATTTCTCCGGCACCACCACAATGGCCTGGCGCAGGCCCTGGTTGTGCAGCTTGTCCAGCGCGATGAACATCAGCGCCCGCGACTTGCCCGAGGCTGGGGGCGACTTGATCAGCAGATACTGCTCGCCCCGCCTGTCATAGGCGCGTTCCTGCATGGCCCGCATCCCAAGCTCGTTCGCCTTGGTCGAGCTGCCATTGGCGGCATAGGTGACGGAAACGGACGGGACGGCCTTGGTCATTGCGAAATCCTGAACTGGCTCAAATAGGTGGTGGCCCAGGCCGGGGGGCTGGGCCAATGGCGGAAACCGTGCTGATGCCACGAGACACTGTCCGCGCCGATCTTGGCATTCGTCTCCATGAAGCTGACCAGCGCGTCGTGGTCATAGAGGTACAGCTCATCACCGTGCAGAAACGCAATGTGGATGCCCCTGCCATGATATTTCCGGTCGATGACCAGCCGGCCCTTGAGCTGGACCTTCAAGAAGGTCTCGCCGTCGATATGCACGGCGATGAAGTCCGCCCCCTGCCAGTCATCCGTCAGGCGGATGCTGTTGAAGCCGTAATCGGCCAGCCGCGCCGCGATCTTCTGGAAATTGTAGTTTTCCTTCTGGCGCGAGTTCAGCTGGGCATAGGCGATGCGGCTGAACATCAGGCGCTGACCTTCGTGGTCATCTTCGTGTACATCTCGAACAGCTTTTCCAGCCGTTCGGTGTCATTGCGGAAGCGGCGGCCGATATAGATGCGCTCCAGAACCTCGTCGTTATGGTCATGGGCGGCGCGCAGGTTGGCGGGCATCTTTTCCGGGTCGTAAAGGTCGGCGATGGTGGCGGGGAAATGCGCCTCGCGGGCCAGAAGGATGCCCTCCGCCGCCGCTGTCAGGTCGGCGCGGTTCTTTTCGGTCAGTTTCGGGACGGGGAAGGTGTTCCAGCCTAGGGTGTTGGAATAACGGTATCGGGTTTCCAGCTTGCCGCAGACCGTGGCGATCCAGACCAGATGCAGACGCGATGCGATCAGCGCCATGTTCCAGATCGGGGCGTTGTAGAAGGCGAAGGCAAGATTGGAGACGATTGTTCCAGGTTCTGAATACCCGCAAGGCAAGTATTCACGGCTTTCCGATGACACACTGGGGACGACGATTACGGTTTCTGAGCCAGATTGACGCAATTCTCCAAATTTGTGAGGCGTTTTTGCGGAATCAACTGTCGACTGTTTTGTGCTATTTAGACGCATAACTCGCACGCCCTCGATGCGTGCGCGAATTGGCTCAATACTCATCGCTTCTTGCAGATGGTTGTTCTCAATCCACAGGCAATAACGCTCCAGACCTCTAATAAACTCGGCAGAACCGTAAATCCGGCGAATGAATTTCTGATGTTGCTCGGGAGTCAGGCCAAGGGCGCTTACTTCATCCGCACTTAGGAGCAAATTACCACCATCCACAGGCTTGTTGCCAAAGCTCATTTCTGCGGCGTCATTCGTTGGCTTGGTGGCTTTGTTGATCACGACATTCGGCGCAGCCACTAAATAAGCATTGATATTGTCCGTTTCCTTTGCGACTAACCCACCATCATCAGCGAGAGAAAAGATTTTTCGAATAGTCGTTGTTTGATTGGAAATTGCTATGATTGCTACTGTAACGCCTGCATTATGACTGGCCAAGTTAGCCCATTTGAAGCTAGTCTGAGCAAAGGCAATCTCGTGTCCCGTCTTGAAAATCAGCGGCCAAAGGATCGGCACCTGCTGGCCTTGGCAAATCGAGTTGGTGGACACAAAGGCCGACACGGTGGGCGTATGCAGCCCATAATCGGCGGCCTTCATGAACCACCCTGCCACATAATCGAGCGACTTCCAGCTTGACGTGCGCCCACCGAATATGCGCTGCAAGTCCTCTTTTTGTTCTGCGCTTTGCCATGTTGATCCCAGGTAGGGCGGGTTCCCGCAGATGTAGGTCTCGCCCCCCTCATTCGCGAAGTCGATCTGCGCCTGATCCAGCGGCGACATGAACAGGTCATCGGCCTGAAACTTCACCCCCGTCCCCGTGGGCGGGCAGACCGACAGCCAGTCCAGCCGCAGGGCATTACCGCAGGTGATCCAGTTCTGCGCGTCCAGCGGCAGGAACTCGGCCAGCGCTTCCTTTTGCCCTCGATGGGTCACGTCGCACTGGTACTCCGCGATGATCAGCGCCAGCCGCGCGATCTCGGCCGAGAAGCTGCGCAGCTCGATCCCGCGATAATTGGTCAGGGGAATGTCGGTGCGGCGGTCCGCCTCTCCGCGGCGCCGGTTGATCTCGGCCTCGATGGCCCGCATCTCCTTGTAGGCGATGACCAGAAAATTGCCCGACCCGCAGGCCGGATCAAAGATCCGGATCCTGGCCATGCGCGCACGCAGGTTGGCCAGCTTGCGGGCGTTGTCGCCCGCCGCCTCCAGTTCTGCCCGCAGATCGTCCAGGAACAGCGGGTTCAGAACCTTCAGGATGTTTGGCACGCTGGTATAGTGCATGCCCAGGACCGAGCGTTCCTCCTCGTCCGCGACGGCCTGGATCATCGAACCGAAGATGTCCGGGTTGATCTGCGTCCAGTCGAGGCCGCCGATATGGGACAGATAGCGCTGCGCGATCTTCGAGAAGCGCGGCACATCAGTGCTGCCCGAGAAGAGCCCTCCGTTCACATAGGGGAAAGCATCGGCCCACCGCGGCAGCTTGGCCTCGGCTCGTTTCGCGATGGGCGTGTTCATCGCGCGGAAGATCTCGCCGATGACCTCATGCGTGTTGGCACCGTCCCGATCCGACATCCGATCAACCGTCGTTGTAAACAGCCGCTCAGTGGCGAAGATGTCGGTGTCCTCGGCAAAGAAGCAGAAGATCAGCCGCGCCATGAAATGGTTCATGTCATCGCGGCGGCCCGAGCTGCCCCAATCGGGGTTGTCCTTGATCAGCTCGACATAGAGACGGTTCAGGCGGCTGGTGGCGCGGATATCGAACGCGCTCTCCCGGATTTGCTTGACCGTGGAAATGCCAGCAAGCGGCAGGAAGAAACCGAAATGGTCCGGGAAATCGACATAACGGCAGGCGATCGTCTCGCCGCTGGTGATGTCTTCTGCCTCCAAGTCGATGCCATCAGTGGCAAGGATGAACTTGGCCTTGGCGCGGGCCGTCAGAGGATTGGCCCTGAGCTCGGCCAGCGCTTCGGCGACAGCGCCAGGCGCGCAAGCTGCCAGGTGGATGTTGTTCGTCTGGAGAACGCCACCCCACGGGCCAGCAAAATCAGACTTGTTGGTCCCGCCGCTGCGAAGCCGCTTGATCGTCGTGTCCTTGTTCCCGAAGGCCATCAGGAAGGCATAAGGGAATTCGGCGGGGTCGAAAGGTTGCTCTGCCAGTTCGGAGATGGCCTGTTCAATTTCAACGGCGTTCATTCAGCATTCCAGGGATTGATCAGATCTATGCCACAACCCTCGAAGTCGGGCGTGTTCCGGGTTGCAACAGGTGCGCCGTGGGCATGCGCGATTGCGGCGATCTGGCAGTCGGCCTGCATGATCGGGCGACCGGCAGCACGCCGTCCCGCTGCGATGACTGCATAAGATTGCGCGGCGGCACTGTCGAAGGGCAGAATGCGGCCCGCCATATCCTCACGAAGGATATGATCAACGGCATCCATCAGGGCGGTGCGCCGTTTCCCCGCAGGCATGATGGCCAAGCCGTGACGAAGCTCGGCTTCGGAAATTGCTGTCAGATAAACATTCTGGCCGTCTTGCTGAGAAAGCCACCGCTCAACGCGCGGCTCAGGCTCAGGGCGCAACAGCTCGGAGACCACGTTCGTATCAACGATGATCATGCTCACGCCTGATCAAACGCTGGCGGGTCTCTCATGGGCTCTCGCGGCGGCAGGTCCAAGGTAACCCCTCCAAGAGGCGCAACACGGGCTCGAATAGCTGCGGCCAGGTTATGATTCGGCTTCGCTTCCCCCACGACTTCGCGCAGGATTTCGCGGGCTTCCTCCTCCATGGAGCGACCATGCTCAGCAGCCCTGATGCGCAGCCGTCGCTTGACGTCATCCTGAAGGTTTCTAATTGTGATGCTGGCCATGGTACCTCCGCATAGGCTGTCATCATCGCATGCAACGCTATCATAATCAACAACAGGCTTTTGGCTTGGGGTATGTCTGTGCGATCTCCCGTGCGAGTTCCGCCTAGCGAGAAACTGCAAAAAACCCTTAGCCTGTACGAAGATATTGCGGCCTACCAAAACAGGCGTGGTAAGCTGATCGCCATGGAGATTGACACTCGCAATGCCGCGCAAAAGCAAATTCGTTTACGATGTGGAGGATGAGCTTATCATCATTCCGGCAGACGGCCTCACTGCCCCTGATGTGCCGCGCGGCTTGCGCGATATCCGCCAGCTCACCTATCGCAAGATGCTGCGCGACAGCCCCCACATGGTGCCGCTGAATGACATGGTGGCAGGCCTCAGAGCCGAAGGCCGCGGGTCCGTTCCAGACTTCGATCCGATGGACGGCGGCGTGGATGCCCGCATCCTCTTTCTTTTGGAGAAGCCTGGCCCCATGACAGACGCCGATCGGCCAGGTCGCGCCGGTTCCGGTTTCATCTCCCGCGACAACGATGACGAGAGCGCTGCAGCCACGTTCACGTTCATGCAGCAAATTCCGATCATGCGAAATGAGACCCTCATCTGGAATGCGATACCTTGGTGGAATGACAGCATAAGGGTGACGCCTGAGGAGTGGCGACTTGGACTGCTACGTTTGGAGGCGTTGTTGAACCTCTTGCCCCGCCTTCAAAGCGTGGTCCTTGTCGGTAAGAAGGCCGCGCGTGCTGCTAACATGCTGGCCATGCGAGACCTAAGGGTCTGGCACTCAGCCCATCCCTCACCACGTGTCAGAGCGCGGTACCCTGATCAGCATGCGGCCATTCCCGGCATTTGGGCCAAGGCGGCAGCCTCGCTCAACTAGGTCATGTTGACAAATGGCGGATCCAGAGACGGATCGACGTGATGTCAATGAAGCCGAGTAAGCTTTCCGCCGTCTTGTCGTAGCGGGTCGCGACGTGCTTGGCGGTCTTGAGCTTGTTGAAGCAGCGTTCGACCAGATTACGCAGGCGATACAGCGAGCGATCGACACCAATTCGCTTCTTGCGGGGCTTCGCATCGGTATCACGGGCAGGACGTTTCGCGCCTCCATGCCTTCCCTGATCTTGTCTGCATCGTAGCCGCGATCCGCGAGCAGCACGCTCGGGCGGGGCAGATTATCCGCCATCACCAGATTGAAGCCGAGATAGTCCGACGTCTGGCCTGGCGTGATCTCTGTCCTCATGGGAAGCCCGTGTGCATTGACGAGGAGGTGGATCTTGGTCGTGAAGCCACCTCGAGAACGGCCGAAACCGGCGGGTGGTCACCGCCGCCTGCCCCGCCGCACTCGATCTGGGCCTGCGGGTGGGCATGACGGTCGCCCGGGCGCAGGCGCTGGTGCCGGATCTGCGCATAGAGGCGGACGACGCGGCAGCAGATGCCGCCGCGCTGGAGCGGCTGGCGCTGTGGCTGCTGCAGCGGGTCGCGCCCATCGTCTCGGCCGATCCGCCCGACGGGATCGTCATCGACTCGACCGGCGCCGATCACCTGCACGGCGGCGAGGCCGCGATGCTGGAGTTGCTGGCAGGCAAGCTGGCGCTTTCCGGCATCACCGCGCGGCTTTCTCTGGCCGACAGCTGGGGCGCGGCCCATGCGCTGGCACGCTACGGGTCGGACGGCGTCGCCATCGTGCCGCCCGGCGGCTCGGACGCCGCGCTGGCGCCGCTGCCCCTGGAGGCTCTGCGCCTGCCTGCTGCCACCGCGGCCGGTCTACGGGATCTCGGCTTCGAGACCATTGGCGATCTGATGGATCAGCCCCGTGCGCCGCTCACACGCCGCTTCGGCGCAGAACTCTGCCGGCGTCTGGATCAGGCACGGGGGCTGGCATCCGAGCCGATTGCGCCCCTGCGCCCGAAGGGGCTGATCGAGATCCGCCGTGCCTTCGCCGAACCCATTGCCGCACCCGAGACCATCGCCCGCTATATCGGCAAGCTGGTGGGACAGCTCTGCTCGGAGCTGGCCGCCAAGGGGCTCGGCGCGCGGCGGCTGGACCTGCTCTGTTCGCGGATCGATAGCCGCACCGAGGTCCTGCGCGTGGGCCTCGCCGTGCCGCAGCGCGACCCTGCCCGGCTGACCCGGCTGCTCTGCGACCGGATCGTCACCCTTGATCCAAGGCTGGGCATCGAGATCATGACCCTGACCGCCACCATCGCCGAGCCGCTGGTGCCGCGACAGGCGGCCACCTCGCTTCTGGAAGAGGCGGCGCCCGATCTCTCCGGCCTGATCGACACGCTGTCAAACCGACTAGGGGCCCGGTCGGTCTTCCGCTTCGCCGCGGTGGCCAGCGACGTGCCGGAACGCGCCACCATCCGCATCCCGCCGCTGGCGGATACGGCCACCCCCGGCCTGGACGCCTGGCCCGACCATTGGCCGCGCCCCGCGCGCCTGCTGCCGCGACCCGAGCCGATCGAGACCATGGCGCTGCTGCCAGACCACCCGCCCCGCTGGATCCTCTGGCGCGGGGTGCGGCGCCATGTGCAATGCGCCGACGGGCCGGAACGCATCTTCGGCGAGTGGTGGAAGCGCGACGCCGAGGCCCAAGCCGTGCGCGACTACTTCCGCATCGAGGACGAGGCCGGGGCCCGCTACTGGATCTTCCGCCAGGGCGACGGCGAGGACCAGGCAACCGGATCTCATCGCTGGTTCCTGCACGGGGTGTTCGGATGTCCGCTGGACAAGGTCAACCGCCAGTTCCGGGTGCCAGCGCCCAACATGCTGTGGGTCAGCGACTTCACCTATGTCGCCACCTGGAAGGGCTTCGTCTATGTCGCCTTCGTCATCGACGCCTATGCCCGCAGGATCGTCGGCTGGCGCGTCAGCGCCTCCCCTCAAGCCGGGTTTGTCCTGGATGCCCTCGAACAGGCTGTCCACGAACGCCGCCCGGTCAAGGGCATGGGGTTGGTTCACCATAGTGATCGGGGCAGTTAATATCTGTCCATCAAATACACCGAACGGCTGGCCGAGGCCGGCATCGAGCCCTCGGTCGGCAGCGTCGGTGACAGTTACGACAACGCCCTGGCCGAGACGATCAACGGCCTTTTCAAGGCTGAGGTCATCCACCGACGCGGCCCCTGGCGCAGCTTCGAGGCCGTCGAATATGCCACGCTGGAATGGGTCGACTGGTTCAACAACCGCCGTCTCCTCGAGCCGATCGGGAACATCCCGCCCGCTGAAGCCGAGGCCAACTTCTACGCAGCTCTGGAAACTGAAACCATAGCCGCGTAACTAAAGACAATCAGCCTCCGGCAAACCCGGCGCGGTTCATCGTGATTTCTGGAGAGCAGTCTTAGCGTCGGGCGGGCATTCCCTTGGAAAATCGAGGAAGATGTCGACGGTCCGCTGCTCCTTGTCGCAGCGACGAGCCATGATGAAGATGATCCCGCCGGAAGCACTCTCATCATTGATTACAAATTGTTGGGCGTCGAAGCAGAATTCACACTCCTAAGCGAGCGCCCCCTACCACGCCAATCTCATTCATGTGACGTTTCCCCACCTCCCATCCAGCGTGAGCGCGCCTGCGGGTTTGAGTTTGGTCGGGTTGGGCAACGGGGTGTGGCGCGGAGCTTTGCGGGTTGGGCAGCGTCAGGCCCCGGTACGGGGTGAAGGTCCGGACGAACGCGGCAGGCG
>NZ_JBYLFR010000035.1:0-10855 GCF_057748165.1 Paracoccus sp. NIOT.M2S5SZ12
GTTCCACGCCACCGAATTCGACCAGCGGCAACACGAACCCCACGTCGCGGCCATCGCGATGCACGCGCGGATAGGCCGCCTCGGCCAGGGTGGGAGCCCGCGCGATCTCGTGCGTGCGCGCGCGCCAAGGAATGTCGGGATGGCGCCAGTCCCATTTCTGCGTCAGCGCCTGGCGCATCGGCGATGCGCGCAGCCGCGAAGCGAAGGCGATGAAGTCATGCGCGGCAGAGCGATAGAGCGGCACTTCCTTACTGAAGTACTGCTCGGGTAGACCGAAGCCGAGCGCCAACGAAGGCAGGCTGCAGGGCCGAGAAGCGATGCCAGAAGCCCAAGAGATCGAGGTGTCGCGCACGACCTCGCTCAGTAGCTGCGGACGGATCATGAGGAGTGCGGCGCCCAATTCACGCTTACTTTGGACGTCTTCCTCGATCCAGGTGATCCTTTCGCTTTCGTGGGGCTGCAACTCCAAGGCGACAAAGGGCTTCTGCGCCAGCCGCCGCTCCATGGTCCACAGCAAGCCGTGCAACAGCTTGGCCTGGCGAAGCTGTTCTAGGACGCTGGAATGGGTCATGATCAGCAGCGGCGGAGCATGGTGATGCGAGTTGTCGGTCTGGGTCCGCCACCACAGCTCCTCGTATTCGGCGGCCGGCACACAGCGTTCGTGGCCCAGGTCGGGATCGGTGGTCAGTAGGACTTCATCGCGGTCGCTAAGATAGATTGCATAGCGCGGAGCTTCCTGCTGCTCCAGTGTCAGCAGGCTGCGCGGGCCGAACAGCTTTTTATGCTTCTGCCGCATCACACTGCGGATGGCCTCGGCATCGCGCTCAGAATCGGCTAGCATGGATTCGGCGCGCTTGCGGTAGAGGAAGCCGAAATTGTCGATGTTCTTGCCGCGAAAACCGGCCTCGGCGGCGGTAAGGAAGAAGTCCCAATCCTCGAAGCCGGATTTGAACGTGGTGTCGAAGAAGACGCCAGCGTCGAACACCGCGCGCCGGATCAGGCTGCCCGCCTCGCAGACATTCATCACGGTGTGGATCAGCAGGGAATAATCGCCGCCGTAATCGCCGGCCCATTGCAGGCCGAACATGTCGATATTGGGATAGATCCAGCCGATCTGCGGATCCGCTTCCAAGGCCACCATGGCATTGCCCAAGGCATCTGGCCGCAGGCGGTTGTCGGCATCCAGCATGTAGATCGCCTCGACGCCGGGCCATGCCGCCAAGGCATGGCGGATGCCGTGATTGCGGGCGTCGCTGAGCCCGCCATTAGGCTTGCGCAGATAGATGATGCGGTCGGGATAGGCTATCGCATAGTCGCGGCAGACCTGTTCGGTCTCGTGATGCGGGCAGCCGTCATTGACCAGGACGATGGTGATGGGAAAGGGCGCGCGCTGCTCCAGAACGCTGTCGATCGCCTCGGACAGCAGGACAGAGTGGCGGAAGATGGGTACGACGACCGCAATGCGCGGGCCGTCCTCACACGTTGAATCACCAACGCGCGTTAACAACTGGGTATTAAGCATGTCTGGTCTCCAGTCAGTATTGGAGAGTAAGGTTTGCAAAAGTCGACCAGCCGAAGGAATTGCGCAGCACACCATCGGGCAAACGAGTCAGCATATAGACGTCGCAGGGCTGATCCAGCGGTTCCGGCAGGATCACGTGAACCTGTCCGTCCTCCTGCGGTGCAAGACGGACCCAGTCCGAGGCGAATTGCGGCTTGAAGGCAGGAACCTCGCCGTCATGGGGGCGATGGGCCGAATGCGGCGCTAGAGCGATCTGATATTCGACAGGCGGGGCATCGGCGTGATAGGTGCGCACGTCGGCATAGATATGGCGCGCCCCAGGCAACGCGACACCCGACAGGATCGCGCCTGCCAGGCGGTCTTCCAGCACATGCACCAACAGCGCCGAAGTATTCGGCTGCAGCGCAAGCATCTGGTTGTAATCATTCATGTCCCGGGCGGTGGTGAGGGTCTCGCCCAGCACCCGGCGCAGGCGGTTTTTGCCGCCAACCGGCAGGATCGCCGTGGCCGCCAGGGGCGCGTTGGCGCCCGCGATCCAACGCCAGATCTGCAGCGCCGGCACGTTGGGCGTGAAATGATCGCCTATTTGCGCCCAGAAGCGCTGCTCGGGATGTTGGACCGAATTGGACAGCTTGACGGTGCCGCTGCCCTGATAGCTGATCGACAGCACTAGCGTCACCGCGTCGGGCCCTAGGGCGCGTTCCAGCGATAGGCGCAGCCAGCCATGGCGGAGCGTGTTCGTCGGCACCTCCCAGATTGCCAGCGTATCGCCGCCCTCCAGGCTGGACAGGCTGGCATGGAGAATGCCATCGGCGGGCGGCGTCTTGTTGGCGATATGGATGGAAATGTCGCTGAGCCCGGCACTGGCGCCGGGCAGGCGTTGAGCCAGTTGAGCCCCGCCGCGCAAGGTCAGCGGCAGCTGGCCAGCGATAGGCGACAGGGTGATGTCCAGCATCCGTTTTTGCGAGACATTGCGATAGAGGAACATCTCTAGGTCGCGAAACCCCGCTTGGGTTTCCTCATGCTGCCGGCGCAGAAGTCCCAGTTCCCGCATCAGCCGCGTCGACCGGACCGCAGCGGTCTGCCGTTCGTCCGACATCTGCAGGACCAGCCATTCCAGCACCGCTAGGCGTCGCGCCGGCAGGTCTTCGCCCCGGACTTCCAGGGATTGAGGTGCGGGACCACCCGTCCGCTCCTCCCAGACGGCACCCATGCAGGCCAGCTCGTCGCGGCCCCGGCTGGACAGCGGCAGGCAGCCGATCGCCACCAGCATGACCTGAGCAAGCGCCAAGTCAGTCCCCCCAGTTCCCGCGTCGGGCCGAAAGGTGATCCCGTCCTGCGACCCGGTTACTTCGATGAGCGTTACGGGAAGGGCGAGGTTGCGGGCCTCGGCCATGTCTGCGGAAGCGACCAGCAAGGCGGAAGACGAGGCGACACGTAGGCCGGAGGCAGTGCTTTCCCCGTCAAGGGAGGAAAGGGGCTTGAGCTGATGTTTCATGATCTAACGCATCTATGGTGATAGTCTGAGGTGGTGGCCTGAAATAAAACGGGGGAGGTAAAATTTGAACTAAAAAACTTGGGATTTTCACTCTCTATTTTCTGGATTTTCCACAGCACAAAGCAACCGGCTCTGTTGCACAAATCGGGCGCTGTTGGATAAATCAGCTGGCGAGCACAATCCCTCTTCCCCCGGGCACACTTATCCTGCGGTCACGGTCATCGGGATGGGTCTGCTCATACATCTCAGGTACCACCCTGGATTCGCGAGATGAATCCCTCACGCGATTTGTGCAACAGAGCCGGTTCCTGCCAATCTTACAGCCTGCCGAAGCGCAGGCTTCAACTGAGGGCGCAGGAAAGGGTCAGTGCCCGTAGTCCAAAGCATCGTCCTTCGGCTTGATCCGATGCTCCGAGGTCGGGCTTTGAAGCGCTCTCCTCAATGGCCACCCAACTGGCAGCGGATCGAACCACAACGTCTCCAACCCTGCCGACTCCGTTACAGGCAAGCAGTTGGTAAAGCGATCCGCTGTCTGTAGCAGCTAAATTCAGTGTCCCATCAGCGTCCTAGATACTGTCCTTAAACTGTCCATATTTGAAGATGGTGGGTTGCCTATTGCGTGAGGCCGTGCAGCGATGGTTCTGTATTGAACATGCCTCGGACAGCAGACTGAAGGCGGAGCGGACACAACGGGACAGTCAGAATGGCAAAGCTTTCACTTCGAGAGGCGGCCCAGCTCTGTGGGCGTGGAAAGTCCACAATTCAAACCGCGATCAAAGAAGGAAGGCTTTCCGCTGGCCGAAATGCGAGGGGTGGATACGAGATAGACCCCTCTGAACTCCACCGAGTTTTTCCCTTCTCGCTATCTCGGGATGGGACGCCGGACGCGTCCGAACGGAGAGATCAGAAGGGGCTATCTGTCCTAGAATCCGGCAGTTTGTCGGTGTCCGGAAGTGTCCAATCCCCTCGAGGCAGGACGGATCCGGACGCGTCCAAAGTCGTGTACCGTGCAGATCATCTCGCAGAGCTTTTAGAGGCTGAGAGACGTGGGCGCGAAGATTTGAAGCAGGCGCTGCAGGCGCGCGTCGATGATCTTCAAGCCACAGTTCTGGATCTTAGAAAGCGCTTGAATCAAGCCGAGGAGGAGAAGTTGCGGCTGCTACCTCCACCTGGTGCTGTCGAGCAGGAGAAGGCACGCTTGAGGGGATTGTGGGCGCGCTTAATAGGCCGATGAGATCAGTTTGGTAGGGGGCGGTTTGGTCTCAAGGTTCAATGGAGCGTCGGCGAGCCGGAAGATCTGCCTCCATACCTTCAAACGTTGGCTGTGAAACCGGAGGGAGGCCTTCGCCTGATGGCAACTGCATTTCTCCTGGAAGCAGGTCTGGGATGCGCCGCAAAGCAGCTTGTTGCCCAAGGTTGTCACGATCAGGCTGCTCTTCTTCTGAGACAACAACGGCTGCCGAGAATAGGCTATAGCGAATGCCATCACGCTTGCCTGTCCAAGCAACACGATCGTTGACGATGTAAGCATTCACCGTCGCAGCATTTCCAAGTTGTCGAATTTCGATCCAGTTGTCTGCCTTCAGAATCCCCAGAGCAGTCCGTACTGCTCGTTCTGAACGCCCAATTATCTTGGCAAGCGAAACTTGAGAAATCACAACAGCATTGTGGTCTCCAAGCCGAGCGGTCAGCGCATGCATGATCTGAGCTCCGACTGGAGATTTTGCGATAAGGCTCATCCAAGCTTCATGGGCAGATCGTTCTGTCTGCACCCAGGATCCCTGCAATCGGCGTTCTGGCAATTTTTCCAATTTCAGCCTCTTCATTCCAAATATGGGAATGAAGCTGCCGCATCATCTTGCATCGAGCAACACTAAAATTACATGCCGTTCCATTTTTGGGAATGGATGTGCCGGTGGACCGGAATGGTGGTGCCGGTAGAACAAAACAGGACCGGAACGGCGGTGCCGGTAGACCGGAACGGCGGTGCCGGTCCTGGCTAAAAAAGATAAATTAAAACAATAGCTTATTTTTTTGCCTTCTTATGATCTAAAAGGCAGGCAAAAAATGCACAGTCCGGGCGCGCTTGCGCGCCGGGGGGGAGCGCCCGCGAGGAAGCTGGCGACCCCCCGCCGAATGGACGGGCTGTGTAGTTTTTGCCTGCCGTCGGACGCGAGGCCCCTTGTGGGCCGAGGGGCCGACTCCGCGGGCGCAGGCGCGCGCGGCGGGTGGGGGTCCGGGGGAGGGAAAAGCGCAGATGTCCGGAAAACCCGACCCGCAATGCATGGACGCAGATCTCGGGATCTTCTGGCTGAGGAAAGGTACCGCCAGCGGCTCGGAGCGCGCCTTGGACGGGCCGTACAGCGCGGGACCGGCGGGTGAGGTCTCAAGGTCCGTCAGCGAGGCTCCTGACGGCTCTCAGGAACGCCTCTGTTCAACCTGGGGGTGGGGTTTTGGGCTGTAAGGGGCGTTATGCGTCCGAAACCGCGCGAGACGCGCCTCGTGCGCAGGTTGTGGGGCGGGGAGGGCTTCCGAGTAGATTGGCCGGGGTCGAGACGGGAAAAGGGCCGACCCCGGCCACACCATGCTCCGTGAGAACTGCACGGCAAGACTGGTTACAGGAGGTGACACACTCGCAAACAGGGAACTATGTGACCAAGCCGATGAACGACCACTCCCGCCAAAAGTTTCGCAAGTCTTTGAAACAGAAAGATTAAACAACCCGGGGTTGTTAATTTTGGCGGCATTCGCTTTCTTCTAGAATTCGAAATGCCTGGGCGAGCTTGGCCTCCAGCATGGTCTCGATGCTTTTCTCACGCTGTGCTTCGCGATGGCGCTGCATGTTCTCGGTGTACTGCTGTGCGGGGGGCATGATCTGCCTTCCTGCTTTCGAAGGTGCGGCCCAAGGGGACCGCGATCCTGCAGGAAGAAGAATTCGAGCCGGAGAGATGGGTTTCATTGAAAGTCTGGAAACAGGCGAAAGGGCGGGCGGGCCTATTTGGGCAAAGCGCAAGAAGCGCGTGCGAGCGCCCCCTTGCCCTGTTCGAGGTTTTTCCGCATCTGCCAGCAGGTCATTCGCCGCTCAGCATACCATGCTCTGCAGCTTGAGCGCAGACCTGCGGATCTGGCGCGAAGTCTCGCGCCTGCGAATAGCATCTCCGACAGATGGGGTTCGGGGCTCATACGCGCATGTTAGCACGCTTTTCGTGGGTCATCAGGCTGATGTTTCTCAACCAGAGGCTTTCCCCCGAAGAGGTATCTGCAACAGTCCCGTCCGCCTATAGTGTCGTTTTGCAACATATGTGTCCGTCTGTATTAGCGGTGTAGGCAAGGACTGTATTTCGGCGGCACCGCATTTCGGAGGGTTGCGCGCGCCCTTGGCGGACCCGGATTCCGGATTTGGGCGCGTCCTGGCTCCGCGCGAACCGATCCTCGATCGGCGGGCCGCTCCCGGTCGCGGAAGGCCCGCAAAGCGCCGCGTCGGAGCTTCACATCCCGACCCGTCCCACGCCCTGCAAAGGCAGGCGCTTCGGCAAGATCAAAAGTGTAAAAAATTACATTCCCATTTCTTGCCAATCTTACAGCCTGCCGAAGCGCAGGCTTCAATTCAGGGCGCAGGAGAGGGATGTGCCGCCTTGGCACGGTCGCGCCAGGAATGTGCTGGCGCGACCAGGGGCGTGGAAGAGGGCGCAAAACGGATCCCGGATGCGAAGACGCAGGCCGCGGCTCCTGGGCGCTCAGGAGCGCGTGGAGGTCGGTTTGCTGGTCTCTGGATGCAAGGGGGATGGCCTGAGCCGGCTCAGGACGCCTTGGCGAGTCCCGGCGCTTGAGTGCTTCATTGTAGGCTGGCCAGTTCCTGGTCTTGTAGGTCGGGGGTATGGGTCTGCTCATGCATCGCAGCTACCACGCTGGATTCGCGAGATGAATCCATCACGCGATTTGTGCAACAGAGCCGCTTTTCAGTGCAAGTTGTTTCCCGTTTGGTGTGAATAAGAACAATGACTTACCGGAAGTCAGAGCGGATAGCCGAACCGCTCGAAATCTTTGGCATAATGCGTTTGGACGCGGATCCGGTCGGCCACGTCCCAGACGATCTCCTGAGGTGCGCTGCGCAGTTCGTGCGGGGGCGTCTCGGGGGGCGCCACGCTCAGGACATCGGCGATGCGCGCCAATGGCGCGGCCAGGCCGTCCTCCAGCCGGAACACCTCAACATCGTTGCCCAGGAACTCCCACTGCGGGCGCAGGTGGTTGTCCAGATGGAACCTTTCGCGCTGCTGGCGGTCCAGGTTCTCCTCGATCCAAGGCGAGAAGGCGGGTAGCCCCTTCCAGAAGCTCTCCTTGGCAAGTTCTGCGCGCATCCGGTATTCGCTGGCGATCCGGTCATAGGGGTTGCGCACGATGGTCACGGCGAGGTCGAAGAACCCCTCGCCCAGCAGCGCCCGGATATCCTTGGCGCGATAATGCTGCGGCGTGCAGCGGCTGGCATGGGGGATTCCCATCGAGAACAGCCGCAGCGGCGCGATGCCGTTCATCCAGGTCTCGACCGAGGTGCCTCCGGCCTTTGGGATATGGATGAAGAGGACGCGTTTGCCATTATGCTGGATGAAGGGCATGGCGGTATTGGCTCCGGCTGCAAGAGGCAAGGTCGCGCAGAGGGATCGAGACTCACGCCTCGACCGCTGTGCGGATCTGGTAGCCGTTTTCCTTGAAGAAGGCCTGCATCTCGGCATGGCAGCGCCGCAGGGCCGCATTGGTCTTGTCCCAGGAATGGGACAGGATCGCCTCGGCGGGCGAGACCCAGGGATCCCGCACGTCCTGATAGGGAAGCGCATAGAGTTCGCAAAACTCGCGGATGCGCGAGTCATAGACGTAATAATAACAGGGCTTTCCCTGTAGCAGGGCGACCATATTGCCGTGGAAGCGGAAGCCGATGATGGCGTCCAGTTCGGCCGCGCGTGCCAGCCATTCCTCGATGCTGGTGACGCTCACCATGTGGGCGATCAGTTCTTCCGGGGTAAGCCGGCCGTCAGGGGCAATGCGCTCGACGATCTCTTGCGCGGCGGCAAGACGGTGGGTCATGGGCAGGTCGGCATCGGCAACGTCGAATTCCGCCTTTACCCCCTGCTCGAAGAGATAAAGGGCGCTGCATTCGTCGATGCCATACCGGATCGCATCGACATGCGCTTTTCGTGCCTCTGTCGGAGTGGCGCAATAGATGCTTTTGCGCAGGCCGGTATGAATGGAAACGCCAATCCGGCGCTCGGACGAGGCCAGGGACGGGCTTACTTCAATCTTCGGGCATTGGAGCGTGTAGAATACCGATGGACAGCCCGTCAGCCGAATGTTCTTTCCGCCCAGCCGCTCGACGACGGCCGCGGTAAACTCTCCGCGCACTGAAATCGAGTTCGACCGCTCGGAGAGGCGCGCAATGAAGTCCCGGGCGCCTGCATTCTGGTCCAGGAAGGACATGTCGCTTTCGGAATTCTGCGCCCCAAGGCCGACAATGGTCAATGGCGCATCGATACTGTCCAGGGTCTGGTTTGCCCCTTCAAAATCGAACCTGTTATGAAGATAGGTCGAACCCCGGATCAATGCCCGCGACACCGGCTGCTCCAGAGTCCTGGGAAAGCCGACGCGGACCGTGTCATCCAGTTTCACCTGGCGAAGCAGCGCGGCACAGACCAGCATGTCGCCATAATTCGGCTTCCAGCTGGACGTCCTCATGCTTGGCCAGGTGGTCTGATTCCCCTGAAAGGAATGATTGAAGTGAACGAGAGCTGTCGTCATGTTTGTCCCCGATAAAAGGCCGCCTGATCTTTCAGCGGGCATCTACAACCTGTGTTCCCCAAGGCTTCCGCGATCAGATCAATGCCGGAGTTTCTGGCCCAATGTCGCCCCGATCGCGTCATCCGACATATCCTCGCCCAGGAAGTTGTAAATCTCCCGGGCGTAATCGATTCCCTCGGCATATTTTTCGTAGCTGATCGTGAAGCAGATCTCAGGGTTTTTCCGGGAATATTCCGAAAACATTTCATCCGCCTGCGTCAGCTGCTTGTATACGACGTGTTTGGGCTTGTTCGCCCACCAGCTCGATCTGGAAACCGCGTCATGGTTCCGGGTCTGGAAAAGGAAGCGGGCCTTTGGAAAGCTGTCACGCAGATAGTTCAGGTGATGCTCAAAGAAGTTGGGATCTTCGTGCAGCCTGATTTCCTTGAAGCCGCTTACCCGGCACTCCGCATCGGGCTTGAGAACTTTTTCGGCAAAAAGGTTCATCAGCGAAAGACGAAAATCCTCCGGCTCTACGCTTTCCGCTCCGGCCCAGGGATCATAGGGCTGCCCCAGGATGTTTTTCAGATAGGCGCGGCGTTCCTGCGGCTCTTTGGCGAGGTCTTCGCGCCGCCAAGTATACATGTCGTGCTTTGCAACCAGATGGATCGCCCGGGAAAGAAAGTATGTGAGATTCCCGTTTTCCCCTCGAACGCTGTATCCGGGTATGGCATTGAGCAGGCTCTGCGTCAGCGTCGATCCCGAGCGGCCATATGTCACGACGAACACATAGCCATCTCTCGGCGCATAGAGGGCCGGGTAAAGTTCTTCATTCATAACCTTTATTCCTCAGGCCTTATTCGCGCCAGTTGCAAGCATCTTCTCCAGCCGCTCGATCACCGGGCGCACCGCGCCGTCCCAGTCGCGCCCCCGCATATCAAGCCTCGCCTGATGCGCAAGCTTGTGCAGAAGATCCGGATCGAAGCAGAGGCGCCGCAGCGCGGCCATGGCCTCATCGACGGCATCGTTCTGTGACAGGACGACGCCGTTCTCCCAACTCTGGACCACCTCGGACACCGCGCCCGCGTCGGTCGCGATGGGCACGACCCCGGATCGCATCGCCTCGAGGATAGTCAGCGGCAAACCCTCGAAATAGGATGGCAGGACGAAGATATCCGCCCATTCCAGGGCCTCGGCCAGGCCTTCCGGGGTGGTGATCGGTGGTTCGATCATCTGGGAGATGCGCGAGGGCAGGCGCGTCCCACCATGGGTCACCACCTGCTTGCCGATCAGGCGCCAGTCGATGGGCAGCGATTCCGAGCGCGAGGAATCGATGATGCTGATAAGCCGTTCTAGACCCTTCTGCTGGTCGAGCCGGCCCAGATAGATCACCCGCAGCCTGTCGTGGCGGTTCTCGCCGGACCGCCGCGCGTCCAGCCGCTGCGCCGATTCCTCGGGCAGGTCGAAGCTGGGCGCGTTCAGTAGCGGGATGACTTTTTCCTCGGGCACGCCCATGGCGTGGCACCAATCCGCCAATTGCCCCGAGCAGGGCAGGAACAGGTCATAGGCATGTTCGAAGGCAAGGCCGAGATAGGTGTTGCCGACCTGCCGCTTGAACGGGCTGTGGTCGTTCAGGTGCAGCGACAGCGCCGTCTTGACCCCTAGGCGCTTCAACCGGCCCATCAGCCCCGAGATGGCGCCGCCGTGGAAGTTGATGACGACGTCGAGCCAGGCCAGCATCGCCGTGGCGTTTCTCTGATCCCCCCATCGCGACCAGTCGGGGACGTCTGTGCCCAGATAGCTGGAACCAGCTTGGCCCCAAGTGGCGAAACCTTCATCGGCCAGAAAGGTAACGCTGTCGAAGGTCTCGTGCCATTCCGCACTGAACTGGCAGCTTTTTGCGTCGATGACGAACAGGTGCGGACGCCAGCCGGCGCGCTTCATGGCCTGGGCGGTGTTGAGTGCGACCCGTTCCACGCCACCGAATTCGACCAGCGGCAACACGAACCCCACGTCGCGGCCATCGCGATGCACGCGCGGATAGGCCGCCTCGGCCAGGGTGGGAGCCC
>NZ_JBYLFR010000036.1:0-9594 GCF_057748165.1 Paracoccus sp. NIOT.M2S5SZ12
CCAGTCGAAGGTCGCCTGGATGCCTTGCGGCCCCGGGATCTCGATCCGCGGGACGGGCAGGTAGACGGCGTGGGCGGTGAAGGTGAAGCTGGCATTCGCCCCGAGGCTGTAGGCGAACTCGAGCTCGCAAGGCGTGCCGTCGATGGCTTGCGTGACCAAGGCGCTATCGGCGAAGCGCACCTCGATCCGGCCGGTGAGGGCGGCCATGCCGGGATCGGCGCCTTCGATCTTGCCGTCGTTGCGGATGGTCTCGATTCGGTCGAGGCCGTTGGCATAAGTGATCTCCGCCGAGACGACATTGCCAAGCGCCGTGCCGTTGCGCTTCACCACCCCGTTGAAATGGCCGAAGCGCTGCAGGCCCAGCGTGGTCGGCGTCCCCGCGGCGGTGGTCGTGGCGATGGCTTCTCCTTGGGCGATAAGCCGGGCGGTCGCGGTCAGAAGCCCCGACCGGTTCATCTGCCAGCTGAGCTGGTCCATGACGCAACCCGCATACATGGCGAACCGCGGCACCTCGGGCATCGCCACTTCAATGGCCATGGAGGGAAGCGTCCAGTTGCCCGACTGGAAGGTGTGGGTCTTTGGCGTCGTGCCGGTGGTCGTGGGCTGACCGAAGGTGGCCTTCAGCCAGAGGCCGAAGTTCTCGACGTCGATCGGCACCACCACGTCACCATCGGCGGTGACCGCGTCCTTGATCGGCGCTAGCGGGTCGCGCCCCTGGCCCAGGAGTTCCGAGGCGATCAGTGGCTGTTCGGAGCCGAGCGTGGTGCTGGCAAAGGGCACCGTGCGGTAGCCGGTGGCGGGCGGGGTGCCGTAGACGGTCTCGAATGCAAGCGCCATCTGCGCCCGCGCCCCATGGGCTCGTGCCATCGTAGTCTCCTATGGTGAGTGGGGTCAGGCCAGCGGATCGGCCGTGGAATAGTGCAGGACGACGGTGATCACCGCCGCCTTCAGGGCCGCGGCGCCCTCGACGGGCAAGTCGACCGAGGCTGGGGCCTCGGGTTCGACCCAGTCACAGAGGCCGCCCAGCGTCCGATCAGCTTCCAGCGCCGCGCCGATGGCGGCGACCAAGTCGTCAAAGGTGCTGGCCCGGCCGGTGCCCGCCTGGATGACGACCTCCAGCTCGGCCCGGTGCTGGTAGTGATAGCGCAGGGGCGAAAGCGTCACCTCCGGCTCGCCTGGCTGGCCGTCGCGCAGGATGATCAGCCCTCCCGCAGGGATCCGCTCGGGCAGGACCTCGTCACGCAGGGTGAGGGCGGCAAGCGGTTGCAGCCGCGCGTGCAACGCGGCGAGGACGGTTTCGCGAATGGTGAGCATCTGTTGTTCCGGGGTTCCGGGACAGGCCCGGGGTCAGTGTTCCCCGCCACCTTTCGGCAGCGGCAGGTTGGCCAGCCGTCGCGGCAGGTCGGCGCGGCTGTGCAGGAAGTCCACGATTATCACCTGGTCGGCGTCTTCAATGAAGACCACGAAGTGCTGGCCTGCGCGCGTGAAGCGCAGGTTCTCGGCCAGATCGGGATCAACGAGCCGACGGCAGTCCTGTGACAGGGCGGTGCCCGCAGCGATCTCGCGGCAGGCCGAGATCAGGTCATCTTCATAGGCCGCTGCCTGTCGTGGTCCGAAAGTCTCGATGGTCCAGCGGGCAATCTCGATCAGCGAGGCCTCCGCCTGCCTTGTCAGGCGCCAGGGCTTCGGCATCAGGAATTGGCACGTGCGGCGGCAAAAGCCCGGCGGATGGCATCCTCGCCATTGCCCTCTGCCAGGTCGCCACGCCTGGCCTGATCCAGCCCCGCCGTCAGACGGCTGCGCAACGCGCCAAGTTCCGCCTCTTCGCGTTCGAGAAGGCGCAGCCCTGCGCGCAGGGCCTCGGACGCGTTCTGATACCGACCGGATGCCACCAGGCGGTCGACAAGGTCGGATTGCGTTTCGGTCAGGACGACGTTTCTGGTGGCCATGGGAGTCTCCCTGCGGATCATTGGCAATATATGCCAATGTGTCTGCCGTGTCGACAGGCCCCGTCATGATCGTGTTTCAGCCCACCCCGCCACGATCCGCCCCGGCATGCCGTCGATGGCCCGCTCGGCATCTCGCGCCAGATCGAGCCGCTTGCGCAGCTTTACCTGCGGCACGAGGAGGAAGATCGGCACGGTGGTCAGCCCGCGGCCAGACTTTGCGCGGGATGCCACCGCGCGGCCTTTCGAGTTCAGCCGCCCCTCGGCCACCAGCAGGCTCGGTCCCCGACGGCGGTAGATGAAGCGTAGGCGCAATCCCGTTCGGCGTTCCCATTCACCCGGGGTGATCCGTCCGCCGCGGGTGGACTTGCCCGCGGCCGGGGTGGGGATGGCGAGCCAGAACCCGTTGCGCGACCGTATCAGCGGCCCTGTGTCATGCGCCCCGACGATCACCGGGGCGTTTGACCAGACCAGCGCCGCGGCGTTCAGGCTCGCGCTGCCCTTGGGATAGGTGGCCAGCCGGATCGAGTTTCCGAGCCTTGTGCCGAGGCCTGCGCCCGTGATCTGGCCGCGCCAGGCGGATTTGAGGCTCGCGCCTGCCTCGCGCATGGCGGTGGTGACGGCCTTTTCCCCGGCTTCGATTTTCGCCTGCATCAGGGCTGCGAGGTCGGGGTTGATTTCCAGCTTCAGCTTCATGCAGGCCTCAGTTCGAGTGTCCAGATCAGCCGTTCGCGATCGCGTAGTGGTTCACCCTGGATGACATGGCTGTCCGCGCCGATGACGATCACGTCGCCTGGTCGCGGGGCGGGGAGGTCGGCCACGCGCACATCCACCACCGTCGTGTCGCTGACGAACCGGCCCGCGCCGAAGTCCGTGACGCGGTCGGGTGCGCGGCGGATGATGCGGATCGGGCGTTCCTCGGAGGTGGTGGCCGAGATCCAGAGGGCCGGGGCCGCCATGGAGGCATGGGTGAAGATGCGATCCATGGCGGCGGCGAAGACGGACATGGGTGGGTCCGTCAGTTCGACGTGTGCAGACGGATCGCCAGCCGGGGTCGTTTGTTGACCGGCAGGATCGAGGCCTCGGTCATCACGTCGATCCAGCGGCCCTTCTCGTCGAGATGCTGGCGGGCATAGAGCGGCAGGCCGATGGTGTTGGCGGTTTCCAGCAGGTTCGCGGGGCCGCCATAGGTGGTGAAGGTGTCCATCGTGCCCATGGGGAAGGCGATCCCCTCGTTTGCCGGGACAAGACGCTCGGTCGCCTTGGTCGAGAGGGTGACTGTGCCGGAATACTCCTCGAACAGGATGCCGCCGAACGGGAAGTTGCGCCGCACATCCTCACGCAGCGGCTGGGCGCCGGTCGAGGCGTAGAACTTGTAGGCCTCTTCCGTCTTCGGGTGCGCGATCAGCTTGTCGAAGAACTCGCGGCTGACCAGCGCATGGACGCCGGTCATCGCTTCGCCCAGCAGATTGTCCTCGATGGCGCGCAGCACCTCGCGGACCTTGCCCTGCACGTTCGTGCCTGCGGTGTCCAGCACGAAGTCCACCGAGATTTGCGCCAGGCCGAATTCCGTGAAGTAGTTGTAGATGGTCGTCCCGGCCCCGTCCTTCACGATGCCGCGGAGCGCGTTCATCTCCATGTATTCCCGCGTCTGGGCATGCTTGCGGCGCATCAGCAGCAGCTTGCGGTTCATCACCTCGACGAGGGGGTCGGCCGCATCGAAAGCGCCCAGCGCGGGCTGGCCTTGGATGTCGGCGGGCAGGACCACGTCGTCATGCGGGATCCACGGCAGGGCGAAGCTGCGCATCGACCGGCCCTCGCGGGTACCGACCGTGGCCGGGCCGCCGAGGGGGACGGACGGCAGAAGGCTCAGGACGCCCTCGTATTGCTCGATGATGACGGACCGCTGGCTAACTCCTTCGAAGCGGAAGAGGCCGATCTGGGTGAGGCGGGTGTAGAGGTTAGGCAGGATGTTGATGGCCTGCGTCATCTCGGCCAGCGAATAGCCGCCAGCGTCGAAGGGATTGCGGACGAGGGTCATGGTGTGGCTCCGGGGGAATGAGGGGGTCAGACGCCGTCGCGGGCGATGATGCCGACGGCCGCGAGCTGGGTGATCTTGGCGGCGATCTTGGTGCCGTCATCGACGGTGGCGCCGTAGGCGAGGGCCGCGCGCGATACGATCGAGGGGCCGCGGACCAGCACAATGCCGGTGGCATCGGCAAGCGTGGCGTCTACGGCGTAAAGCAGGACGGCCGTCGCGACCTGCGATCCGTCGGCTCCGGTCGCGGGCGACAGGGTGTACTTGCCGCTGGCCGTGATTTTGCCCAGCACCGAGCCGACGGGATAGGGCATGCCCGCGAGCAGCGTCACCACCTCGCGGGTGTAGTTCGGGTTGACCTCGTATTTGAGGATGTCGCCCATGCTGGGCGGTTCCGTCAGGACGGGCATGGTTCAGTCTCCGGGATGTTGGTGGGGGGGCGTTCGATCCGTGCGGTGCGCGTCAGCGCGAGGCGGCCGCCGATTTCTTCGCGGCCGCCACGATGGGGCTTTCCTTCGCGCCTGCCGCCGGGGCGGTGGCGATGATGCCCGCGGCATCGCTGCGGGCGGCGAGATCGGCCAGGACCTTGGAACGCAGGGCTTCGGGCTTCACGCCCTTGGCGACCGCATCGGCAGCGTCGATCTGGATGCCGAGGCGCGCGGCCTGTGCGCAGACCTGCGCAACCTCTGCCGCCTCGGCCCGGATCGCTTCGGGCGACATCGCGGCCGCCGCCGTTTGCGGCGGTGCGATTGCCGCGGGCGGGGCCGGTTCCGGCGCAGGACTGGTGGCAGGCGCGGCTGCAGGCTGCGCATCGTCTTCGGGGGCAGTGGTCATCATCGGGCCCTTTCCCTTGGGGTTGGATGTGAGGGTGGATGTGCCGCGGGGTGCGGCGGCGAACGCGCGAAAGGCGGTGACGGGATCGGCCACCTCGTCGGCGAGACCGGCGAAGACCGCCGCCTCGCCGCGGAACACGGCGGCCTCGGTGCCCAGCGCGCGGAGGGTGTCGAGGCGGCGGGCGCGCCCTTCGGCGACGGTTTCGGCGAAGAGCTGGCGGAGCTCCTCAAGTTCGCCTGCAATCAGGTCGCGGACGGCCTCGGGCAGCGGCTGGTAAGGGTTCGCATCGACCTTGCGCGCGCCTGCATGGATCAGCGTGACGGCGATGCCCTTCTGATCGAGCGCCCCGCTCATGTCGCTGTGCATGGCCACGACGCCGATGCTGCCGACGGCGCCGGTGCGCGGCAGGATGATCCGGTCAGCCTGGGAGGCCAGCGCATAGGCGGCCGAGAGGGCGTGGTCGGCGACGAAAGCATGGACCGGCTTCTGCGCCCTCGCTGCGCGGATGCGATCCGCCAGATCGAAGGCCCCCGCCACCTCGCCGCCGAAGCTGTCGATGTCGAGCGCGATGCCACGGATCGCCGGATCGGCAAGGGCCGCCTGCAGCTGGGCCGCGATCCCCTCATAGGAGGTCAGCCCAGAGGATTGTCCGATCCACGCCCCACGATGCACCAGCGTGCCCGCAATCTCGATGACGGCGATCCCGTCCACCACCGTGAAGGGCTGGCCGCCATTCCTTGCCTTGCGGCTGGTCAGGTCGTCGCCAAAGAGTGAGGCCCGGGCGGGCAGGGTGGCGGTATCCCGATCTTCGGCGGCGATTTCCAGCCCCTCGATGCTGATGTCCTGCCCGGTGATCCGGGGCCCCAGCCCCGTCAGGAAGGCCAGCGCCTTGGCGAGATCGACCATCAGGGGCGTGTTGAAGACGCGCTGGGCGATCTGGGTGTGGTGCATCATCCTTCCTCCGCGGGCCGGGGTTCTCGGTCCTCGCCGTCGTTGTCCGTGTCTTCTTCTTGCTGGCCCTCGGCATCACGCGGCGCAGCGCCGCTTCCCACCGCCTGCGCAGGCGATCCAGGCCGCCGGAAGTCGAGACCCAGCTCTGCCTCGCGTTTCCGTTCGGCGGCGATTTCGCGGTCGACCTGTTCGGCGTCATATCCCCGCTCGGCGATGGCCTGCGTGCGGGATTTCAGGCCCGCCTCGATCTGCAGGATCTCGGCAGCGGCATCCTTGGCGGGGTCGATCCAGTCCCACTTGGTGGGAAGCCAGTCGCAAGCGAGGTATTGCCGCCGGTCGGTGGCATAGCCCGGCAGGTCGATGGCCCCGGCTAGCATGGCCATGTCCATCCAGCGGGTCCAAACAGCGCGGCAGAGCTGGTAGACCATCACCGAATGCTGAAAGGCCGAGATGCGGCGGCGGAAATCCACCAGCGCGATCCGCGTGTTCGAGAAGTTGCCCTTGGCGGTGTCGCCAGTCAGATAACCATAGGGCACGCCCAGCGCCGCACCGATCTGCAGCAGCGTCCGGTACTGGAATGGCTCATAGGTGGACCCGGAATCCGGCGTCGAAGGGGTGGTGACATCTTCGCCGGGATCGAGCCGCACCACCTGGCCCGGTTCGACCTCGAGATCGTCCTCTGCCGGATCGAGGGCGGTTTCCGGGGCGGGCGAGGTGATGAACATGGCGAACATCGCCGCGGTTTTCTTCCGCTCCAGTTCCGCGTCGTCATAAAGGTCGAGTGTGAACAGCTTCACCACGGCCGCGGCGAAGCGCGACACGCCGCGCAGCTGGCCCGCCTCGAGGGGGTCGAGGATGTGGATCACCTCCGAGGCCGGAACCCGGACGGTTTCTCCGGCCAACCCCGGATCGGTCATGTCGCCTGGATGGCGGCGCAGGAAGTGGTAGGCGACGCGGCGTCCGATCCCGTCGAATTCGATGCCCTGCCGGATCGACCCCGCCCCGGGCAGGACGCGGGTCATGTCCTGGGGCAGCATTTCTGACGGCAGCATCTGCAGCTGCATCGGCACCGTCAGTCCATCTTCGGGGCGGCGGGTGCGGATGCGCAGGAACACTTCACCTGCCAGAAACACCTCGCGCGCGGCCCGCCGCTGCAGTCCAAAGAAGTCGGTCAGCCCCTCGGCGTCGGCCTCGTCGGTCCAGGCAAGCCAGAGCTTCTGCAACTCTTCCTTTTTCGTCGCGTCTGCGACCTTCGACGAGGGCTTGATCCCGTCACCGACGACATGGTTCGCAAAGGCATCGACGGCGTTCGCAGCGTAGCCATTGTTCCTGACCAGCCAGCGCGCCCGGGCGGTGATCGTCTCGCCCGAGGCGGCGATCAGCGTGTTCACATGCGCGCGGGTGGCACGGAACCCGCGCATGCGCCGATGGGACTGCGCCGCGTCGAACCCGCCGATGATGGACCCGAGCCGCGCACGGAAGGCGTCGAGGACCATGGTCACAGACCCTTCGTGGCCACGGTGCCCCAGCGGCGGCGACGGGCAGACGTGCCGCTGGCCGTTGCGATCCGACCCTCCAGATCCCGGATCGCCGTCGCCAGTTCCGCGTCCGAGCCATAGGTCACGGTCTTGCCGTCGTAGCTGACGCTGCGCAGCCCGGCGAAGCGGGCTTCCTGCAGCGCGGTCAGCAGGGCCTGCATACGGTCGAGATCCATCAGTCCCTCATGAAGTTCGGGGTGTAGGCCCGCCGCTTCCGGCGCGGCGTGGTCAGGGTTCCGGCCTTGGGCTGGGCCGGGTCGGTTGTGGTTTCGGCCGCCACGGCCGTGGGCATGCGCGTTTCCACACCCGCCTGTGCTTCCAGCCGCCGCCAGGTCGCCTCGTCCCATCGGTCGGCGCCGAGGATCCACGCCGCGGCACGGGCGTAGACCCGGCAGTCGAGTGCTTCGTTCCGCTCGCGCATCTTCTGCCACTCTTGATGGGCGTAGCCGCGCTTGTTCCGGATCGTGACCAGCTGCTCCGCTACCAGCTGCTTCAGCCATTCGGTGTCCACCCAGCCGGGAAGGTGGATCGTGCCGGGGGCTTCAAGCACCCCTTTAGCCCGGTCCTCGTCCGAGGGGCGTTCGATCCGCAGGAAGCGGTAGGTCTCCGCCTTGAACGTCGCCGTTGCCACCGACCAGAGCCGCGCGCCGCGGCGCAGGCGCTTGCCGCCGATGGTCGCATCGACGAAGGTCGGGCCAGAAACCGGTGCCGCCCGGTTGAAGCCTTCGAGGCCCTTCAGGGGTGCGACCTGTTCGAACCCCACCTTGCGCGACCAGGCATAGACGGCCGCAGCCTCGTACCCGGTGTCGATCCCGAGCCGCGCCACGGTCATGAAGGCGCCGTTGGCATGCTGCCAGCTCTTTCCCAAAAGCGTCGTCAGCTTGTCCCATGCGGCGGGATCGTCGGGGCCGCCCGGAATGACGATGTGATCGACAAGCCAGGACTCGAGGCCCCGGCCCCAGGCCCAGATGTCGACTTCAATGCGGTCCCTCTGGACGTCCGCCCCGGCGGTCAGGAACAGCCCCGCCATCGGCACGGTGCCCGGCTTCCAACTCTCCCGACGATCTGCCAGCCGCTGCCATTCCGGCGCGTCGCCCGACTCGACCCATGTCTCGCCCAGAAGCGTGTTGCGCGCGGCGCGCAACGTCTCGTCCGAGCCCTGGGCCGCCAGCCATTCCCGCGCGACGTCGGACCAGCTTTTCCAGCCCAAGGGCGAGTAGAGCGCCGAGAGATGGAAGCCGATGGCCTTCGGATCCCTGGAAACCGCCGTCGCCCGCCACTCCCCGCGGGCCAGCATTTCGGTCTTGTGGTGCTCGGCGATGGGACGTTCGCAACCCTCGCAATGGTAGGCGGCGGTTTCCGGCTTCCCCTTTGCCCAGCGCAGCCGGTCGAACTGCAGCCATTGCATCGTCCCGCAATGCGGGCAGGGGACGAAGTAGCGCCGCTGGTCCGATGCCTCGAACTCGCGCTCGATCCGGGACAGCCCCCGGATTGTGGGCGTCGAGACCATGAACACCTTGCGCCGGTGCGAGAAGGTGGTGGTCCGGGCCTCGGCCAGCGTGACCGGATCGCCTTCCTCGTCGGCCGAGGCAGGATAGGCGTCGACCTCGTCGAGAAAGACATAGCGCGCAGGCATCGACCGCAGGCCGGTGGCGGAATTCGCGCCGGTCAGCACCAGGATGCCGCCGGGGAATTCCTTCGACAGCATCGAATTCCCGGCATCGCGCGACCGCGCCGGGTTCACTCGTTCGCGGAGCGCCGGGCTATCCGCTATCAGGGGATCAAGACGACCCCGAGACGTCCGCTTGGCCAGTTCCAGGCTCGGCAGCACCGCCAGCATCGGCCCCGGCGCGTGGTGGATGACGAAGCCGATCCAGTTGTTGCCCGCTTCCGTGGCCCCGACCTGCGCTGCCTTCATGAACGTGATGCGCTGGGCAGGATGGCCGGGCGAGAGTGCATCCATGATCTCGCGCAAATAGGGCGCGCGGGCGGTGCGATAGCGCCCCGGCTCGGCCGCGCCGCGCGATGACAGCCAGCGATGTTGATCCGCCCATTCCGAGACCGTCAGGTTCGGGTCAGGGCGCATCCCCTGCCGCCAGACCCGGAGCAGGTCCTCGGCGCCGTCGAAGCCGAGGTCGAGACCCTCGGTCAGATCGTTGTCGTCATCCTCATCATGCAAGCGAGACCCGGAGGTCGGCGAGGGCGTCGAGCTGTTCGCGGACATGGGCTTCCAGCACCCTCTGCATGATCGCGGTCTCGATCGTCACCGATGCCCCGGATTGCCGTT
>NZ_JBYLFR010000037.1:0-9087 GCF_057748165.1 Paracoccus sp. NIOT.M2S5SZ12
TATTGTAACACCAAGGGCAAGAATTTTACGCTTGTCATCGCGGAACCCTGTTCATCTATGTGAACAGACCCCTGTTCATCTATGTGAACATACCCCCCCTAGATTATTTCGATATATCAGCGACTTATTTTTTTCGCTTTCTATGATCTACAGGTGACAACCGGGATGGGCCGTGTCGGGCGAAGCAGCCGCCAGGTAGCAAGCGCCGACCGGCGCGGACTGGCCCGGTTTTTACCTGTCAGCAGGTTGTTCGGCGTGGATCACGATTGCCCAGGCTCGAAACGCAGCAGGCGAGAACCGCACGGGAATGGGGATGATCAGGCAAGAAGGGGAAAGGGTTATCCACATAGGCGCAGGTCGGGCCGCCAAGGGGCTTTAATGCCCTGCCCGCACACCCCTAGCCGCGCGCACATAGAAGGCCGCTAGGCGGCGATCCTAGAGCCTCTGCATCCCTTGCGACTGCAGCACCGGCTTGAATGGCTTGTGAACAGAGGTTTTTAACTCGATCACAGCGGCAAAGATCGAAGTTTCGTCCCCATTTTCATGGGTATCTCAAACATGCTCGGAGCTGCGAAAAGCTCAGTCGTCTTCACGATCTCTGGCCAACGCCAGATCAGCAACGCCGCAACCTGATTAAAAGGCGTCTTCTGGTAAGCAGGGGCTAGAACGAACCCATGAAGACCTGCACTGCGCAGTGCGGTCCGTTCGGCTTGGTTTTTCATCACGCGCCCATCGCCTGTGAAGAAAATCCAGACATCGCGGCTTTGACGCAAAAAGTCGATCCACTCGATGTCTTTGGATTTGCGACCATTAGGCAGGCCAGCGACATCCTTGATATGGTGGGCAGAGTGCCCGTCCGATCTGACAAAGGCGTTCAGCGTCTCCGCAAAGACTGGCGCAAGGCAGTTATCGAAGAAGACCTTCACGCCGCTAGCCGCTGCTCCAAGGATGCTTCAAAGTCTATGGCATGACGTACAGAAACCTCCGATACGTCATAGGCTGCTGCGGTAGCCTTAATCCCTTGTTCCTGCGCCACGGTCGCCAATATGGCAGTGGGAACATGCGAAATCGGATCAATAGGTGCCCCGAAAGCGTGGTCAGGCGAAACCAGAACTCGCGTCCTCCGCCCTTGAGGCCACCAGGCAAACGGGGTCCCGTCATCCTCGAAGTCTACGGTTTTCAAGATAGGTTCGATGATGCCGTTGAACTCGTACTGCCGCTTGAACAGGTTGAGCAGACGTTCACGCTCGGTCCCGTCTTCGCCAGTCTCGATGACATGCAGGAAGATTTCACGCCCATCTGTCCGAAACCGGTTTGTCGAAAGCGGGTGCTGCTGTGCCAAGACGGATTGCGCCAGGTTGATGGCTGCCCGAACCCGCTGCGGTGAAATTCCATGCTCGATGAATGCAGCGGCAACCCGCACTTCCATCAGGTCCCGAAAGCCAAGGAACACTTGGCCGTCTTCAAGACTAACTTCGGACGTCCATAGGGGATCGTATTGCTTGCCTTTAACCTGGTGACCACGCAGCCATCGGCTGATCTTGGCAGGCGGGACACGCAAAAGCCGCCCGGCCTCAGCCGACGTATACAGTCCTACCCCTATCAGATCGCGCATGTGATCACCTTCCACGGATGCAGGGCATCCCTATCGAAAGATAGCGTGCGGATTTCGCACGGCCAGCGCCGAATGCCATCTCAGGTTAGAAAAGAAATGGCCAGCCCCTGAAACAGAAGGGCCGGGGCGTCTCGCGCTGCCCCGGCCCCTGCGCCACGCCCCTGAGTAAAGGCCGCGCCTGACGGGGTTTTCGGCCATGAAGCCGGGCACTGTCCGTCTGATCCCAATCGCTTCACAGCCGCCGAAGCTGCAAGGCGCGATCCGGCCTTGTCTCTCACGCCCTCACAGATGCCCCAGAAAGGGCCTTGTTTGGTTTTCCGCTATGGGGGTAGCGCGCAGGTGCTTTATACCGCCTGCGCGCGCGCCTTGCGCTGTCTGCGGGCCATCCAAATCCGTGAGCGTCGGAAAGGGCTATGAAAATGGGTGGCCAGCCCCGGCTTTCGACCGTGCTGACCTGCGCCGCGCCAGAGATAAGGCTATCTGGCCGCGCCTTGTCGGGGTTTTCCCACTGTCCGACTGACGGGGTTGCTCTGGCCCTGATGAATGGGCGGGCCTCAGTGCAACCTACTGAACAACAACAACAACCGGAACTCGTAGCCATTCCAGGCGCTGAAACATTTGCGCATAGCGGGGTGCGAATTACCCCCGTGCGGAAAGCGCCCAGGAAGAACCTAAGCGGGGTTTGAGGGGTGAAAGCCGCGATCACAGGTAAACCCCGATGCGACGCAGGTCCTGCGTCCCGACCAGACCGGCTCTGACCATCTCACGGGCCAGCTGGTGATTGATCGCGCTGGCAGCGACATAGGCCCCTGCCCGGATCTTCTTGGCCCAGAACTCGGCCTGCGGCGTCACCGGCCCAGGGCAGGCTTGCAGCCCCGGTTCCTGATCTTCCCACCTGCGGCCTTCCAGCCAGACCTCGGACGAAACCCGGTATTGCGGATCGGTGCCGCTGCTGACGGTGGCGTAGCGCCGTGCGGCCTCGATGACGCGGGACGGTTCGGCCCCTCCCATCTTCGCAGCCTGCCACGCTTGCCAGGTGCGTTCCCGGTTGCGGGGTCGCGGATGCACCTGCCAAAATTTCTGGAAATCCTCATCAGCCTGCCCGGCTTCCGCAGGAGCGGCGTCTCGCATGTGCGCGCGCGAAGGTTCTCTTAAAGGTTCTCTTACAAGGTTAGTGTCCAGATTCTGGACACGGCTTTCGGCATTTTCTGGACACGGAATATCCTCATTTCTGGACACGGCTTTTGGTCCATGTCCAGAATTCAGACACGGCTTTTCCACGGGAAAACCGTCCTCGAATGCAAGCAGATAGCGCGTAGATTCTTGCCGCCTGGTCTGGGCATTCACCCGCCGTTCGCGATGGATCAGCCCCTTTTCTTCCAGGATGGCCAGATGCGCATTCACCGATGCGCGGGACATCTCGCAGTCATGGGCCAGCCTCTCCTGCGAGGGAAAGCACCCGAAGTCCGGATTATGACGGTCGGCCAGATGCCACAGCACGATCTTCGAGGCGGGCTTGAGGCCCTTCTGCTGGATGGCCCAGTTGGTCGCGATATGGCTCACAGCAGCCCCCTGCGCGTCTCTGGGGCGCTTTGTCCGTCGCGGATGCATCCCGCATCGTCGCGGGGGGTGCTATCGTCCTGCACGTCTGATTCCTTTCACATGGGGTCAGGCGGTGCCGGGGCGGGCGAGTTTGCCGACATGGCCGCCCCGGCGGTCCGCGCTATGCGCCGGGGTTCTTGAACCAGGACGAATACGACACGAAGCGCGCGTCCAGCGGCCAGACCAGGCGAAACTCCATCCCCAGCCTGTCCCAGCCTTCCTTGGTCCGCACCTCGGGCGCGCTCTGACCGTCGAGATAGGCATAGGCCAGCCCGTCATGCTTCGAAGGATCGGCAATCAGATACCAGGCATTCGGATCGGTCAGCCCGGCTTCCACGATCACCTCCAGCGTGTTCGAGAACGGGTTGACCTCGGACACGCTCGCGGCGGTAAGCTGCGCGACCAGCTTCTGGGCCAGCGTCTCCAACTGGGGCGGCACGACCAGGGCAAAGGGTTCGAAGCTGTAAAGCTCGCCCTGCGTTCCGCGTTGCGTGCGCAGCGCCAGGCGGGCCTCGGACAGGGAGTCGATCGACAGCGCCGCGCCGATCGGGGCGAGGTTGCGGTGATCGGCATGGAAGACCGGGCGACCGTCCTTCATCACGTTGCCCGCCCCGCCATTGGCCAGCAGCGCTTCCAGCAGCACGCGCCGCTGGCGTTCGATGGCCCCCGCGACCATCTTCTGGGCGATCTGATTGAACAGGCCCAGATCGTCGTTGATGATGGCCTTGTTTGAAATCGAGAAGATGGCCCCGAAATCGCGCGGCGTGGGCTTCAGCTCGCCGGTGTCGTCGATGGTGACGCGCTTGATCTCGCCCGTCTCCTGGACCTCCTGGGGAATGCCGGAGGCGGACAGGCTCAACAGGTGACTGTCGCGATAGTCGTTGGCATCGACACGGTGCGCGGCGCGCAGCAGTGCCGGCGGCACCTGTTCCAGCCGCCGCGCCACGGCATTGCCCAAGCTGCCGGCCAGAATGGTCGGAAAGTCCGAGGTCGAATGCATCGCCATCCGCACACCCTCGGAAAGCGAACTGGGCCGGTGGCCCGCGGCGCGGGCGCATTGCATGGCAATGTCCGACAGCTTGAACTGTTCGCCGTTGGACGGGCCACGTCCCCCGGACAGGATCTGCGCCGACAGCATCGAGACTATGCGATTTTGCCCGGCACGGGACGGGGCCGGGTTCGCTGCTTCAGACCGGCTCATTCCGGTGCGCGGTTCGGTCGTGGGCCGCGCAGCCTGTGCCAGCGCCTTCACCCGCGAAAACACCTGCATGGTGGTGCCGGTGCGCTCTCCGACCTCTGCATCCTGGGCGTCATCGTCTTCTGCCACCTGCAGATCGCCCAGGGCCTCTTCCAGGTACTGGACAAGATCGGCGGCGCTGACGCTGAACGACTTGGCCATGTTGTGCAGCATCTTCAGCAGGCCCTGAAAATCCTCACCCGCCAGGGCTTCGGCGGTTTCCATGCGGGCGGCGAAGATCGGCGCCAGCTCGGAGGGCAGACCGGCTTCCTTCACCTTGGCCTGCACCTGCGCCACCATGCGCGGGGAGGGCGTGACGCCGGGTTTCGTCAGCAGCTTAAACATTCTGGGTCTCCATTTCAGGCGATGCGGTCGCCCATCCGTTCTCGACGGCCAGGCGCATCAGGTGCGCTGGCGGGGCTTTGAACTTGGTGTAGTCGAAGGCTGCCACAGGGGCGGAAACCGTCCCGGTGGCCTCGATCTCGTCGCAGAAATTCAGCTCTCGCGCGTCCTCGGCCGACAGCCAGGTCTCGGCCTTCATCCAGGCGCGGATCAGGGTCTGATCGTTGCCCGTGGCACTGGCATAGGCGGCCGCATAAATGTCGGTCAGCTTTTCCAGCGCATCCCCTGCGGCATGCAGCACGTCAGCCGTACCCCAGGCTCCCACAGCGGGTTCGTGTATCATCAAGATCGCCGCAGAATGCATCACGATCCGGCGCGCGGCGACGGCGGGCAGGGTCGCGGCAGAGGCGCAAATCCCCTGCAGGTGGGCGGTGACATTGCCGTGGCGCTGGATCTCGGCCATCAGCGCCGCGCCCTCCACCGCATCCCCGCCCGGCGAGTTGATGAACAGATCGACCGGGCCGGGATTGTCCTTGAGAAACGCGGCCAGGGCTGCGGCACGGGCCGTCCCCTGGCCGATCTCGCCTTTCAGGTCGTAACGGGCGGTCATTCGATCACCTCGATGTCGTCAACGGGACCGATAACGACAGGGCGCAACTGCCGCGCCCTGATCGGGCGCAGCCCGTTCGGGGCATCGGGGTCGACCAGATAGAGCCGCCGGACCGTGGTGATATGTCCGGTTTCGCTCTGGGTCCGCTCGTCCAATTCAAGCAGCTCCAGCGACCAGAAAGGATCAGGCAGGGTGAAGCGGTGCAGGCGCGCCATCAGACTTCGACCGGCAAGCCCAGGTCTTCGGCGCGGTCGCGGACAAATTCAGCCGCGCGGGTCACGTTGGCCAAGAACACGCGGACGGCTTTCATGTCGCCGCGATCCTCGCCATTCGGCCCCAAGGACCGCCGCCGTTTTTCAGCCAGCCATGCTGCCAGCTGTTCCAGCTCGCCCACATACCATTCGGTGTGGCGGAACGTTTCGCCTGCAGCGTCCTGATCTTCCAGAACCACCAGACCCGCCCACCAGTCCAAAGGCAAAATCTGCAGGAGCGGATGCTGAGGAAAACGATCCATCGCGTTCATGACCATGTTGGCAGCATAGGCAGGGCCCAGGCCGTTCAGCTGGCTTTCATCCGAGGATTCGCCGCCGATCAGATCCTGCATCAGACGCAGCCGGAAAGCCTGGTCCAGCGTGTAGTCGGTGCGCTTCACGCCCGGCTCTTCATCGGCCAGGGGGAAAGGCAGCTGGTCGCGCTGTTTCAGCAGCTTGAAGCGGGCGGGGTCGTGATCGGCACAGTAGAGCATCGCAGCGCGTTTCATGGGGCTTCCTAAATAAAGGCATCATCTGATGCTTTATGTGCAAGGCCGCAAAGGGTGTCAAGAGATACCTTTAGGCCGGAAGCGCGGGCATTGATGGTCAGGAGGTGAGGGGTGGTCTTGCTGCCGGATCAGCCCGTTTTGAGGCCCGCCGAAAGTGTAAAACTAACACTTCCATTTCTTGCCAAATTACCGCCGCCCCCCTCTAGGTCTGACAGAAGCAACCAACTCTTGATCCAATTTATGTTCCATGTTCATATCCACATATGGAACCAAGAATGGATTCGAATATGGAAGACGACGAAAATTTAGAAGGCACTCTGCCTCGCCGGTCGCAGGATCAGCGTCGTCAGGATCTTGTTGATGGGCTGGAGGAGCTGCGCCTGACGCCTTGGGGGCTGGTTCTGAAACTCGAAAAGTTTGGCGATGACAGGCCCTCGCGAGCCATCTTGCGTAGCATTGAGCGCATGATTTCTGGCGAAACGAAGGTGTCCGCAGAAATGTCTGTGATCATGTCGATGCTGCTGCGCCAGCATAGACGATTGAACGAGCGCTACGCTGATCTCGAATGGAAGCAGACTGAACACGGGGCGCACCATGCGCAGATAGATAACTGGCATGTCTATCTGACGCCGCAGACACGCGGCCGATGGCTGCTGTCATGCGCTGCCGGGCCCTCGCGTCAGGACTACAGCCCGCCTTGGGGACACTGGCTCGATAGCTTCGAGCTTGCCAAGCACAAAGCGCTTGTCGAGGTTGAAGAGGGCATGAACGAGCTTGCCGAAATCAATCATGAACACAGGCAGCGCGAGCTTTCATAACTCACAACCCCGGCGCGATCACTCGCGCCGGGGTTTGACGGGCCATAAAACCTAGTATCGCGGGCCGCGCTACCGGCAGTTGAAAGTGTCGGTTTCAGTCCCGCATCAGCTCCAGCTGTTCACGCGCCGACATCAGCCGATCATTCAGCGCGATCAGCCCGGCCAACAGTGGTTCACGATCCTTTGCACTCAGCGCCAGCAGCGCCATTGACAGGAGAGCGGCAAGGCTTTCGGCACTGGCAACCTCATCCAGCGCATCAAGCAGATTCATGTTCATGCCGCATCCTCCCTGCCGTCCAGATCGTCCTCGATCTCGTGCGCCAGCCGCGCGATCACCTCGAAAAGGCTCCGATAGCAGTCATTGATGCGCCGCACCTTCCAGATGCTATCGGACCCGGCGATGCCGATGAGGGCCAGATGGCGGATCTGCGTGGCCCGGTCCTCGGCACTCAACGGCTGGTCGTGGTCATAGATGATGCTCATGCCGCACCCCCGATCTGGTCGGCCATGATCCGGCGCACCTGGCGCATCGCGGCGCGCATGTAGGACCGCGCCTCGCGTTCGGCCTGGGTGTAGCCGGTCGGGCGCTCGGTCACGTCCAGGGCCAGCGTCAGGCAGTCGTGAACCTCATTGAGGCGGGCGGCAGGCAAGCCGGGGGCGTTCCCCGGCGCGGGGTTCTTGCACATCATCGGTTCTCCGTTTGAGCAGGTTGCCCCCTTCCGGGGCGTGGTATAAGGTTGCACCAACGGAACAGGGTAAACAAGCCCAAAAATGCAAGGTTATACCAATTTGACCCCAGAACAGTGCCGGGCCGGGCGGGCTATCGCCGGTATGTCGCAGCAAGACCTTGCAGACGCGGCAGAGGTGGCAAAGGCCACGATTGCCAATTTTGAGACAGGGAACCGAAAGCCATACAAGCGCACCATCACGGCGCTACAGGCGGCAATCGAGGCGCGCGGGGTGATCTTCACCGATGATGGGGGTGTTAAGGGCGCGTGAACGGCCACCAGCGGCGGGGGCGGCGGCGCGCCAGCTCCTGGGCTTGCTCTTTCCAGCTGTCGCGGTCGCGCTCTAGGTCGGAAATTCGTTGATCTTTGCCCTTAATTTCCGCCTCCAACACCGCGATCCGCAAGGCATTTTCGTCAAGGGCAGGTGACTTCGAGGTGTCAGAGTTATCAGCTTTGACAGTGGCATTGCCAGTTCTGTCTGACAGCCATTTTGACAGGTCGTCAGGCTTGATCTGCCATCGGTTCCGGTTGTCTCGAAAACCGATAAGAGCCCCATCTTTTAGAGCATTCATGATGGTGCCACGCGAGACATTCGCGCGGGCTGCGGCTTGGTGCGGTGTCAGCATTATCAATGTCATGTCAGTGATAATGTCAGGCAGTTGCCACCGCGTCTATTCATCCTGTTTGACAGTTGCTGGCAGGTCCGGCTCCATGCCAGGCAGAAGCGCCTGCGATACTGGCGGCAGGCCTTCGCCTGATGGCAGCTGCGCCTCGCCTGCTAGCAGTCCGGGAACCTGATGGCGCAGCCGTCGCGTCTGTTCCGACAGCAGTCGCCCGCCTTGCTCATTGCCCGACAGCAGGACAGTTCCGCGCAGGGCCGCATAGTGCAAACCATCACGCCGCTTGCGCCAGGCAACTGTCGAATTGAGAACATAGGCATTTACGGTCCCTGCACCGCCAACCTGCACGGCGTCGATCCAGTCACCGTCGCGCAGAACCTTGATCGCCCGCCGAATTGTCATGGCGCTCACCCCGAGCTGTTCCGCAAGCGCAGCATGCGAAGCAACAACCAGGTTGTCGCGATCCGCCAAAACAACCAGCTTGTGCAGCAGCGCCGCAGCCGCTGGTTTTTTCATCGTGAGCTGCGACCATGCCTCATGGGTTGCAAGGTCAGTCTGCACAAAGCCGCGCAAGGGCTGATTTTCGTTCATACCGTGATCCCCTTATGAACAGGGGTCTGTTCATTATGGTGCTTAATTCGTCCCTTGGTGTTACATATTGTAACACCAAGGGCAAGAATTTTACGCTTGTCATCGCGGAACCCTGTTCATCTATGTGAACAGACCCCTGTTCATCTATGTGAACATACCCCCCC
>NZ_JBYLFR010000038.1:0-8446 GCF_057748165.1 Paracoccus sp. NIOT.M2S5SZ12
GAACAGGCTGTAGCGGATACCGTCTCGCTTGCCGCTCCATGCCACACGATCATTGATGATGTAGGCATTGACCGTGCCATTTTCCCCGATCTGCCGCACCTCGACCCAACGATCTTCACATAAGGTATCAAGGGCGCGCTGAACCGTGCGGCGGCTGCACCCCATTAGCTTCATCAGGTTCTTCTGGCTGACCACGACAGCATTATGCTGACCGACTCGGGCTGTCAGGATGTGCATCAACTGGGCGGCTTTCGGAGCGCGTCCAATCAGGGCCGCCCATGCTTCGTGCGCCGCCCTCTCCGTCTGGACCCACTGGCCAGTTGTTGATCGTGAGGTAGCGACGGCTTTGGTCATGGTTTTGGCCCTTTGGGTGCCGGTCAGAACTCATGAGTTTTGACGCAGGGGTGCGTCAATTGTGACCGAAAATTGGCCACAGGCTACCAATTAATAACCTCAAGTAAAGGACAAAAATTGGTCACAAGGTGACAAAAAGTGGTCCCAAATGACGCAGGGGTGCGTCATAGCTCATGACGCAGGGGTGCGTCATAGCTCATGACGCACCCCCCCATAAAAAATATAACGAAATCAAATACTTATTTTTTTGCCTTCTTATGATCTTAAGGCAGGCAAAAAATGCACAGTCCGGGCGCGCTTGCGCGCCGGGGGGGAGCGCCCGCCAGGAAGCTGGCGACCCCCCGCCCGTGGGACGGGCTGTGTAGTTTTTGAATGCCGTCGGACGCGAGGCCCCTTGTGGGCCGAGCGGACGACTCCGCGTGCGTATGCGCGCGAGGGATGGGGGTGCAGGGGGAAGGGTGACAGCAGGCGAAGTCTGTCCGGCTGGTATCGGCAGGATCTGCTTAGAGCAGGCAGGTGATAACTTTGGTTGTCAGTCTAAAAATTGATAACTATAGTTGTCAGATGATCGAGTTAATCCGAAGCGCGACCTTCGACAGTTGGTTTTCCGGTCTGCGGGATCGCCGGGCCGTGGCCCGGATCGCGGCCCGCCTGGACAGGCTGGCGGCGGGAAACCCCGGCGATGCGGAGCCGGTCGGGGAGGGCGTGTCGGAGCTGCGGATCAACTACGGGCCAGGCTACCGGGTGTATTTCATCCAGCGCGGGCCGGTTCTCGTGATCCTGCTGTGCGGTGGCGACAAGTCCACGCAGAGCAAGGACATCAGGCAGGCCAAGGTTCTGGCCGAACAGTGGAAGGGATAAGCGATGCCGGAAGAAAAGTTCGCCCGCTACGATTCCGCCGATTACCTCAAGACCGAGGAAGATGTTGCGGCCTATCTGGAAGCGGTCATGGAGGAAGGCGGCGACGATCCCGCCTATGTCGCCCGCGCCCTCGGGGTGGTGGCGCGCGCCCGGAACATGACTGCCTTGGCCCGCGAGGTCGGCATGAGCCGGGTGGGGCTGAACAAGGCGCTCTCGGGGGAAGGCAACCCGACGCTTTCCACGGTGATGAAGGTCGCCAAGGCACTCGGGCTGAAAGTCTCGATCCAGCCCGGAGCGTGAAGGCCCGGTTTTTGTGTGTCGGGAAGCCCGGAAACCCCGCAGCGGCAGCCCATTCCACGTTTCGCCCTGGCGGAGGCTGATGGACCTAAGTCCCGAAGGTGGATCAGCCTCCATCACCATAGCTGACAACGGGACAGGTGGAAACTTTCTGCTTACTCACCGGCCTGCTGCGGGGGCGGGTTGATCCAGAAGGCGCAGAAGCTGGAGCCATCATCCTGCTGGACCTTCTGCCCCCCTGCTGATGTGCAGTAAATACGTGGATATTTCCCGAAGGCCTTGGCATCGGCGTGCCCTTGCAGCCAGAACATCGCCAGTGCGCCCAGGAGCGCCCCTGTGGCGCCCACAGAGGCCAGCCACACCCAGAACCCACCAAACCACCTCCAGGCCTCTCTGCGGGCTTCTCCGGCGGCCTTGCGGAGATCCTTGGCGGCTTTGATGCTTTCCATCTGCGCTTCGCGGATGGCTTCCTTGGCGCCTTCCGTTGCCGCATAGGCGGTGTGCTGGCGCAGATCGAGGGCGGCGGTGGCCAGGCTTTGTTCGATCCGCTGTTGAAGCGCCGGGCCGACTTTGGCCATGCGGTCGAGGCTCTGGACCACCACGGCATTGAGCTTTTCCGCATCCTTGCGGTCCAGGCTGGTGCGCTGCAACAGTTCGATCTGCCGACGCATCAGATTGAGTTCTTCGCCCAGAATATCGAAGGAGTCCCTGTTGCTCACGGTTCACCCGCCCCGGCGCTTTGCGCCTTGGCATCGAGTTCAGCCAGCAGCCCGGCGATTTCCTTCTGGTCCACGTCACGGGTCGCGTTCTTGCGCAGGGTGGCGGCCATCCAGCGGGCGATCTTCGGATCCTTCAAAGCCTCGGTCGTGACCACCGCCCCGACGATGATCTTGCGGCGGGTCTCGGAAGCCTTGGCCCTAGTCTTGAGACGGTTGAGCTTGGCCTGTGCTTCGGCAATCTGCTGGTCAATGGTGCGTGCCACGTCAAATCCTTTCGTCGCTCTATGGTTGCAATTCTGACCACCAAGAGGATATGGTGCAAGACACGAAGTGCCCACTTATACAAACGCTGCGCGTTTGTGTGGGCAAAGGGGCAACTGCATTCCCCTTTGAACCCCAAGCAAGAGCGCGCGCAGAAATGGCAATCTACCACCTTCGGGCCACGATGATTTCCCGCTCGGCCGGGCGCAGCGCCACGGCGGCAGCAGCCTACCGCGCGGCCGAGCGGATCGAAGATCACCGCACCGGGCTGACCTTCGATTACCGGGCGCGCGGCGGCGTCGATCACGTCGAAACACTCGCCCCTGCCAATGCGCCCGCATGGGTGCAGGATCGGGCGGCGTTGTGGAACGCGGTCGAGGCGGCAGAGACCCGGAAAAATTCGCAGGTCGCCCGTGAAATCCGGGTGGCTCTGCCCGCCGAGCTGGACCACGGGCAGCGCGTCGAGCTGGTGCGCGAGTTCTGCCAGCGCGAGTTCGTGGCCCGTGGCATGGTGGCCGACATCGCGCTTCATGCGCCGGGGCGAACCGGCGACGAGCGCAACCACCATGCGCATATCCTACTGACCACCCGCGAGATCGGCCCCGAGGGGTTCGGGGCGAAGAACCGGGACTGGAACGCGGTCGAGATGCTGGAAGGATGGCGTGAGGCATGGGCGCGGGACAACAACCGCGCCCTTGAGCGATGCGGCCATGAGGAACGGATCGACCACCGGACGCTAGAGGCGCAGCGGATCGAGGCCATGGAGCGGACCACCGCGGCGCATGATCGCGGCGACGAGGCCGAGGCGCTGCGGCAGACGGTGCGGGCGGTGGAACTGGACCGCGAGCCGCTGCCGCAACTGTCTGCCGGGGCGTGGCAGATGAAGGAACGCGGCATCGAGGTCGCGGCCGTCCAGGTCTGGCGCCAGGTCAAGGCGCAGGCGGCCGAGGTGGCGCGGGTGGCGGAACGGCTGTCGGGGCAGGTTCTTGACTGGCTGGAACGGGCTGCGGAACGCCTTGCACCGGAACGGGGTCTGGCCCATGCCGTAGACCGGGGCGACAGTGCCAGTGAGGGGCAAGACCTTGCAGCGCGAATGCGGGCGGCATGGGAAGCCCGCCAAAGCCGTGACGAGGCCAGCCCGGATCGGGATGCCGTTCGCGAACCCGCCCGCAGCCTGGCCGAGCGGCTACGCGAAGCCGCGCGGGGCATCGACCGGGAGGCACTGACCGGGCGCGCGTCCGCGTTGCAGCAGGGCCGGGAAGCCGAGGAACGCCAGCGGGTGCAGGAGGCCGAGCGCGTCAGAGAGCAGGAACGGGTTCGGGAACTGGAGCGCGAAGCCAGACACCGCGACAGGGGCATAGATCATGGCCTGTAGCGCGGCAATCCGGCCCGCCCCGACCCTACAGCCCGCAATGAAACGAGCGGGCCGGGGCGAGCCAGATATGCTTCACTGCCGCATGGGTTAATCGCTTTCGCTGGATCCGCCGGTCGGCAGTTTAGGCTGACCTCCACTGCCTTGGCTGGTTGTGGGTTGGTGCCCACCTTGAGGTTTTGGATTAAAGGATACGGCTTGATAGCCGCGTGTTACGCTTTCTAGGGGTTGGTATCCGTCAGTAATGAAAACGCGGGTAGTCTGGGGCTTTTTGTCTGACATGCTTTATCCTTGTGGAATGGGAACGAACTCAACTGATCGTATGTGATTGCCCTTTATCAGCAAGCTGCGGTCGGTAGACGTCCAGATGCCACTTTCCGTGTCTATCTTGCAGACTTGCTCGATATAGATATCGCGTTCTGTGGGTTCATCTGACGCAAAAGACCTTGCTCCCCACAACCCTGCAAAAATTCGGCCATTGTCGAGTGTGATTATCACATATCGAGGTTCAGGCCGTGAGAAGGCGTAGTCCCAAGAAGTGGGGATGATATGGACAGGGTGAAATCGGAGGAAGCGATAGATTTTTTGCACCCACCTGAACTTTGTGGATAGGCCACTGAGAAGGCCCATGATGGCAGGTGATACCAAGATCGCAAACGTCCAGATCGCTGGCTTTGCCCATTCGGGCATCTTATTTGACCCAATGACCAAGTAGACAGCCCATGCCCAGAGCATGAAGTTGACCGTGCTAACAGACAGTAAGCGAATGATGCTTTCCGTGCCTCTGGCGCGATGTCCGGGGACAATGTGACCCCGAACGACAAGATATACGTATCCTGGGACGCAGAAGGCCATTGCAACAAACACCGTATCAAAATCGGTCAGCCCGCCCATAGCTTCCTCCATTTACTCGGCGATGGCAGAAGCTGCTTTGGTCTTGCGGGCACGTTTTGGCTTCTGCGCTGCCAGCATCCCGGCCACTTGCTGTTCATACATGCCGAGCAGATGGGCCACGCGGTCGCTTTCCGAGACGAAGGCGGCGCGGCGATAGAGACGGTCCACGGCGCGGTCGTTGGCGTGATGGGCGCGGCGCAGATCGGCGGGCATCAGGTCGGGATCATAGAGATCGGCCAGTGTCGCACCGGGGTGTTTGGCGCGGGCATCGAGGATCGCCTGTGTATGGGGCGCCAGCGCCGCCAGGTCTTTCGCCGGCGGCATCGGGAAGGTGTTGTAGACTAGCCCGATGGAGTAGCGGTAACGGCTCTCCAGTCGCCCCCCGATGCTGCGCATCCATGCCATGTGCATGGCCGAGGTCAGAATGGCGAACAGGCCGGGTGTGGCATCCGGCAGCACGAAAACCAGATCACTGGGAACGGTTGGCGGTTCTAGCCAGCCGATTGGGGCATATTCGCGGCGTTCGGAGCTGACCTTCGGTAGCACCAGAAACGGCGTGTCTGGCAGGACGGTGACATGAAAGGCCGTTGGCGTTTCAGCCAGGGTCAGCGAAGACATGCCAGGGGCCTTGATGCTGTCGGCATCCTTGCCCTTGGCGGGGATATTCCCAAGCCGGTAATCGCGCACCCGCGCCACGGCAGCCCGCGCCAAGGGCATGGCGCGCAGCTCCTGGGGCGGGATCTGGGCGGCGCAGAGAATATATCGCAGCCCGCCATTCAGGAACTCGCGCGAACCGATATAGGGGCGTAGATAGGGTGCGGCCTGCGGTTCGGCCGCCAAAAAGGCATCCCGCTCCTCGGGCGAAAAGATGAAATGCCCGCCGTCGATGGGTTTGCTGCCGATGACCAGACGGGGCAGGCCGTTGATGGGGCGGCTCTCCTCGCGCACTACGACATGCGGATTGGCCAAGGCGCTGGCGTCGGTCAGATAAGGAGAAATCGCCTTTGGCTGCGTTTCGATCGGCTCGCCCTTGATGTCGGGATAGCTGAACAGGCGCTTGATGGGCCGGGCCGCGTTTCGCGGCTCTAGGCCGGTGACAATGACATGCACCGCCGCCTTGCCGCGTGCCTCGGACCCCCAGGCAAAGGTCTGGTGGGCAAAGGCGATCTCCATCCCGCTCCGGTCCAGCAGCGTGGGCCAGAGCTGCGCCACCTGTTCGCCCTGGGTGATGGAGTTGGTCGAGACAAAGGCGAAGGGCACCTTGTGCCCCTGCCCATAGCGGGCTGCTTTCAGGAACCATGCCGCCACATAGTCCAGCGTTCCACCGCTTTTGCCCAAGCCTGCGATGCGCCGCACTTGGGCGCGCTGGAACTCGGACTGGTATTTCGCCCCGACGAAGGGGGGATTGCCGATGATGTAGCTGCACCGTTCGGCGGGCAGCAGCGCCTGCCAATCCAGTTCCAGCGCATCGCCATGCGTGATGGCCGGGGATTTTCGCAGCGGAATGCGCAGGAAGGCCGCGCCGAACTCCAGGCTCGCCTGCGTATTCATGATGTGGTCCATCATCCACATGGCGGTTTCTGCGATCCGGGCAGGAAACTCGGAAAACTCGATGCCATGAAACTGGTCCACGTCGATCTTCAGCAGGGATTGCAGGGGCAATTCCGTCGCCCCGCCCTTCATGCGAGCTAGGTCATCGCGGTGAATCTCACGCAGCACCTCGATTTCCAGCAGGCGCAGCTCGCGATAGGTGATGATGAGGAAGTTTCCGCAGCCGCAAGCAGGATCAAGAAAGGTCAGCTTGGCAAGACGGTCGTGGAAGGCTTGCAGCAGCTTCACGCGGTTGGTCTTGCGGGCTTTCAAGCCCTCGAACTCGGCGCGCAGCTCGTCCAGGAACAGCGGGCCGATGACCTTGAGGATGTTCTTTTCGGTGGTGTAGTGCGCGCCCGCTTCGCGGCGTTCCTGCTTGTCCATGACGGACTGGAACAGCGAACCGAAGATTGCGGGCGAGATGCCGGACCAGTTGAACTGTCCGGCATCCAACAGGCGCTGGCGCATTTCGGCATTGAAGGCCGGGGGGCGGATCGTGGCCGAGAACAGCCCGCCGTTCACATAGGGAAACCGGGCCAGATCTTCGTCTAGGGTGGTCTGACGCTGATCTTCGGGGGTGTCGAGAACATCGAAAAGCTGCGCCAGCAGAGGGCCGATGTCTGACCCATCCTCTTTGGTCCGGTTTTCAAGGAAGTCCAGGAAGATGTCCCGAGGCTCGAAGATGCCCGTGTCGTCAGCGAACAGGCAGAACACGATCCGAGGCAGGAAAACCTCAAGATTGTGGCCTTTGTAGCCGCTGGCCTCAAGGCTGTCGTGTAGCCGTCCGACCAGCTCGGCCGCCTTGATGTTGACCGGATCCTGGTCTTTGAAGCTACGCTTCTCCATCCCCATGATGAAGCCGAACTTCTCGATATGCTTTGGGAGTTCGGCCAGCGTGAAGGAGGTGTCCTCGCGCGTGTCACGGTCTAGAAGCTGGAAGGTCTGAAAGTCGCACAGAAGCTGAAACCGGGGACGGTCCGCTTCCTTGATGGCGTCGAAGTATTCCCCGGCCTGCTTTTCGGCTTCGGACAGATCACGTCCTGCCGATTTCTGTTCAACCAGCAGGACACGCGGCCAGAACAGGTCGATGAAGCCGCTTTTATTGTTCAGTTTCTTGACGTGTTCCTCGTAGCGGGCGACGGAACGCCGTTGGACACCGAAGATCTGGAAAAAGTCGTTGTAGAAGGTCTGTGTCTCGCCCTTCTCATAGGTTGCATCTGCGTAATCCTTGGCGAAGCGGGCGGCACGCGCCCGGATCTCATTGAAGCTCAAGCGCACGTTATAAAGTCCTTAACCAAAAAGACGTTTCCAAAATCCCTTGGACTGCGGGCCAGGCAAAGCTTCCGGGGAAGCCGCAGGCGCAGTCTTTTCCTGTGCTGTCCGAAGATCGGATAGCAAGCCGGTTGCCTGGGCACGCCAGCGGTCCCGATCCTCTTTCAGGTCCGCCGACACCTCCCGCTCACGGGCAAGGGCTTCGCGTTCCTTTTCAAGAAGCTGCTCCAACATGGCGACCTTGCTGGAATCTTCCGTTCCGGAGCGTTCCAAGGCCGGTTCATGGTGCACCATTGGTGCGCGTTCCGGTGCGTTCTGGGGGAACGCTCTGGCCAGTTCGGAGGGGTCAATCGAGAATGTGCCATCCTCATTTCTGACCGCGCTTAAGCGACCTGATTTTATGGCCCTGTTGAGCGTTGACTTGCTCTTTGAGATGGCCTTTGCAGCTTGAGAAAGGGTCAGCAATGACATGGAACGCCCACCGTTCTGTGGTGCACCATTTTAGCCGTTCTGACCGGAACGCGGAACGGCCTCATTCGGCTTCTTCCGTCGAGGGCAGGTCCGGCTCCATGCCGTCGAAAAATGGTTGAGATATGGGCGGCAGCCCTGCTCCCGAAGGCAGTTGCCGTTCACCTTGGAACAAGGACGGCACACGGCGCAGAGGCTCTAGTTCATCCAGCAGGGATTGGTCAGGCTGCTCGTCGGAGGACAGGATGATAGCCGCGCTGAACAGGCTGTAGCGGATACCGTCTCGCTTGCCGCTCCATGCCACACGATCATTGATGATGTAGGCATTGACCGTGCCATTTTCCCCGATCTGCCGCAC
>NZ_JBYLFR010000039.1:0-7642 GCF_057748165.1 Paracoccus sp. NIOT.M2S5SZ12
CGCTTCAACGCCCTCGGCACAGCCGAGGTCGCCCGCGTCGCCTGAACCTAAAGGGGAAAGGGGAAGTCACGCCTCAAGCCGCCTTTCTGCAACAACGCCCCGTCAACACCATCGGCAACTGGAAGGGGCAATTTTGTGCACGAGAGGGCCGGAGCTGCCCCAGCTTGACATCTGCTTGGATTGCTTTGACGATCAGTCACGTCGGAACCGCGCTGCATGCCCCCGCGAGCTTCAGCTACTCGATGTGTCGCCTGCTGATCGTCGGTCCCGACACCAGAATAGTCATGATTGGTGTAATTTCGGCGGCCAATGGAGCGTCCGGTGCCTTGAAGTTGGCCGCATCGCCCTCACCGACCGCGAACATTCCACCCTCGGGTCAGGATCCTGAGGTTCTCGTTTTCCAGACGGACGATTTCCGCGCGGATGCGCATGTAGGTATGCCAACGCATCCGGTGCGGTTTGGGCGGGATCGGGAAGGTGGGGTTAGGTTCCTCTTGGCCCAGGCGCCGCCGCAGCTTGCGCGCCTTCGCACTCATGCGATCCACGGGTGCGTTCAATTCGCTGCCGTGACGCCCGCCGAGGCATTCGTTGCAGCGCAGGCCCGTGCGCAGAATGGCGCAACGCCTGTTGCAGCCTGGGCAGAGGAACCAGCGCCGTTCGCCGCCGAAGTTGCAGGGCGTCGTGACGATGTCGATCTGTTGTCCGTCCACACGAATTGCCCGAAGTCCCTTGAGCCATGAGCGGCGGCTGTCGAGATGAACAGGGAATGCGTCACAGATCATCAGCCTAAACCTTACGCTGGAGGATCTGCTGTCGGACGATCTCCGATGCGATCGGCGGATAGGTGGCGAGGTCGTTGAAGGCCCGCTCGACGTCGTAAACGCCCTGCCTGATCCGGTAATGGCCAAGCCAGGCTGCAGTCAGGTCCTGCGGCCGCGCGAGCGCAGACAGATCGAAGCCGACATGCTGAACGTAGTCGCCCAGTTGGTCGATCATCTCCGGTTCGCAGAAATCAGCCAGCAGCGCCACGATCATGCTGGCCTGCTCTTGCGACGACAGTTTCACATCATCTCGTGGCTGACCCGCCTTGGGGTGTATCCGATCTGCACGAGGGTTTTTCATCAGGCTTCCTTTCGATCAACACGGGGCTGCAAATGGGGTGGGACAGGTGGGACAGGTGGGACCGCGTTGATTAAGCTGTGTTTTTTGGTGGGACAGTGCTGGCGGCCGATTGGTCAGGTGGGACAGGTGCTCGAGCGATTAGGGTCGCCCAGTCCCACCCGTCCCACCAATGAACCTGCCGAAGGCGCCTAAAAAACTAATGATTTCAGCGCAGTACCACCTGTCCCACCTGTCCCACCGGTTTACTCGTAGGCCACGATGTCCTCGCTGACCGCGTAGAGGCGCGGGCGGAGGGGGCCTCCCGTGGGCACCCGCTTCTTGAGGTGTTTGCCGTCACCCGGCAGCAGATAGTCGGCTTCCTTCAGATAGCGCGCCGCCTGGTTCCAGTCCGAGCCAGCATGGATCTGTTTCCATGCATCCTCCGTGAACCAGTACACCCCATCTCTGACGTAACCGGCACGGTCGCGGACAGGCTGACCCAAGTTCGTACCATCCATCTGCTGGAACCTGCTGGGGCCGTGCGCCGTGATGAATGCGCGCACCCGGATGATCGCTTCGCGTTTCTCGGCGGGCTCTTGGCCGCCGCGGGAGTTGATCCAGTGGTCGAACATCTGGTGGGCGGCTGCTTCTGCCGTGCCGACAGGCCACCCAGTCAGCCCGAACTCGGTCGCAAGTTCACCTGCGGCCCCGATCAGAGCAAAGCGCGTCAGCGCGCGTTCGGTCTGCCCCTCGCCCATCAGTGAATGCCGGGATTGAGACCTCTCCCTGAACAGCCTCATTGCCTGCCGAACGGTCTCCAGATGCTTTTCGCGATCCGCCAGGAGGGCCTCGACAAAGGCAGGACCTGCAGCGCCGTAAGCGGCCGCCGCACCCTGCTTCAACGCCTGAGCGAACGCTGCGGCCGATGGCGCATCGTGCAGACAATCAAAAGCGCCATGGGCGTATATCTCTGCGGGAATATCCAACAGCCGCACCCCAAGCCCTGCCTTGGCGTGGGCCGTGTTCTCGGCGACCTTGTCGGCAATCGACATCTCGCCCGTCGACAGCATGGGCACTCGCCAGCGCGAATGCGGGATCGCCTCTCCCGACTTGGCCGCCCGCGCCTTGCCGGCGCCATTGGCCAGCATATAGACCATTTCAGATACTGTCCGCGCGGGCGCCTCGCCGATCTCGTCCAGCGCGCAGAGGGTGCCGTTCAGCGCCGCGGCAATGCCTTCCAGGCCATTGTCGGTGGCGCGCCAGCTTTTCAGCAAGCCCGGCGCACCCCAGACCGAGACCGCCACGCGCAGGATCGTGGTCTTGCCCCTGCTGGACGGTCGGTGCTGTCGGTCATTCCTGATCCTTTAGTAGAGGTGCTGCAGGTCTGCATCTGCCGCCGCCAGGGAGGCCAGCAGGTGGCGCTGGTCGATGAGGCCCCGCAGCCGGCGGGACTGCCTGGCGTGATCGAGGATCGACAGCAGGCTGATCCGGTTGAGCTCGTCGCTGAGCGCGCGGCCGGGAAGCCGTGTCGGCCCCAGGCTGAACACCACCCGGCGGCGGCTGCCCTCGCGGACCTCCTCCACCCGGACCGGAGAGCCCGACGCCACCAGCGCCGCCTGCAGCGCGGGCAGGTCCGTCGGCTGCCGGTGGGTCAGCGCGGTGCCGATGTCGGCGGCCATCCGGCGCCGGTCCGCGCTGCGCAGGCGCCGGGTCGGGCAGAAGACCTCGAGGCGCGGCCCGGCCGCGGGCCGGTGATAGCGCGGCGGGGTCAGGCCGAGATGGCGGCAGAGGCGGCGATGCACCTCATCGCAGCGATGCTGCAGGTCGGGCAAGGACAGCGGGCGGCCGGCGAAGGTGGCGGCCATCAGCATCAGGTGCAGGTGATCGCATCGCGTGTCGCGATGCCGGACCGCGAGCCAGGGGATCTGACGCTGCGGCAGGCCCAGCCCGGCGATCGCGATCTGCGCCATCTCGACCCATGCGGCGCGGTTGGCCGTCAACCCGTCGGGCAGCGAGAGGGTCACGTGCAGGACGTTCTTCGCATGGCGCGCCGGGCGCGGCATGCGCTGCGCATGGCTGAGCGTCGGGCCATGGCCCAGCCAGGGGATCGTGCCGCCGATGGGTTCGGGCGGGCGGAGCGTGCCGGGCTTGCCGCTCTGGGTCAGGTAGCCCAGCACCGTCGCCACCGAGGCATGGAAGGTCACATGCGGCCTCACGCCCAGCCCCCGCGGTTCAGGTCCCGCACGATCCGGCGCATCAGCGCCGCGCCTTCGGAGAGGAGGCGGCCGAGGTCGCCCCCTGCCGCGGTCCCGCCGCCGGGCACCGCATGCGCGATGTCGTTCAGCACGAGGCCCAGCTGACCCAGCTCCTCGGTCAGCCGCTCGGCGCGACCGGCCCGGCCCGCCAGCAGGCAGTCGCGCAGATGCTCCGCGCGGCTGGCGGCGCCCCGCAGGCGCATGTCGGCCAGAACGGCCTCCGCCTCCTCGGGTGACAGCCGGACCTCGAAGCGGGTCGTGCTCACAGCTCCTCCGTGACCATCGTGCCGGTCGGATCGAAGCCATGATCCTCGTAGGCCACGTGCGTCAGTTCAAAGATGAAGCGCACGACCTCCTCTTCGACCCACCGGATCGAGCCGGGACCCAAGCGGCGGGGCTGCGGAAAGCTGGGATCAGCGCGCAGCCAGCGATCGACGGAGGCCTCGCTCGCCGCCAGGCGGCGGCAGAGCTCCGCCTTGGTGATCAGCCGAACATCGGCCGCGGGGTGTTTCTTCTGCATCGTCTCTCCCGTTGCAGGTTGCTGGTTCAAATCCGGTTGACACTTTTCCCGTTGAGGCGCAGAGACGATGCTGTTCAGGTCATCCTCTTGCGGCTCTTTGCGGAGATCGCGCAGCCAACCGTATGCTGTCGCGACCCCCTCATTCTACGGCCCGCCTGCGAAACCGCCCAGCCCTCCGCCGCAGATGATTGTGGATAGCGGCGTCCAGCCCAGCAAATGCTGGACAAGATCGGGCATTTTCCGGCACGACCTTTTAGGTTCTTGATCACGCCGGACCCTTCGACAGATCCCGGCCCGTGCCGTTCCTGGTCGATAAATGCCACGGATCGCGCGCTGCATGGCACCCGATCGCAGGCAAGACCCGGTTCGGCCTCCGGTGCGAGGCCGCGAGGATGCGAAATTGTTTTTCCCATGACCGGCGGTCGCCCTGCCAGCCCGGTGACCCGCATCGCGATCACGCACCGGAAACAAACCGGGTATGATCGACTGACCGGTTTCACGGTGCAGCGTCATCGGATCGATCAGGGATGTCCTGACCGCTCTCTGCTGCCCGGGCGATGGGTGCCAGAGCCAGTGCCAGGTCGACCTCCGTCAGGAAGCCCCGCGTTTCGAGATCGCGGGCGAGGCTCTCCAGGAGCGGCCGATGCCGTCCGAGGACATCCAGCGCCAGGGCGAGGGCCTGATCGAGGTCGCGCTGCATCTGCCGGCGCATCGCGGCCGGCAGCGAGAGGAGCGTCGTCGCGGGTGGGGCCGCGCCGATCGACAGATGCCCCATGCCCCCCAGCCCGAAGCAGAGATCGCGCTGCAGCATGAGCCTGGTTGCGGCGTGCAGATCGCTGTCGTCGGTGCCGCCGGCGCCGCCGCTCGCCTCACCGAGCAGCAGGATCTCGGCCGCGCGCCCGGCGAGATGCGCCGCGCAACGCTGCTGCAGCATCCCCCGCGTCGCGTCGATGTCGAACCACCGCAGCCGCATCTCGCCTCCGTTCTGGCTGAGCCGGAGAGCCTTGATCACGCCAACGCCGAGCGCAGTCATGACCACGGCGTGCCCGGCCTCATGAACCGCCGCGCGGCGGCGCATGTTTGGGGGCAGAGCGAGATGATCCGGCACCAGCGCCGCGCGCAGGTCCCTGACCGTCAAAGGGCGTCTCTCCCGCCGGGCGGCCCCGCGCGCCGCGCGCACGGCGGCGGCGCAATCCGCCCCCGAAAGGCCGAGAGCCATCTGCCCGAGCGCGGTCAGATCTGCCTCGCGCAGGTCATTTCCGAGATGCTGGCGCAGGATGGTGGCAAGCGCCGCGGCATCGGGCAGGCTGATCTCGACGCGGGTGTCGAAGCGCCCGGCGCGCAGGATCGCCGGATCGATCGCGTCGGTCATGTCGACCTCCTGTCGTTCGTTGTCATGGGAAGGATGGCCGACCCGTCAGCCGCGTCCGGCTTGGGGCCCGCCGGCCGGACGCTTGCGGCGCTGGCGGTTCTTGATGCGGCGGGTGAGGCCGCAACGCCTTGGCGATGATCCTGCCCATCACGTCGGCGCCGGGCATGGAGAGATTGATTTTGAACATGAACCGATCCGACTGCGCCTCTGGAAGCGCATAGGTCCCTTCCTGGTCGATGGGGTTCTGCGTCGCCATGACCATGAACGGTGTTCGATAGGTCTCGCGTCCCGCGTCGCGCCAGTGCCTCAGAGGTTAGGTCCGACCGAGCACCGTGACTTGGTATTCGGCCATCGCCTCAAGCATCGCGGATTGGGTCTTGGGCGTCGCGCGGTTGATCTCGTCCGCCAGCAGAAGGCTACAGAAGACTGGACCGGGACTGAACTCCAGCCGGCCTGAACCGTCATCCGCAGGCATCTGCGTGCCGGTGATGTCGGCAGGCATCAGATCCGGGGTGAACTGCACGCGCCCGACCGCCCCACTGCCGAGCCCGAGGGCCGATGACAGCGCACGGACCAAGGCCGTCTTTCCCAGGCCGGGATTGCCTTTCAAAAGGACGTGGCCTTCGGTCAGCAGCGCCACCACGAGCGCATTCACCACATCGGCCATGCCATGCATGTCCGAAGCCTCGACTGCGGCTGGAATGCTGCGAAGATAGGCGACATGGCCGGCCTCGAGGGACGAAGGGTCGGTCAACTGGTCCATGGGCACGGCTCCTGTCATCTCATCATTTCCTCGACCCAAGCGGGCAGGATCTGCCGTGCCGCGCCAGGCGTCTCCCGCGAGGGGGGTATCGTTCGTGCATCCGGCAGCAGCCGCGCCTCGACGGCGTCCGGCACCTCACCCTCTTCGGCAAAGAGGGCTGCCGGAACACCCACCGTCAGTTCCAGCGCCACATCTGTCTGGGGTGGCCGCGCGGCCTCACGCAGTGGCAGTTCCTGTGCTGGCGTCCCATCGATATCCCCGTCTAGCAACGGCCCTACCCGCACCGGGTCCGCTTCGGAAGCCGTCACTTCCGTCTGAATGATCTCGCCGCCTTCGGGCGGCTCGCCGGTAGACTCTGTGATGCCGGCCAGCGCTCCCTCGGAAGATCGTTCCGTCGGCCCCGAGGAACCTGAAGAGGGTCCGCCAGCCTCGTCCGGATCGGCAGGCGCGCGCATCATCTGCCCGTCGCCCTCTTCTGCCGTGCCGTCACCGCGCCCATCGGGGTCGTCGCTTCCGCCAAGTTCCTGACCAGGCCCATCTCCGCCGACGCCCGGATCACCTTGACCTGAACCATCTGAGGCATTGGAGGCTTGCTCTCCTCCACCCTGACCCTGCTGCGACGAATCCGCTCCACTATCCTCGCCAGCCTGGCCCTGCTGATCCCCATCTGGTGAGGCTCGGCCCTCTGGCCCCGGCCCACCATCACCCGGGCCGTATTCCGCGGACGACGCCTCATCCGTGGAGGAATTCGGGTCAGGCGCCTCGGCCCTGCCAGTCGGCTGCTCGTCGTTGGAATTGGAGGACGCATCCGATACCCGGTCCCCGGCAGACTGTCGCGCATCTTCGCCGGGCTCCGCTCCGGCTCGATCTTCCTGTCTTGCATCCTCGCCCGGCTCCGCTCCGGCTTGATCGGCCTGTCCCTCCTGGGCCGCCCCGCCAGACGATCCCCCTGCGGAGCCTCGACTGCCCTCGCCCGATGGCGCCTCACCCCCGCCTGCGGGCGACCCGGGTGAGGCGCCATTTTCAGCACCATCGGAAGGCTGGGCATCGGATGGGCTGCCGTGATTGCCACGGGGCTCTGCATTCGTGCCATCGCCGGCATGATCCGGACCGCTGGACGGCGAGTCGGGCTCTTTCGCGGTCTGATCGGGCCGGGTCTGCAAGTCAGGCAGCCCCAAGTCATTCAGTGCGGGCAGCAGCAAGAGATCGCGGGGCAACAGCGTCACCGCCATCACGGCGAGAAGTGCCGCCGTAATCATGGCCACACTGCCAACACGCCAGCCCATTAACATCAGGCGAAGCTCGGAGCCGCCAGATTTCGGCGCCAGCTCAAGCGGAACGAAGATGGCCTCCGGGCTATACTGGGCCAGCAAGATCTGGTGAATCTCCGGTGCCAAATCTGGCCGTGACGCTGCGGCCTGCCGCAGCATCGCAACGCGCCCGCTCATGGTCCAGCCCACATGAAATCGCGTCCACGGATCTGCAGACGCCGTCATGTCGAGGATCACTGAAGCAGGTATGAGAGGATCGAGGAAGGCCCATCTCGGGCTGTCAGAACGGCGGGCGTGCGAGATTGCGGGCGCGGATCGCAAGATGGTGCGCTACCAGTCGCAGCGTGCGCCTGACACGGC
>NZ_JBYLFR010000040.1:0-6895 GCF_057748165.1 Paracoccus sp. NIOT.M2S5SZ12
GTGCGGTAGCGGGCGGGCTTGGGCTTGCTCATGCTGCCCATCTAACCGCATGGATTCACCAAGTGAATCCTTCACGGGGAGAGTTCTGCAACAACGCCAACCGAAGCCCTGCTTATTGTCACCGAAGGCAGGTACCATCAGGTCCGCCGTATGTTCGCCGCTGCCGGAAACCACGTCGAGGAACTGCGCCGTGAACGGATTGGCCGTCTGTAATTACCTGATGACATGGCTCCCGGTCAGTGGAAGCTGCTGAGTGAAGAAGAAATCGCTTCGATCTTTCGCTAGGCTGGTCACCCTGCATGTGCCTTCAATCCTTTTGAAGCGCGGACACCTGGTGATATCACCGGCTGCTCAGCAGATTTGGCTTGCCGAGGCCGCGCGATTTGTGTCCTGCGCAGGAATGAGATCTGGCCCGGCCTCAGGCTACCATTCCGGTTGCCCGATCATTGGTCGAAATGCTGTGCCGCGCGAGTGCGCTGATCAGGTCAGTGCGGGTCACGATGCCGATGATCCGGTTGCCTTCGAGGATGGGAACGGCATCGACCGCGCCATCCGACATCAGGGGCAGCAGCGCGCCGAGCGGCGTCGAGGGAGAGGCGTGGGGGACATCCGCCTGCATCAACCTGTCCGCCAGCGCGTCGGCATCCGAGCCGATCAGGTGGATCTGGTAGATGACGCCAAGATAGCGCCCCTCCTCGACAACCGGGATCGAGGTGAAGCGGTGCCGTCGGAACAGCGCCGCAACCTCCTCGGCGAGAGAATCGGGGCCGACCGTCACCAGGTCGCGCGACATGATGCTTTCGGCGGTGACGGGTCCGGTGCGCTGTGCCGCTGCCTGCAGCTCGGCCGCGCCCACCAGTCGCGCCAGGTCCTCGGCCCCGAGATTGAAGTTCTGGCGATAGCGTTCCAGAAGATCGACCAGCTGCGCTTCCGACAGGCCGATCCTCGTGCTGGGCGACGGGTCCGCCGTCCGGTTGATGTTCGGCTCGTCATGCTGCCGCATGGGATAGTGGCGGCCGGTCAGGCGCGCATAAAGTGCCGCAAGTGCCACCAGCAGCAGCGTTCCCGCGGCCACCGGCGTCACAGCAAAGCGGAACCCCAGGTCGGCGATGGCCTCGGGGCTCATGGCCGCGGTCATCGCGACGGCGCCTGCCGGGGGATGAAGCGCACGACAGAGGATCGTGGCGGTAATCGCGGCCCCGACCGCAACGGCGATCCGAAGTGCCGGGTCGGCCACCAGAAGACATGCGGCAACACCGATCAGCGCGGCGACCGTGTTGCCCACCACCGCCGCCCAAGGCTGCGCAAGCGGGCTGTTCGGCACGGCAAACAGCAGAACCGAACTCGCGCCGAAAGGGGCGATCAGGTACAGCCCCAGCTGCGCATCGACCGCGGGCGACAGGGCGAAGAGGCCGGCAATGGCAAGGCCCGCCAGCGCGCCCACACCCGCGCGCAAGGCCTCGGCCAGAGGCGCGGATGCGATGGACGGGCCGAAGGACCGCAGCGCATGTCTCAGGTCGTGAAGCAAAGCCGGAACCTCCGGGTCTTTGGCTGCATGAAAATCGACCAATAAGCCTAAACGGGAGGCAGTTGAAAGACCTGCGGCTGATTGTTGCGGCCTTGGTCGGGTCTTCAGACCGCGAAGAGGTGCCGGAAGGCGTCCGGCGTGCGCGCCACGTCTGACAGGCGGCACCTGTCGAGGACCGTCACGAAGGCTTCCCTGGCTTCGGCGAAGACGGCCGGCAAGCCACATCCTTCGGCGATGCGGCAGGTGCTGCAGTCGACCATGGCGCCGTCGTCCTCGGTATGCCGGACAACCTGGCCGATGGTGATCTCTGCCGCCGGCCGGGCCAGCCGCAGCCCGCCATGGCGGCCCCTGACCGTCTTGATGAAGCCGGCGTTCCCCAGGTCCTGGACGATCTTCATCAGGTGGTTCTGGGAAATCCCATGCGCATCGGCGATCTGCCGGATCGACGTCAGCCCGCCGTCATTGGCGGCAAGATAGATCAGCGCGCGAAGCGCATAGTCGGTGTAGCGGGTCAACTTCATCTTTTTACAATAGAGGTATTCCCAACGCATGTATAGGAGGTTATAGATGCATTACTGATGCATGTTTAGGAGAGACTCATGCCACGTCCCCTGTCGCAGCAGACCATCGCCGTCGTGAAGGCCACGGTGCCCGCGCTGGAGCAGCACGGCCCGGTGATCACCGAGACGATGTATCGCCGCCTGTTCCGGAACGAGCACATCGCGGCACTGTTCAACCAGGCGAACCAGAAGAAGGGGACGCAACGCCTGGCGCTGGCACATGCGGTGCTGGCCTATGCGCAGAACATCGAGAACCTGTCGGTTCTTGGCGCGGCGGTGGAACGGATCGCGCAGAAGCACATCGGCTATGCCATCCTGCCCGAGCATTATCCCTTCGTGGGCGAGGCCCTTCTGGGCGCGATCGAGGAGGTCCTGGGCGATGCCGCGACCGAGGAGATCCTCCAGGCCTGGGGCGAGGCCTACTGGTTCCTGGCCGACCTGCTGATCGAGCGCGAGGCCGCCATCCGGGCAGAGATCGAGGCGCAGCCCGGCGGCTGGACCGACTGGCGGCGCTTCCGCGTTGCGGAAAAACGGGTTGAGGCGGCCGGCATCGTCTCGTTCATTCTGCGGCCTGAGGATGGGGGCGCAGTCATCCCGCACCGCCCCGGGCAGTATCTGACCCTGCGCTTCGACCTGGCGGGTCTGCCTGGCGTCAAGCGCAACTACTCCATCTCCAGCGCGCCGGATGCGGGGTTCTACCGGATCACCGTCAAGAGAGAGCCTGACGGAGAGGCTTCGGGCTTCCTCCACGACCATGTCGACGTCGGTGCCGTGATCGAGGCCACGCCCCCGGCTGGCGACTTCCACCTGCCCGACGCGCCAGAGCGGCCGCTGGTCCTTTTGTCGGGCGGCGTCGGCCAGACTCCCATCATCAGCATGCTGGAGGTCATGGCCGACCGGCACCGCGACGTGCCAGTCTTCTATGTGCACGGCACGAACAGCCCGGCCCACCATGCCCTGGAGGCCCAGGTCCACGACGCCGCGGCACGGCACGGCAACGTCCTGGTCGAGACGTTCTACGAGGGCGGGACCGATGACGGCGCCAATCGCGGCCTGATCACCATCGACTGGCTGCAGGCCAACACCCCGCTGGCCGAGGCAGACATCTACCTGTGCGGCCCGCGCCCGTTCCTGCGCCACTTCGTCGCCGGGCTGCGCGACGCCGGCATTCCCGCCGACCGCATCCATTTCGAGTTCTTCGGTCCGGCCGACGAACAGCTGGCGGCGTAAGGGAGAACAGGGATTGGAGGGTTGCACCATGAAAAGCAAGGTAGAGTTTCAAAACGGGCAGCCCATCGTCGATGCGGCCGATATCGCTCCGTTGCTGGAGCTGGATGTCGTTGGTTTTCAGGCCCTGATGAAGTCCGGGAAGATCAGGACCGGAGTGGAGCGAGGCAGTGGTCAGGACGAAGGCAAGCTTCGCCTGACGTTCCAATCGTCTCAGTGGCGTGTGAGGTTGACCTGCGCCGGTGACGGCCAGGTGCTGACGACAACGCGCCTGCGGATGGAGGCAAGAGAACCCGCATCGGCACCAGAAACCGAACTGAGGATGACGCGATGACGATTGCCATTCACGGTGCCTGGGTCGCGGTCGATGACACGGCGGCATCGCCCGCGCCGCTCAAACTGGAACGCGGATGCCCGCCGTTCAACGTTCACAAGAAGAAATAGGATCTACCGATGTCTGACCTTTCCACCCGCAGAACCGGCCTTGCATGGTTGGCTGGGCTTGTCGGGATCCTCACCCCCGCAGCGGCGACGGCGCATGTGAAGTGGTTCGCCCCTTACATCGTTGATGCTGCACCGGCACCGATCACGCGCACCCTCACCGATCCGTGGTTCTGGTCCGGCATTGCGCTCGTGCTTCTCTTTTTTGTCGCCACACGGCTCGTCGAACGCAGCACGGCGGGTGAACGCACCTTGTCCGCAATGGACCGGATCACCAACCCGCTCTGGTTCCGGCTGGACGACTTCGTCCGGATCATGATCGCCGGCTTCTTCGTGGCGATCTTCTCGGTCGGTGGCGTCTACCTGACGCCGGATCTCAAGACGCCGGCGGAGTGGGTGTCGTGGGTACAGCTCCTGATTGCCGCCGGCATCGTCTCGCGCCGCACAATGCCCTTCTCGGCTGCAGGGATCATCTTCCTTTGGGTGCTCGCGTTGCGCGACTACGATCCTTTCCACCTGCTCGATTACTTAGCCTTGGGCGTAGCCGTGGCCGCCTATCTGGTTCTCGAAGCCTCGGATCGTCCAGACTGGCGGAAGCATCGTTTCGAAGTGCTCCGTTGGGGTGTCGCCATTGCGCTGATGTGGTCCAGCCTCGAGAAGTTCGCCTATCCTGAGTGGTTCCACCCGCTCGTGCTGGAAAAGCCCTTCCTGACCTTCGGCCTTCCGCGCGACGTCTTCATTCCCATGGCAGGCGTTGCCGAGTTTACGATGGGGCTGGGTCTCCTGGCCACACCTCTTGTTCGCCGCCTTTCGGCAATCGCGCTCTTCGTGATCTTTAACTCGGCAGTCTATCCCTTTGGCCGGATCGACCTCATCGGCCATGCCCTGATTATGGCTATCATCGTCGTTATCGCTGTTGATCATACACGCGAGCTGCACTTCTGGTCCTGGATCCGGCGGTCACTTATCGGCGTACCGGTCGGGTTGGCCTCCGCGCTCGTGATCTTCATCACGGCTTACTGGGGTTTGCACGCTGTCTTCTACGGAACTGAGACGCTGACGATGGCTGAGATGCAGGTCGACGGGGCCAGCATGGCTACCCATTCCTACTCACTTGAACATCCGCATGGGCCCCAGGCTTTGGAGACACTCCGCGATGGTGTCCAACTACCTGAAAACGCTGTACCCGCAGATCTTGGTTCGGCCTCGTTCTCTGACGCCTACGCCATGTCGATGATGGGCATGCACGACGAGATGATGGCGGGACTAGGCCACAGTGATCCGGACATCGCCTTCGTGCTCGGGATGATCCCTCATCACCAAGGCGCGATCGATATGGCGCGTATTCAGCTTGCTGCTGGTTCCGATCCCGAGAACATGCAACTCGCCCGGCACATCATTGCCGAGCAGCAGCAAGAGATCGACGCGATGCGGGCCTGGCTGCAGGAACGTGGGGTCGAGGTTCCGGACAACTGACATCTTCATGCCGTGGCCGGGCATATCCGGCCGCGGCAACAAATCGGCGGCACCGAGACCTGAGCGCTCGGCTGCAAAGCGGCTGACCTGCCCCCCGATGGTCCGTCGATCATAACGAGAGTCTGCCGGTTTGAGATTGGTAGTCGGCGGGTGGTTTCAGGGCAAGCTCGCCGGGCGCGGAACCCTCGGTTAGCGCAAGCGTCCGGCGCGCTTCGAGAGGCGTCAGGTTGCCGAGTGAGGAGTGCGGCCTGACGGTGTTGTAGTCGTAGCGCCAGATGGCGATCTTTCGGCGGGCATCAGCGCGTCTATTGGCCTGTCCATCGGCCATTTCAGGTCAAACTGTTCCACCAGTCGACGACTCCGATGATCAGGCCGATGACGGATAAGATCATCAGCAGACCGCATATCCAGGCCAAGGTTCCGGGCTGCGGGGTGCCATTGCTCTTGGGCACCTGCTGGTGGCAGCGGGTGCAGAACCCAAGGTCACTGTCCATGTCGCAGTAGACGCACATTTCGAACTCCTTGCCGTGAATGAGAAAGTTCCAAATCCGGACCTGTTGCAGGGTTGCGCAGCAAAGCCGCGGCCCTGCGGGGCTTCTCAAATCTTGCCCGGCCAATATATCTATAATAGTATACCCACTAACACCACACAAGGATAGACGTATGGCGATGCTGATCAAGGGCGACGAGATCGACCAGCTGGTGGCCCGATACTGCGCCATGACCGGGCTGACGAACAAGAGCGAGGCCGTGCGCCGCGCGCTGTCCGCGCAGATCGAGGCGCTGGCGGCCGAGGAAAGCCTGGCGGTGCGGGTGGCGAAGATCCAGGACCGGGCGGCGGCGGACGGCTTTCGCCCGGCAGGCGACGACAAGGCATTCATAGACGATCTGTGGGGCGAGGTCTGATGTTTCTGGATGCCAGCGCCGTCGTCGCCGTCCTGTTGCGCGAACCCGAGGGGCCGGGCCTGCTGAAGGCGATGGAGGCCGCGCGGGGCAAGCTGCGCTTCTCCCCGATCACGCGGCTGGAAAGCACGCTGGCCCTGGTCCGGGCCCGCGTCCAGGCGCGGGGCAAGGGCCCTGCGACAGCCGATGATTTCGAGCGGGCGGCAGGGCTGGTGGCCGAACTGCTGGAGGCGCTGGAGGCCAGCGAGACGCATATCACCTCGGGCATGGGGCGCGAGGCGGCATCCGCGCTGGCGGTCTATGGCAAGGTCGTGGGCCATCCGGCGCAGCTGAACATGGGCGATGCGCTGTCCTATGCCTGCGCCAAGGCGTATCACGCGCCGCTGCTGTACAAGGGGGGAGACTTTGCGCAGACCGATCTGGCCTAGACGCGAACGACAGGCAGCTCGCTGATCCGGGTCGTGTATCTGGGCGAGCGCTGATCCGCTTTGGTCGCCCAGCTGCGGCTGACACCTTCGCGGGCCAGAACCATGGTCTTGCGGCCGGACGGTTAGGCGAGGAGTGGTAAGCGTGGGAATCGTGGTCATCTGCAGCCTTTTGCTCCTGACTGCAGAACCAATACAGATCAGTATCGGCTCTGTCGCGCGTAGCTACCACGGCTGCTGCATGATGGCGTTGTTGCAGAACTCTCCCCGTGAAGGATTCACTTGGTGAATCCATGCGGTTAGATGGGCAGCATGAGCAAGCCCAAGCCCGCCCG
>NZ_JBYLFR010000041.1:0-6481 GCF_057748165.1 Paracoccus sp. NIOT.M2S5SZ12
CGCCAGCCTACATGCGCACCGGCAGGGATGCGCACGGGCGGGTCGATCTGCACCCGCGCCCGGCCGCCCGGATGCTCGATCGTGCGGATGTCGTGGTAGGCCGGGATCAGGTCGGGACCGATGAAGGCGGAGGCCACGCGGATCGGGCCGGGGCCGCCGGTCTCCACGTCGATGCTATGCGCGAAGGTCTCGCGGGTCGGATCGACCGGGGTGCGTCGGAACCAAGTGTTTATGTTCGTCGTGGTCAGGGTGCCGATGGGCAGCGTCGATCCCTGGGCGACGGGGAACTCGGTGGCGACGTGGATGGCCGTCGTGCGCGCCGATGCTTCCGCGGCAATGGCAGCCGTCAGGCTGGCCCGATCCACCTCCGAGGGGACCAGCCGCCAGCGGCCCGCGACCTTGACCGCGCGATAGAGCGGGCCCGGCGCCAGCCCGCCGATCGGCAGCAGCCCGTCGCGATAGTCGCGAAGCTGCACCGCGCCCTGGCCGTCGATGTTGATGGTCGGGCCGGTCGTGGTGTTGACCGAGGGGACCGTGAACAGGATCTCGCGGATGTTCGCGGCCGCGATGCCGATGGCGGTCAGCGTGGTCGGCACGGCGCCGATGATCGCGTCCCCGGTGCCGCCGATCCCCTCCAGCATGACGGACCCCATCTGCGCGTCTCCCGTGATGCGGTCGGTGCGGGCCGCCGCCAGGTCTGGCTGCGACACGTCGCCGATCACGCGCAGCACGCTGCCGCGGCGGCGCAGGGTGTAGGACCGGCCCACGACGAAGCCGAAGGCGGGCCAGGCGCCGCCATCGGCATTGCGGATGCTGAAGGTGGTCCCGGCGATGGTGCCCGTCGGGTTGGCGGCCGTGTTCGGCAGCGCGGGGATATATTCGACCGTCGCGTCGCTGTTCAGGCTGGTGATGCCGGCCGTGATGATCGAGGGCGCCAGCTGCGCGGTCCAGGCATCGCCCGTGCCGCCGATCGAGGCCAGTGGGATCAGCGCGCCGCTGCGGATCGCCTCCAGCAGTTCGGCCACGATCATCGAGGTGGTGCTGCTGAGCGCCCTCCAGTTTGCACCGGACCGGCGGAACAGTGCGCTGACGCCCGGACGCAGGAAGTTGGCTGGCAGAGCCTGGCCGCCCTCGGTCTGCATTGCCCGGGCCGTGTCCCCGGTGACCTGCAGCGTCGCCGGGCCGATATTGGCCGCCGCGGGCGTCACCTCGACGATGGTCGCGGCATCGACCGTGACGCCCAAGGCCAGGGCCGCATCGGCGAAGCTGGCGGTGATCGCGTTGGCCGTGCCGCCGATACCGGTCAGGCTGAACACGCCGGCATTGCGCAGCGCATTGCGCAGGTCCGTCAGCTGGAACAGCCGCTCCCACCACTGGCCCGTTGCATCCTGCTGATGGATCGAGGTCGCAGGGCTGGGGGCCGCGTCGAGAGCCTGCCAGATCGCAAAGTTGCTGCTCGACCGAAAGATCACGGTGGTCGTGCCCCCGGGAAAGGTCGTTCCGCTGAAGCTGCTGTTTGCCGTGCTGGCGATGCGCCGGGTGCGCAGGTCGGCCTCCAAGGCCGCGAGCTGCGCGGCCTCGATCGCGCCCGAGGGAAGGTCCCCGATCCGCGACCAGCTGCCGCTGCCATTGCCGCCCGACTTCTTGTAGACCCCGTTGAAGGCTGCGGTCCCATCCGCGCGCACATAGCCGATGGCGCCCGCAGGCCAGCCCAGATCGGCAAACAGCTGCGCGCGCGTGGAGTAGCTCGGCCCCATCAGCGCCGCGATCAGAGCGACCAGGCGGTCGATCGGGATGCGCCGGGTGTTACCCCCCGCATTGCCAAGCAGATCATCAATGATCGTGGCGACGGGAAGGTTGGTAGTTTGAATGTCGTCCATGGGCTCCTCAGTCGATGCTGATGGTGATGCGGGCGCTGACAGGACCCGGGACGCCATTGGCGTTCTGTGGCTCCAGCCAGAAATGATGGATGCCTTGTTCGAGGCAGGCGTCGGTTTCGAGGTAGAGAAGGGCGTCATCCAGGACGCCTTCGAAGTCGGCCGACGCCCGGAAGGAGAGACGGTCATTTCCTGACACGGCCTGGAGCCGGTCGGACCAACGGCCGTTGGCGGCGATTGCCTGCCCCAATCTGTCACTGCCGCCCAGAAGGGCGGGCGTGACGCTGCCTGCAGTCATTCCCGATATCGAGACAGCTATGCGGTAGGAGCGGCCCGTCGTGAGCGTTCGGGCCTGCGACAGGTCTCCGGCCGCGCCGGCGGTGTGGCTGGCCTGACCGCCAGTGATCGTCCAGCCGGCCCCGGCATTCCAATCGCCTGGCGACGCGAAGCCGGGGGACGCCAGCAGATTTGGGCGCGCGGTATCACCTACCGCGACCTGGTAGGTTCTCGACCTGGTGACCGAGACACGGTCGATCGCGTCTGTTGCGCGGTTAAGAGGGAAGGTGCGCGACCGATAGATCTGCACGAAGGCCACATTGCCATCGGCCGGGGTTGCAAAGGACACACGAGCTCCGCCTGGCACGGCGTCGACCGAGATGCTGTCCGCCGGCAAAGCAACGGGAATGGGCCCATCGCCGGATCCGACCGTGATGGTCAGCAGGGGACCCCAGGCACTTTCGACCTCGGATGATGAAAGGGCACGGGCCTGCATGTCCACCATGGTGCCGTCCGGATAGCTCAGAGTGCCGCCGCCTGTGGCGACCGAAAGGATCCGGCTCGACCAGGCGCCGCCCGCGGACCGATGCCGGATTTCAAAGCGTGTGGTCTGGACCGGGCCACGGCCGGGCTGCAACAGATAGTCGATGCGGTTTGCCGTGCCCGTCTGCGCGACCCCACTGGTGACGCTGGCAAAGCGAGGGACCGGCGGCTGCGTGGCGGCCGGGCCAAGCTCTGCTCCTACACGACCGGACCACGCAGGGACGGTGTCAGCCTGCAGCAGGGTGTCGATCTGGGGCGCCGCGTCGACCAGACGCAGCATCGATGACATCTCATCACCTGCCTCGACCCCGATGACGATCATCGGACGGCTTTCCTGGGAGGCGCGGCCGAACATGACCATCGAACCGGCAGAGGGGACAGGACCGGAGCCCGAGAGTGTCAGGATATCCGTGAGGCCGGGCGTCGCAGACGCGATCCTGACATGGCTGGTTCCGATCGTGTCGCCGCCCGTGAACGTCCGGAACCGCAGACCGTATGTCTGGCCGGCAACGATGCTGACAGCCTCGTCGATCCTGATCATGTCACCGGCGACATCGATGACCCGCGCAGCCGTCTGCACGCTGTCCAGGACATCATGCGAGAGCATCACGAGGTCGCCCCGCGTCGCGACCCGCGCGGCTCCGTCCTGCATCACCTGGAAGGTGTCGGGGCGATGGATGGCCTCGTACATCCTGCGCCGCGCCGCGCGCCAGACATCCCGAAACCGCGTGAGCCCGGGGGTATCCATGGCTTCGGTCAGGGTGATTTCGCCCGTATGGCCCGGCCACCGGACCAGAGCTTCAGCTTCCCGGTAGTCGTTGCTGGCATCCCGGAACTTGACGCGGACCGCGTGGGGCGGCTGGAAATAAGCCCGAGTCGCGCGGAAATCCCAGCTGTTGCGCGGACTGATATGATCGACGACGAGCGACTGCGGTCGATCGATCACGACCCCCCAACGAAGGCCGTCATGACGCGGCGATGCCCGACCGGCAGCTGCGATCTGAGAAAGGGCGTCGCGGAGGCTACCCTCGCCTTCCTCAAGCACGCGATCAAAGCGGAGATCGTTCACGCGGCAGAAATCGTGCCATTCGGCCAGTCCCGTCAGGTCGATGCCGCCATCCGGAACAGGCCTGGGATTGGCCGCGCTCTGGAGAACATGGCGGAAGAGGCTGGCCGGATTTGCGGTCTGCCGCTCGATCCATGTGCCCGTGACATGGTCGTAGTCCCTGCAGATCCGCCTCACCATGGCGCTGAAATTGTCCAGGGCGCCTGACAGCTGGTCGGTTGCTTTCAGCCGCAGGGCAACCAGCCCAAGGGGGCTGCCAAAGTTCAGCGGATACTCAGGACGCAGGGTCTGCAGAGCTGCCCAGATCGTGTTTCGCACCACGTTGTCGCCGACATCGGTGTCGGACAGCATGGTCAGGCGGATCTGCCAGCGTGCGCGGGAAGAGAATTCCCAGCTGTGCTGTCGCCAGAAAGCGTCCTTCGTCCTGGCGCTGACTTCGAGATCCTCGACCAGCTGCCAGTTTTCCTGATCCTCGCGTCGCTGCTCGACCCGAATGGTGACGGTCTCGCGCCGGGTGTTGCCCCGATCACTGACCCAGTGCAGGCCCGCCGGCCAGTATAGGATGATCGAGACCGCTTTTGCGTCGGCCCCGGTCGTGCGAATAACCGGGGTCGCCACGGCCGGACCGTCGATGATGTTGCCGCTGTCGTCACGGGGCTTCGGTCGCACCAGCTGGGCCCCCACGTTCTCCTCGATGACCTGGCGCGGATACAGGCTGACCGGCGCATCGCCCGGCCGGCCTTCGCGGGTCTCGATCTCGACCTCGTCGTATTCGGCGATCGAGGTGTCGCCGATCCGGAAGTCTGACAGCGCGACCGGGCCGTAGCCGAAATTGAACAGCGCGCGGACGAACTGCCAATCCCCGACGATCTCGGTGTAGCTCGTCGCGCCGAAGGGCGGAGCATACCGGGTCGCGCCCATGACGATCGGGACGGCGCCATCGGGATCCAGCCGGTTACGCAGGCCGGAAATCTGGAAGCGGTCCTGCCGCTCCTCGGGCGTCGGCGGCGGCACGATCGCGTTGATGAGCAGGTTCCCGACCAGCGTCGCGCCCGCCGTGATCAGCGATCCGGCGGCTGCCACGCTGAAGCCGGTGACCGCGGCAAGCCCCGGTGCGAATACCGTCGCCAACGCCACGGCCGCGACGGCGACGACGATCGACAGGACGGTGCGCAGGGCGTTCTTTCCGGCGATCAGGCGGATGACGACCTGAACCCCGGGCCGTGGCCGGACGCGGTGCCACCAGACAGGGTCGATGGCCTCGAGACCCTGCTCCGTGACCAGCGTCACGCGAAGACGCGCGCGATCCTGGTGCGGGAGGGCTGGCAGCTGCAGGTCAATGATCTGGGTGATCGTCAGCCCGACCGGGACACGCGCCTCGATCCTGGGCTCGGGCGCCATGTGGGGGGCGATCAGGACCGGCAGATGATCGCGGGCGGTCATCGCGTGGCCTCGCTGATCAACTGCACGTGGCGCCAATGGCCTTGCAGGCGCTGCCCCCAAGCCCCGGTCTGATAAGGCTCGACTTTCGCGCAGTCGTCGCCCTGCATGTGGATCATCAGGCCATGGCGGATGACGATGCCGATATGGCTAGACATCCGGCCACGCCGGAAGACTGCGATGTCGAAAGCCAGGGCGCTCCCGGAAACAGGCACCCATAGCGGTGATGTCTGCTCCCCGGCGATCAAGGCCGCGATCTCACCGTGCTCATCGACCGAGGTGTAGCTGCCCAGGTAGCCGCGTTGAACACGTAGTCCGACCCGATAGCGCCATCCTCGGGGCCGAAGGCAATGGCGATGGTCTTCTCGCTGCCGTTCTTTGCCACGGCCTCGGCATGCAGAAATTCGCGATCGGCAAGCGGGCGAACATTGTCCAGTTGCAGCGTCACGTTGCCTGGCACGTTCAGCGACTTGCTCTGCCGCAGCACCTCAATCATGCGGTCAAGGTAGGCCCGTGGGCTCGAGGATTGCGGCTGCGCCGATGCGCCATCAGCATCCTCCTCCATGCTCATCGCAGCCTGGATCGTAGCTTCGACGGTGAAGGGGCCGCAAACGCGGGTGATCTTGTCGTTCACCTCGGGGCGATCGACCAGCACCTCCATTTTGGGGTCTTCTTCGTTAGCGATCGACTTGAGCGTGATGCGCGGGACTAGACCTCCGACTTCCTCGCCCTTCTTGTTGCGCTTGCGCTCGTAAACGAAGCTGCCAGCCGGCCCTTTCGATGGCTCTTTCAACCTGTACCAAGGGAACGTGGTCGTGAGCAGGCGCTGCCGAGCAAGCGCCACCGGCACGCGAGAAGTGTCGATGGTGATCCAGCGGCGGCCCCACTGCTCGGCCACGACTGCTGTGGTCCCAGAACCGCAAGTGATATCCAGCACCAACTCACCGGGATCGCTGGTCATCTGCATGCAGCGTTCGATCACCTTGAAGCCCGTCTGCACGACGTAGATCTTGTCGTCGGTGAAGTTGCCGGTAATCGTGTCGGTCCAGATGTTTCCGATCTGCTGGAATGGAAAGTCATCGGCGAAGCGGCGATAGCGGATGCTGTTCTTGGCGACGTGAATTCGACCGGCTTCTGCCAAACGGTTCATTCCGTCTGGATAACTCGCCTTCCAGTGTGAGTTGCCTCCTGGCAGGCGTTGTTGCAGAACTCTCCCCGTGAAGGATTCACTTGGTGAATCCATGCGGTTAGATGGGCAGCATGAGCAAGCCCAAGCCCG
>NZ_JBYLFR010000042.1:0-5965 GCF_057748165.1 Paracoccus sp. NIOT.M2S5SZ12
GATCGACGCAACCTGTCTCAAAGCACGCCGCACGGCATCGAGCCTATGGCTGAAAAAAGGGGGCGCGGGCGTCGGATCGGGCGAACCGCAGGTGGCATGAACACCAAGTTGCACGCGGTTACCGACGCCAAGGGGCGGCCAATCGGGTTTTACATGTCTGCCGGTCCGGTGGGTGATTGCATCGGCGCAGCGGCGCTTCTGGGCAGCGTGCCGAAGGCGGGTTGGCTTTTGGCCGACAGAGGCCATGACGCCGATTGGCTCAGAGAAGCGTTGGAAGACAAGGGGATAAAGGTCTGCATCCCCGGACGGAAGTCCCGCAGAAGACCGTCAAATATGACTAGCGGCGCCACAAACCGAGGTGATGATCCTGGAGCGTGCAGGGGTCCTAGTACCCAGACCGCCTGGCGCGCGGCGCGGTTGCGCGGGAGTTCGAAGGGCGCTGTGGACCTGTCGCGTATCTGTGCCGCCCCTGATGCTCGTTCAGGCCCCTTGGCGTTTGAAGGTCAGCGGGCTTTCATTTTCCAATGCTGAGTGCCGAGGGAGCAGACTGTGGAGGCAGGTGACGTCCTGAACGATTGCCGTCTTGGTCCGTCGGCGGTTTTCACTGGGTCGCCGTGGGATCAGCTCTGCCGTGATGGTCTCGAATAAGGCCTCGACAGCGGTGTCGTCGTAGCAATTGCCGTTGCCGCTCATTGAGGTCTCCAGAGCATGATCGCGTAGGACCTTACGCTCGCCGTGCGCACGGCATTGACTGCCACGGTCGTCGTGGAAGATGCAGCGCCCGGGTGATGATTGCAGGGCGATGGCCATCCTCAGCGCCTTAGACTGCCGGATCGCGATTCATGCAGATGCCTACGGCTCAATCGATCACGCACCGGGAGTGCAGGTCAGGGATGACCGCCAGATACAGCCAGCCTTCGTGGGCCCAGACATGACTGATCTCGCCTGCCCAACTCTGGTTCGGTCGGCCGGCGGTGACGTCACGATCCCGCAGGTCTGGCGCGATATTGAGCGAGTGGTCGCGGACTGGGCGGCGCAGGTCATGCCATACCTGAATCGTGTCCTCTGCCGCCCATGGCATCTCTGCGTGCAGAGCCGCGGCAATTCGGTCAGCCTGATGTTCCGTCGGAGGCAGGACAAGGCGGGACCCTTCCCGTAGCGGCTTCAGCCTATCAATGTCACTTGATTTGAGATGGAGCGCCTGTCGGGCGAACTGCCCCTTGCCGAGTTCGGTCGAAGCATCGGCATTCGAGAGATGGACCGCCTGATGTCGCTGGTCGATGCGGGCGATTTGCCGGTCAGGAACGTCATCCATCCTATCACGCGGCGCCAACACTTGCGGGTTGATGAGTCGGCCATGGGAGCATTCGGGTGTCGTCTTTTAACCCTTAGCATGATCCAGTCCGAGTTCGGTTTGCCGTGGCTGTCCGCCCGTATACTTCTCCGCGACGCGGGTATCGCCGCCTATACTGCTGGAGGGCAAGGTCTTGCCAGGCTGTTCCTCAGAGCAAAGGCAGAGGCCATATTGAGGCGAAAGAGGTCATCTAAGTTCCTGATTTAAATATATAATATGGAATTTCGCAATACTCGAACGATTTTCCTTGACAGGAGGTGTGCACGGGAAGACCAAAACGTGCACTCTTATGCCTCATTTGCAGCAAAACTATAAATGTTGGTGACCCCGACAGGACTCGAACCTGTAACCTGCCCCTTAGGAGGGGGCTGCTCTATCCAGTTGAGCCACGGGGCCGTCGGCGACAGCTTTAGCGGCTGGACGGGGCCTTTGGCAAGGCAGCGATCGGCGGGCGGTTGTGGGCGGCGCTGTCCTTCGCTAACATCGGGTGTCCCGGCTCAGGAGCCTGCCCATGCTGCCCATCCGTCCCCGCCGCCCGCTGACCCTTCGTGACGTCTCGGAGGCGTCGGGCGTGTCGGAGATGACCGTCAGCCGCGTGCTGCGCAACCGCGGCGACGTGTCCGCGGCGACGCGCGAGAAGGTCCTGACCGCGGCCAAGACGCTGGGCTATGTCCCCAACAAGATCGCGGGCGGGCTGGCCAGCCAGCGGGTCAATCTGGTGGCGGTCGTCATTCCGTCGCTGTCGAACCTGGTCTTTCCGGACGTGCTGGGCGGCATTTCGGCCGAACTGGACGATACCGGGCTGCAGCCGGTGATCGGGGTGACCAACTACTCTCCCGCGCGTGAGGAGATGGTGCTCTACGACATGCTGTCCTGGCGGCCCTCTGGCGTGATCCTGGCGGGGCTGGAGCACAGCCGCGCGTCGCGGGCGATGCTGCAGAACTCGGGCCTGCCGGTGGTCGAGATCATGGATGTCGACGGCGAGGGCATCGACACGCTGGTGGGCATCTCGCATATCCGCGCGGGGCGCGAGATGGCGGCGCGCATCCTGGCGGCGGGCTATCGGCGCATCGGCTTCGTGGGCACGCACATGCCCGAGGATCACCGCGCGCGCAAACGCCTGCTGGGCTTCGAGGAGGGTCTGGGCCTGGCCGGGGTCCAGCTGGAGGCGCGCGAATACTATCAGGGCGGGTCGTCGCTGCTGAAGGGGCGCGAGCTGACCGAGCGCATCCTGGCCCGCGCGCCGGACCTGGATTTCCTCTACTTCTCGAACGACATGATCGGGGCAGGGGGGCTGCTGCACTGCATCGACCGGGGTTACGACATTCCGGGGCGGATCGGGCTGGCCGGCTTCAACGGGGTCGACCTGCTGGACGGGCTGCCGATGCGCTTGGCCACCACCGATGCGCGCCGCGTCGACGTGGGCCGGCGCGCGGCCCGACTGGTCTCGGGCAAGGACGCAGCACCCGAGGACCGTATCATCGCGCTGACGCCGACCTTCCTGCCCGGCGACACCATCCGCGAGGCCGCGTCCTGAGGCGCGTGCCGATCTGTCGCCTTGTGGGGTGCCCGCGCCCGGCCTATCTGTAGGCCATGCGTATTCCCGTGATCTCCCGCCTGATCTCCCGCAAGCCGCGCGTTGCGGTCATCCGCTTGTCCGGCACGATCGGCGGCGCCGGTCGCGGGGGCGGGCTGAACGACGCCGCCCTGGCCCCGGTGATCGAACGCGCCTTCCGCCGCGGCAAGCCGCTGGCCGTGGCGCTGGCGATCAATTCGCCAGGCGGCTCTCCGGTCCAGTCCTCGCTGATCGCGGCGCGCATCCGGCGGCTGGCGGACGAGACCGACATCCCGGTCCATGCCTTCGTCGAGGATGTGGCGGCCTCGGGCGGATACTGGCTGGCCTGCGCCGCCGACGACATCTGGGCCGATGACAGCTCGATCCTGGGCTCGATCGGGGTGATCTCGGCGGGCTTCGGGTTCCACCAGCTGATCGACCGCTGGGGGATCGAGCGTCGCGTGCATACGGCGGGCGAATCCAAGTCGACCCTCGACCCGTTCCGCCCCCAGAGCGCGGAGGACGTGGCCCGCCTGCACACCATCCTGGGGCCGATCCACGAGGCGTTCAAGGATCACGTCCGCGCCCGTCGTGGCACCCGGCTGGCCGCGGATCAGGACCTGTTCACCGGCGCCTTCTGGGCCGGCCGCGAGGCGGTGAGGCTGGGGCTGGCGGACGGCGTCGGGCACATGGTCCCGCATCTCAAGGCGCTCTACGGTGACAAAATCCGCATGGAGGTGCACGGCATGCGCCGACCCATGCTGCGGCGTCTGGGGCTGTCGGCGGACCTGCTGCTGGACGCCGCCGAGGATCGCGCCGCGTTCCAGCGCTTCGGAACCCGCGGATGATGGTGCGCGTCGTCGTCCTGTTCCTGCTGGTCATGGTGGTGGTGGCGGTGCTGACCGGCCCCGGTTTCCGGCGGGCCGTTCTGAGGATATTGGGGATCGACCGTCGTGATCGTTGAAATTCTGCTGGTCCTGGGGGGCCTCGCGCTGCTGGTGGCAGGGGGTGACCTGCTGGTCAAGGGGGCCGTGGGCCTGTCGCTGAAGCTGGGCATGACGCCCCTGGTGGTGGGCCTGACCGTGGTGGCCTTCGGCACCTCGGCGCCGGAGTTGCTGGTGTCGGTCTCGGCCGCGCTGCAGGGGTCCAGCGGCATCGCCATGGGCAATGTCGTCGGATCGAACATCGCCAACGTGCTGGTGATCCTGGGGGCCACGGCGCTGATCTCGGTCATCGTGACCAAGGGGCACGACCTGCGCGAAAGCTGGATGATGATGATGGGCGCCTCCGTCCTGCTGATCGCGCTGGCGATGACCGGTCAGATCGGCCGCATCGGCGGGGTGATCCTCCTGCTGGCCCTGGCGGCGGTGCTGTGGCGCCAGCTCTCCACCGGCGGGGCCGACGGCAACGAGATCGGCGGTCAGACCGAGGGCGCGGGCTGGGCACGCATCCTGATCTGGCTGGGGCTGGGGCTGGTCCTGCTGCCGGTGGGTGCGAACCTGCTGGTCGGCGGCGCGACCGAGATCGCGCGCGCCTTCGGCATCAGCGAGACCGTGATCGGCCTGACACTGGTCGCGATCGGCACCTCGCTGCCCGAGATGGCGGCCTCGGTCGCCTCGGCGCTGAAGGGGCGGGCGGACATGGCCCTGGGCAACGTCGTCGGCTCGAACATCTTCAACACCCTGGCCATTCTGGGCATCACCACGCTGATCGCGCCGCTGACGGTCCCGCCCGAGATGGTGCGCCTTGACCTGTGGGTCATGCTGGCGGCGGCGCTGCTGCTGTGGCCCTTCCTGTTCCGCGCGGTCAACGTGACGCGGGCGGTGGGCGCGGCCTTCATCGCGGCCTATGGCGTCTATGTCTGGGTGCTGCTGTGACGCCGGACGCAAAGGGGGGCGTCGCGCTGGTCACCGGGGGCGCGCGCAGGCTGGGCCGCGCCATGGTGCTGGAGCTGGCGCGTCACGGCCATGATGTCGCCATCCACTACGCCGGCTCTGCCGAGGAGGCCGAGGCGACCGCCGCCGAAGCGCGTGCCCTGGGCGTTCAAGCCGCGACCTTCCGGGCCGACCTTCTGGATGCGGACCGCACCGCCGCCTTGATCCCCGAGATCGGGGCGGCGATGGGGCCGCTGACGGTCTTGGTGAACAACGCCTCGATCTTCGAATATGACAGCATCGCGACCGCCACGATGGAGGGCTGGGACCGGCATCTGGGTTCGAACCTGCGCGCCCCGTTCCAGCTGATCCAGGCCTTTGCCGCGCAGGCGCCCAAGGCGCTGCCCGACGAGAATGGAGAGCCGCAGGCGCGCTGCCTGGTCGTGAACATGGTCGATCAGCGGGTGCTGAAGCCCACCCCGGAATTCATGACCTATTCCATCGCCAAGGCGGCGCTGTGGTCGCTGACCCGGACCGCCGCGCAGGGCCTGGCGCCGCATGTGCGCGTGAACGCGATCGGACCCGGCCCCACCCTGCAGGGCGCGCGACAGAGCGCGGCGCATTTCGCCGCGCAGCGCCGGGCGACCGTCCTGAAACGGGGGGCGGACCCGAAGGGCATCACCGATGCGCTGGCCTATTTCCTGACCGCGCGGGCGGTCACTGGACAGCTGATCTGCGTCGATGGCGGCCAGCATCTGGGCTGGCGCACGCCGGATGTGCTGGGGCCGGAATAGGTCCGATCCGGACCCGCCGCGACATTTGTCCACCCCGCGACCGACCTGTTGCACAACATGCGGATTTGGCGAGATATTTCCGTCAATCCACCCCGTTCAACAATAAAATATAACGAAAACAACGGCATTGGTTTGTGCCTAAAATAAGGGCAAATTCACGGAACTGTAACGATTGCTGGCCCCGGAGGGCCATCCTCACAGCCCGCCCACAGGATTATCCACAGATTCCGTGGAAAGCTTAACAGTTGCGCTTGGCCCCGCAAACTTGCAGCGGGGGACAGAATCACCACCTAGTACTACAGTTGCATTTGCCTTGCGTTTCTGGTTCATCTTTCTCTGGGATTGGGAGGGATTGTCATGTCTGTTGCGGATTGGTCGGGCAGTGTTT
>NZ_JBYLFR010000043.1:0-5699 GCF_057748165.1 Paracoccus sp. NIOT.M2S5SZ12
GTCGTCTGACGTGTAAATCGCCTGAATCTGCCCGCGAAACAAGAATTTTCGTGCCGACCGGCGTTGCCGGGCGTGCAGACCGCGGATCGGCCCGCAAGGCTGCCCCGGAGACCTCAAGTATCGGAGGGGCGGGCCTGCCCGGCTCCGCAGGCTACAACTCGTGGCCCAGCTCGTCGTCCCGGCGAGCATGGGCCTCGCGCTCCTTCACCACCTCCTGCTGGCGGGTGCGTTCGAGCTGCGCCGCCGCCTGCCGCTCCCGGTCCAGATCGCGGGACAGGTCGTCGCGCAGCCCGCCCTGCGCGGCTTCCGCGAAGAAATCCCCCCAGGCATCGGGCGCCGGCTCCAGCGCCTCCAGCGTGCGCTCGGCCACCCGTCCGAGCCAGTCGCGGGCATGAGTGGCCAGTTCCTGGGCCACCCGCCCGACCTCCAGGGCGCGTTCCTTGACCTCGTGCCAGACCCGCACCGCCGCGACCTCGATCCCGCGCTCCTTGAGCTGCCACGCCCCGAGGGACAGCTGCGGCAACGGCTCCCGGTCCAGCTCCACGGCGCGCACCGTCTGCGCCAGCTCCTCGACCTCGTCGCCGCGCGCACGCGCCTCGGCGGCCAGCTCCAGCGCCTCCGCGCGCTGCGCCTCCAGCGTCCGGTGATCGATCCGCAGCGCATGGCCGGCCCGCTCCAGGGCGGCGTTGGCGTCCTGTGCCCACGCCTCCCGCCAGTCCTCCAGGACCGCCACGGCGTTCCAGTCGCGGTTCTTGGCGGTGAACCCCTCGGCACCGATCTCGCGGGTGGTCAGCAGGATATGGGCGTGGTGGTTGCGCTCGTCGCTGGTCAGCCCCGGCGCGTGGAGCGCGATGTCCGCGACCATGCCGTGGTCCACGAAGGACCGCTGGCAGAAGTCGCGGACCAGCTCCACACGCTGTTCGTGGCTCAGCTCGGCCGGCAGGGCCACCCGGATTTCGCGGGCGAGCTGGCTGTTCTTGCGGGTCTCGGCCGCCTCCACCCCGTTCCACAGCGCGGAGCGGTCGTGGACCCACTCCGGCGCGTGGGCGGGGGCGAGTATTTCGACATGCTCGACGCCGCTGCGGGCGCGGTAGTCGAAGTCCAGCCCCGTGCGCCGGTCGTGGATGCGTTCGCCGGAGCGATAGGCGGCAGCCCCCGTGGCGCTGCGCCCGGACGAGCGGGAAATCATTGTGGCCCGCAGGTGATAGATCGCCATAGGTGCGCCGTGCTCAAGCCAAGGGGTCGAGGGGAAGCGCAGCCTCCCCCGCCCACACAAACGCAAAGCGTTTGTATAAGTGGGCACTTCGTGTCTTGCAGCGTAGCTGCTCTGGGGTCAGTCTGGCAACCATTAGGAGAACAAGGGAGTGCGGAATGGCGCGCACCATTGATCAGCAGATCGCGGAAGCTCAGGCGCGGCTGAACCGCCTCAAGACCCGCGCCAAGGCCACCGAGACCCGCCGCAAGATCATCGTTGGCGCCATCGTCACCACCGAGGCCCTGAAAGACCCCAAGATCGCCCGCTGGATGGCCGCCACCCTGCGCAAGAATGCCACCCGAGAGGTGGACCAGAAGGAACTGACCGGGTTGCTCGCCGACCTCGATGCCAAGGCGGCCGAGGCATGAGCGACACGGCCAAAAGCCCCGCCCAGGTCATCAACGACCTGAGCGACCAGGTCCGGCTCCTGCGCCAGGACGTGGCCGTCCTCACCACTACCGCCATCACCAAGAAGGACGCCGCTGCCCTGCGCGCGTCCGTGCAGGCGTCGGTGAAGGAGGCCCAGGACCAGAGTGCGAAAGTCCTCGATGCGGCCGAGCGGGTCATCGACCGGAGCTACCAGGCCAACCTCCAGGCGGCCCGGGACGGGGCCACCAAGGCGGTGGCCGGGCTCCAGGACGAGGTCAGGGCCGCAGCCAACAGGATGCGCCTGGAGGCTCTGCAAGGCAGCCGACAGGCCCTGTTCTGGTCGGGTGGGGTGTTCGCCGTGGCGGGCGGCCTTGTGGCTCTGGGGGCTCTCCTGGGCGCTCTGGGGCATTTCTGGCTCCAGGGGCGGGCAGACGCCCGCGCTTTCGGGGAGCATCCAAAGATCTTCTGCAAGGGGGCCGGCGGCGAACTCATGACCAGCCCGGCCGGCGACGACGCCTGCGTGATCTGGCTGGAGCCGCCAAAAGCTGGAAAGTGAGTGATCCAGGGGCGGCGCTTGTCAGCCTGCAAGTGCCCGCTGCACCGCGCCAGGCTCTTTCTCGATGACCCGCAGCAGGGCCGCAGCGGGGCCGGAGACGCGCCGTCGGCCCTGTTCCCACTTCCGGTAGCCCGACAGGCTCATGCCCATCAGCGGGGCCATCTGCGCCTGTGTGAGCTTCGCCCGCGTCCTGATCTCGCGCGGATCGACGGGGGCATGAAGGATAGCGGGACCCTTGCCCTCGGCATGGGCCAGGGCTTCGCCCATCGCCTGGATCAGATCTTCGCCAAAGGTGCTCATTTCCTCTCCTTCCATGCGGCTTTCAGCGCGGCAGCGAGGGATGCCACCACGCGCTTTTCCTCGGGGCTCATGTCGTCCTTTGCGTTCTTGGCATAGGCCAGCAGCGCGTAGAGCGGCATGGTGTCGTCCAAGTAGTAGTAGATCACCCGAGCCCCGCCCCGCTTGCCTCGGCCCGAGGCGGCAAACCGGACCTTGCGAACGCCGCCGGTGCCGGGGATTTCGTCGCCGGCCAGCGGGTCCTCGGCAAGGAAGTCGATCAGTTCGCACTTCTCGTCCTCGCTGAACAGCTTCTCCGTCTGCCGGGTGAAGATGGGGGTCTCTGCAACGGCCTGCATGCTTTCATATGACCCGTTGGGTTACTTCGTTCAAGTGTTCAGCCTCATGAAAATGCGTCCTGACGGACAAACCTTCTTGTCGGTTCCGTCCCGGCAACGCCCGCCGTTCGCCTGCGTGACGGGCGCCACTCACGGCGACCGCCGCCGCGCCGGAACCTCCGCCTTAAAAAGAGTGAGAAGGGAAACAGCGGTTCAGCCAAGCTACGCTGATTCACGAGCGAAGAAATTCTGACATCGAGCGAAGAAATTCTGACATTGGGCGAAGGTTTTCATTGATTTTTCTTCGCTAGTCCTTCACTTAGGCTTCGGACAAGCGAAGAAAACACGTCTAAAAGACGGCATTCGAGGACACCCTGTGGATAACCCTATCAACCTTCGAAAGCTGGAATACTCCCCAAACGAGAACCCCTTTGTGGCAGGTTCGGAAATCAGGACCCGGCATAAGACCGTGCGGACGCGCACCAGCCCTCGGGATCTGATGGACCCGGACACTGGCGAGGTCGTCGGGCAGTCGATCATCCATGTCATCGAAGAGAAGGACGAGGAACACTTCGTCAAAGTCTTCGCTGATGGAGTGAGGGCTGCATACGATCTGACGCGGACCGGCGCGCGGGTCTTTCAAGCTGTCCTGGCCGAGTATCAGCGAGCCAAGATGACAGGCGGCTACTCTGACTCAGTCAACTTGATCTGGTTCGATGAAGGGCTGAACGGCCGCGCCTTGGATATGAGTGATCGAACCTTTCACAACGGTCTGAAAGAACTGATCCAGAAAGGTTTCCTCAAGCCAAAGCTACCCAACCAGTTTTGGGTGAACCCTGCGTTGTTCTTTAAAGGCGATCGGGTGGCCTTCCTTCGGGAGTATCGCCTGAAGACGGCTAAGCCACAGATTGAAGGCGCTGGGAAGTGACCCGGACCGGACCGGACCGGACCCTGGGACAGGACCGGTCCGCCCTGTCTCCGCGTGAAGCGGCCCGCATCGCCAATGTTGGAAAATCCACCATCATGCGGGCGATTGAAGCCACTCAGCTTGAGGCTCGGCGGGATAATCGTAATCAGTGGCGCATCGAGCGCAGTGCCCTAGATCGTTGGACCATGGACCGCCCTGGTCCGGACCGGGACAGTCCCACAGATCGGGTCAAAGCGGACCGGGACAGTCCTCTGGGCCGCACCGGGGCAGACTGGTCCACCCTTGTCGATGATATGAATAAGGCTCGCCTGACCATTGCTCAAATGGAAGCCCGGCTTGAGGAACGTGCCGCCTTGGTGCGCGCGGCCGAGGCGGATCGCGACCGCTGGCGCGCCTTGGCCGAGAAACTGGCCGACCGACCAACCGCGCCTTCTGCCGATCCCGCGCCGTCCCTGACCTCTCCCTTCCGCCGTTGGTGGCCCTGGCGCCGGGGCTGAGCGCCCCCCCGCGCTCAACCGGGGGTCGCCGTCCCGCCTGTAACCGGTGTTATGGTAAGTTCCCGGAGATGGCGGGGGCGCAGCCGGAGGTTGTGGGGTGCGGCTACAATAAGGGCCTGCGCCTCCATGCTCAGATGGTCCGATGCCCAGGGCAAGCCATGCCAATATCCCACGTCAGTAATAGACGGGCTTGTGGTTTTGGGCGTGCCGCTCGGCCAGTTTGCGGGCCATGCGGCCGGCGATCACCTCACGCGCGGGGGCGGCGGTAAGGGCCTCGGGGAACAGCGTCTCGATCTCGGCGCGGGCGTCGGGACCGATGGCGCGCAGCGCCTCGGGACCGGTGTAAAGTGATTCGGTCCAGGCGCCTTCCGACTGCACGATCTGATGGCGGTCGAAGAGGAAATGGACATAGGTCACGCTGTCCAGATCGCGGGCAATCTCGACACCGTCCAGCGCCAGAAGCTGTTTCGCGGCCACCAGCACCTCCGAGGCGCCGAACATGCGCCGCGCGATGCCCGAGCGCAGCAGGACGCGGTGCTGCGGCGAGACCACCAGATCGCGCGCCGGAACGCCCGCGCCAAGCGCGCCGGCGCGGATGCGCACGGGGCGCAGATGCGGGTTCGCCGCCAGCGCCGCCGCATCCAGTTCGCGCGCTGCAATCCAGCGGATCGGCTGGGCGCTGGCATCGGCGGTCATCACCAGATCGCCACGCGCCAGCGCCGCCGCCGGCACCTCGCCCTGCGGGGTCAGGATCAGCGTCCCGGCCGCGAAACAGGGCACAATTTCGATATCTAAGATCGACGGATTGAAGCTGATGGTGGAGTCAAGATAAGAGTTTCGCGGGAGCGGGGAAGGATTTGTGATCTGCACAGATCGCAGCGAGTCGATCTCTTCCCACTCGTCCTGAAAACCCGCCCGCGGACGGAAAAAAACATCGCCATTTGTCATTTGCACCACCGTCCCGGGCTGGGTCCGGGTGCCACCCTCTCCGTCCGTGATGACAATAGAGGCGCCAAATGCAGTCTGGATCCCCACATTATTGGCTGTTCCCTGACCGAAGGGGCGCTCATACACAAAGTCGCTCGAATAGGCCACGCCGTTGGAGATATAAGGGTTGAACGGCAGGCGGAAACCTACGCCGCTGTTAGGACTGTTAGAAATCGGCAGCTCCCGGCCGTCAAGCGTAACGGGGGCAATCATACTCGGGCCGGTGGCGGTGTAGTTATTGATCCACGAGTTGTTCAACTCTGTCTGCGTCACATTGGTGGTCGGCGACGGGGCGATCGCGGCCCCGTTTCCGATGTAAAGCCATATAACTTCAGCCATTTTTACTCTTTCTTCGACAAACCAGATTTTTTAGCCACATTCCCCAATGTGGCGTGTCGTCTGACGTGTAAATCGCCTGAATCTGCCCGCGAAACAAGAATTTTCGTGCCGACCGGCGTTGCCGGGCGTGCAGACCGCGGATCGGCCCGCAAGG
>NZ_JBYLFR010000044.1:0-5570 GCF_057748165.1 Paracoccus sp. NIOT.M2S5SZ12
GCTTCAACGCCCTCGGCACAGCCGAGGTCGCCCGCGTCGCCTGAACCTAAAGGGGAAAGGGGAAGTCACGCCTCAAGCCGCCTTTCTGCAACAACGCCCTCTAGCCCCCGCCCGCCCTACAGCCCGCTCTGATCCGAGCGGGCGGGCGGGGACTACTGCACCCTAGTCCTAAACAGCGCCAAGCTAACTTATCGGCCGAGGATGCGCTGAAGGAGGCTGCGCGGTTCCTTGGGCCGCTTGTCTTCCAGGAGCGCCTGCTGACGCTCGGCCAATGCGCGCCAATGGTCGGCATTGGCTTCGGCCTTGCCCAGCATCTCGCGCAACAACTCGACTTCTCGTTTTAGGCCTTGGTCGGTCAGGGTGGTCTGGTGGTTCTCATGGGTGGTCGGTTGCGGTTCCGGGAACCGGTCGGCCGACCGGTCAGGAGCTTGGAAGGAAAACGCACGGTGCAACTCTGCCGGGTCGATGGCGTAGCGACCCCGATCATCCTTGGGCGCGCTCATGCGCCCACTATTGATGGCATTCAGAAGGGTAGACTTGGAGCGGCCGCAGGTCTTGGCAGCCTGGTTCAGCGTCAGCGGCACGGTGGTTCCTTGGGTGGTCGGGGCCGGTCGGCAGGGTGGTCGGTATCGGTTTCCGGAACCGGTAGCCGACCGGTCGGCTACTCGGGGGTCTGGTCGGACTTACCGCCCTCAATCACGTCCAGCTTGTAGCGTTCAACAGCTTGCGCGTGGCTGTTCACGTTGCCCCGGAATGCCCCTTCTGGCGTCACGGTGATGATCTTCACCCGCCCACGCTTCATCCGCCGGATGGCCCCCACCTGCTCCAGAAGGTCCAGAGCGCGAGCCATATCTCCTTTGTCGGTTCGCATCACCTCACACAGGTCGGCAGCGGTCTTGGTGCATTCGTAGGACTGCCACGCGAGGTTGCGGGTGATCTGCCAGAGCACCGCCTGCGCGTGAAACGCCTGCGCAGGCGTTTTCGCCGCCGCAAACAGGCGTTCGGTCACGGCGTCCTGGTACTGGAATGCAATGGACACGTTGCCTCCTCCGAAGAAGTCAAACTCAATCTGATTGCTGACGGACAGTTCCTTGGCCGCCAGAGCGGCCTTCCGCGCCATTGCGGCGCGTTCGGGGCTGTTCTCCCGGAGAGCCTGCTGATCGAGCAGGAGCGCCGCCTGGTCGTAAACACCGCGCTTGCGCATTGCGCGGGCGGTCAGATCGGCAGGCGGGTTCGGGTTCATGCGTTGGCGCTGTTCTGCTGCCCCGACAATGACGCCGATGGACTGCACCGGAGAGCCTGTCCGGCGCTGCGCCAGTTGCGTGACCTTGGCCGTTTCGATGTCTTCGACAGACACCCCCATCCGCCGCAGTTCGTGAAGTGAAATCCTGCCCATCCCTCGCCTCGATAGTTGGCCACCAGCCAACTTTAGTTGGCCACCAGCCAACTGTCAATTTCTGTTTTTCTCAGCCCAGCAAGGCCGAAACGGCCAAAATGCACCAGCGTATCCATATATCCTAAGAGTCTTAGTGCACTGATGCGCGCAGATCGTCCGTCAGGTCGTACTGCACGGATGGGACATGCTGGGGAACAAGGACGTGGCGAGGCTGTGCCAGAGGGCCGGTGGCGCCCTGTGAGGGTCAGACCAGGCACCAAGGCTTGGAGAGAGTCCTAGAGGCGCTGCGGAACCCTCACGCCTGCTTGCGGGGCCTGCCGCCCTTGGCGCCGTTGGTCCGTGCGGCCGCGGCCTTGGCGGGGGAGGACGACTTGCCCCCTTCCGCGCCAAGCAGCGCGGCCATCCAGCGGCGCGTCCCATAGATGCCCTTCATGAAGCCGGGAACGTAAACGTCCGCATCCAATCTGGGCCAATGCAGCCCAAGGCCCGACGGGGTGATCTCGATCTCGGCCAGATCGACCGGATCGGCACCGGCCAGATCTTCAACAAGATGCACCGGGACCATGATGGTGACGCCGCTGCTCAGGCCCACCACGAGGCGGTTCTGGCGGGCGTCATATTCGGCACTGACGGCATAGCCGTTGCGGCGCAGCTCCTCGCCTTGGCGAACGGCAGACTGAAACTCTTGCTCAGAAATCTCCATGAATGGCGCTCCATTGCGGGCAGAGGGTGGACAGGTGCGCGGCCAAGTCCTTCTGTCCTAGCCAGCGATCAGGGCCAAAGGCGGGCAGTATGGACGAGGGCCAATATCCAGATCGTGTCCTGGTTGACGGTGTAGACCAGGCGGTAGCTGGGATGCGGGATCAGCTCGCGGGTATCGGGAATATGGCCCGGCTTTCCCATGAAGGGGTGATCTGCCAGCCGAGCTGCGGCTTCCCCGAACAGCTGGTCCATACGGATCGCGGCAGACGGGCTGTCGGCCGCGATGTAATCCATGATGTCAGCGCGGTCCTGCTCGGCTTCAGGCGCCCAGAGAACGATCACGCGGAGCCTTCGGCGAGTTTGGCCCGCCTGGCCGCAAAATCGGCTTCCACGGCCTCGTGGCTGCGTCCCTGGCCGTTCAGCATCGACGCGCGAGCCTTGTCCACCTTGCGACCCAGATACTCGCTGTAGGCCCGCTCATGGCGGCGCTGCTCGATGTAGTCGCGCATCAGCTCACGAACGACCTGCGATGCAGGACGGTCAGCGGCTGCGGCTTCGGCCATGAAGCTCTCCCGCAGATCCGGTTCCAGCTTCATCGTGAATACGGCTTTGGTGTTCATAGCTCATCCCCACAGATACTAACGGAGTATATACCGCGTTAGTATATCAATTCCAGACCGATCAGCTGCTTGGACGCTGTCTAACCCGGCAGTGTCAATCTTGCAAACTGACTTCTTCGCCAGCATACTCTCGTGGCCACGACAAGGCTTTGCCTTGCCCTGTCCACTCGCGCTGGTGAGGGGGCGTGCCGCCCCCTTCAAACCCCCGGCCCGCACCTTTGGCACGGCGGGACCAGCCCCGAACCCCGGCAGGGGCGATCCCCCTGCACTCTTTGGAGCCTGCCTCATGGCCAACGACCCTTCCGCTGCTTCCGAGCCTGCCCGTTGGATCAAGCTGCGGGCCAGCGCGGCCGAGCGGGCGCGATGGCAGGCATTGGCGGCGAGCCGGGGCATGAGCCTGTCAGAGCTGATCCGGGCGTCCTTGGGCGGCTTGCGGCTGCGGACGCGGCGGGAGGTGCCGCCGGTCGCGCCTGAGCTTTTGCGAGAGCTGGCGCGGATCGGGAACAACCTCAACCAGCTCGCGCGGGCCGCCAACCGGCACGAGCCGGTGACAGCAACCGCGCTGCTGTCGCGGCTGATCGAGATCGACCGGGATCTTGGGGCGCTTCGGGCGGCGCATACGCGGGCCGATCCGCCGGAGCGCGGCTAATGCTCATCAAGTTCACCAGCGGCGGGCGCGGCGGCGGGGGCGCGGTGTGCAGCTACCTAGCCAAGCAGACCGCCTCAACCACGCACTTGGTGCAGCAGGTGAACGCGTTGCTGAAAGAACGCTGACATTAGTCCAGGAGCGCAAAGCGCACGAATGGGAGTTGGAGCGGGCCGCAAGGCGGGAGCGCGACAGGGGCCACGATCACGAGCTTTAAGTTAGCCCCTCAAGGCAACCCTACTTTGTTTTTGGCTGAATTGGCAGAAGAATAATGAGATAGCCCCGGCCGTGATCCATACATCTGCAAGATTGAACACAAAGGGGTGCCATGCCCCAAAGTGCAGATCGAGATAATCGGTCACCACTCCATACACCGCACGGTCAATGACATTGGCGAGCGCCCCCGCCACAATGAAAGAGGCAGCAATGCGCTCCAAGCCCTGCGATCTAAAAGCCCATAGCGCAAAACTCGCTGTCAATGCGGCCGTGGCGAGCAGCAGCACAAGCCGCGCAGTCTCACCCTCGAATGAGAACAGGCTGAACGAAACCCCCTGATTGAAGGTCAGACGCAGCGCGACAAAGGGCAGAAAGTCGGTTGCCGCGCCGTAGGGTTCGAGAGAGGTGCGCGCCCATAGCTTTGCAGCAAGATCGAGCGCGGCTCCAAAGGCGATGATGAGTGCAGGCCTAGCCGTTTTCATGCACGGCCAGCCTGTTTGAGATCGGAGCGCGCATCCCGGATGATCGACCACGCCGATTGCAGGAACAGGCCCGCGACGGCGAAGGCCACCAGAAGGTCAGGCCAGGACGAGCTAAGCGCCCAGACGAGGACAGCCGCGACGACCACGGCAAGGTTGCCAATCGCGTCGTTGCGCGAGAACAGCCAGACTGCACGCATATTGGCATCGCCCTTGCGGTGGGGCAGCAGCACAAGGGCAGCGGCCACATTGACGATGAAGGCCACGACCGCGAAGCCACCCATCAGGAGGGTTTCCGGCTCATGCTCGACAAAGACGCGGTAGAGCGTCGAGCCAATCACGCCAAGGCCGAGCAGGCCCAGAAACACGCCTTGCAGCAGCGCCGCCTTGGCGCGGGCCGCGAGGCCCCAGCCCACCGCAATGAGGCCGAGGAAGGAAATCAGGCCATCGCCCACGAAATCGAGCGCGTCCGCCTGTAGCGCCTGCGAACCCGACAGAAAGCTGCCGAAAATCTCGATCACGCCATAGCCGACATTGAGAAGGACAACGATCCAGAGTGCGCGCTTGTAGGCTGGGGTGACGTGCGACAGGTCAGGGATCTTGTCGTCATCCTCATCGGTTTCCGCCCCGGCCACCTTGGGCTGGCCTATGCGATCAAGCTGATAACCCAGGCTTGTCACTGCCTGCTCAATAGCAGGAAGCCGCGTCTGCGGATCATCGACATTGAGCGTCATGATCTGCGAGGCAATCGACACCTTCACCTCGTCCACGCCTTCAACCTTGCGGGCCGCGCCCTCGATCTTGGCGGCGCAGGACGCGCAGTCCATGCCCGTAACGTGATAGCGGATTGTGTCGGTTGCAGCGGCCATTCGTCGATCCTCGAAACTTTAGCCTTGCCCTGCTACAACCTGTAGTGACTACAGGAGCAAGGCAAAAGATGCAGATCGGCGATTTATCCCGGCAGACGGGCGTGAACATCGAGACGATCCGTTACTATGAGCGCATTGGGGTTTTGCCCAAGCCTGCCCGCCAGCCGAACGGACGGCGCACCTACAGCCCCGCCGATGCCGAGCGCCTGGGCTTTATCCGCCATGCTCGCGAGCTTGGTTTCGATCTGCCAAGCATCCGCATCCTGCTCGCCTTGCAAGAACGGCCGGAAGCATCATGCGAGGATGCGAGCCGCATTGCCCAAGAGCAGCTTGAGGCAGTCGAAAGCCGGATTGCCCGCCTGCTTCTCTTGCAGGATGAACTGGCCCGAATGGTCAGCGAATGTAGACGAGGTAGGGTATCCGAATGCCGAGTGATCGAGGCTCTAGCCCGGCGTTGTTGCAGAACTCTCCCCGTTAAGGATTCACTTGGTGAATCCATGCGGTTAGATGGGCAGCATGAGCAAGCCCAAGCCCGCCCGCTACCGCACCACCAACTGGTCTGCCTACAACGCTGCGCTCAGGAAGCGCGGGTCACTGCTGATCTGGCTGGACTAGGAGATGGACTGGCACGCGCCGCATGAG
>NZ_JBYLFR010000045.1:0-4158 GCF_057748165.1 Paracoccus sp. NIOT.M2S5SZ12
ACATGTGGCATATCCCTTTCTCGGCTGAGAATTGACGGCGTCTGAACACCGCCATGATATGCCGCCCCTCAGGGCATCACCAACTTTCGCGCGTTACTCAAAGGCGACATGGACGAACCTCTGCGAAACGGCGACGCAGGTGAAATCGCTGATCCCGCCTTCCGGCAGACCTCGGCCACCGGCGTGCCTTCCCCACCCTGTTTCAGGACAAAAGCCTGTCTTGCGGCACCGTGAACCTCGCTGCTCTCATCGTTCTCAACTCCATTCTCGGCAAATGAAGCTTCGCCGAAAATTGCAGCCTCAAACGGTCCAGTTCTCAGGCTGCAGAACACCTTCGGCCGCGTCGGGCGCGGCCGAAGGGCGGGTCGTCACTCGGCGGCGAGCTGCGCATCGTGTCGGTTCCAGCGGATCGATGACCACAGCGAGATGCCGATCAGCGTCGCACCGCCCAGGCCGGTGATGACCTCGGGGATGTGGACCAGGGACTGGGCGAACATCACCACGGACAGCGCGATGATCGCATAGAAGGCGCCGTGTTCCAGATAGCGGTATTCCGACAGGGTGCTGTTCTCGACCAGCATGATGGTCATGGACCGCACGTACATCGCCCCGATGCCCAGACCGATCGCGATCACGAACAGGTTCTGGCTGAGCGCGAAGGCGCCAATCACGCCGTCGAAACTGAAGGACGCGTCCAGAACCTCGAGGTACAGGAACGCACCCAGACCGCCCTTGGCGGCACCGTGCAGGGTCTCCTGCGTGCTGTCCAGCAGCCCGCCCAGAACCTCGACCAGCAGGAAGGTCATCAGGCCCCAGATCGCGGCCGTGAAGAAGGTCGTGCGCTCCGCACCCTTCAGCAGCTGCGAGAAGCCCAGGACGAACAGCAGGACCACCGCGACCTCGACCCCGCGGATCGAGGCGTATTTGGCCATGTGATGTTCGACCCAGCCGACCCAGTGCACGTCCTTCTCGTGGTCGAAGAAGAAGCTGAGCCCGACCATCATCAGAAACGTCCCCCCGAAGGCGGCGATGGGCAGATGGGCGTCATGCATGATGCGGGCGTATTCGTCGGGCTGGCTGGCGGCCAGGACCAGCGCCTGCCACGGGCCGATGCCTGCCGCGATCACCACGATCAGCAGCGGGAACACGATCCGCATGCCGAAGACGGCGATCAGGATGCCCCAGGTCAGGAAGCGGCGCTGCCAGACCGGCTGCATGTCCTTGAGCTTGTTGGCGTTCACGATGGCGTTGTCGAAGGACAACGAGATTTCCAGCACCGCCAGCACCGTGACGATGAACAGGATCGACAGCATGCCCCCAAGCGTGCCCGTCGTCTGCCATCCCAGAACTGCGCCCAGGACCAGGCCCAGGATGGTGACGATGATCGCCCATTTCAGATAGGAAAGGACCGGGCGCTTTTGCGCGGCGGATAGGGTGTCCTGTGTCATGAGGAAAAGTCCAGGCGGTGAATCCGAAATCAGGTGCCGACATCACGAAAGCGCCGCCACTTTCGTCAGAGGGGCCCGGACACCACTCGATGCGTTCACGACGCCGTGCGACAATGTGTCCTCCGGGAAGATTCGGCAAGTCCTTCGTTCAGCTTTCGCGTGATGAGCGCCGTTCCGCAGATCTTCGAATTGGCGGTCGTATCGATAGCGGGAGGCACAGGCTTTGTGCTGATCTTGCGGGGTCGGTGACAGTGCGTCTGAAAGCCAACCAGCTCTGCGATGACACGATTGCACCAATATGGCTGCGGCATCTAAGTCTCAGACATACAACGCCCAGTGGGCGCCAGATTTGACATCCCAATGGGGCAAGACCAGTTCGTCCGTTGGAAGGAAGACGCGCCCGTCACGGATGACGGGCGCGGGCAGTGCCTCAGGCGCTGCGGGTCTGTTCCTCGTGGCGCCCTTCGCCGAACTCCTCGATCAGCTTGGCGCAGAAGGCGGGCAGGTCGTCGGGGTTGCGGCTGGTCACCAGACCGCTGTCGGTCATGACCTCCTTGTCCACCCAGGTCGCGCCGGCATTGGTGATGTCGGTCTTGAGGCTGGGATAGGAGGTGATGGTCCGCCCCTTCAGCACACCGGCCTCGATCAGCACCCAAGGGGCGTGGCAGATGGCACCGACGGGCTTGCCCTGCGAGAAGAAGTCGTGGACGAAGGCCACCACATCCTCGTCCGCGCGCAACGTATCCGCGCCCACGGTGCCGCCCGGAATGACCAGCCCGTGGAAGTCGCCGGCCGAGACCGATCCGACCGCGCGGTCGATCTTATGATCCGACCCCGGGTCCAGATCGCCGTTCACCGTCCTGGCGGTACCGGTCTTGGTGCTGACGACCGTGACCTTGGCACCTGCGTCGCGCAATGCGGCCAGAGGCTTGGAAAACTCCGGCTCCTCGGTTCCGCGGGGAGAGATCAGCAGGGCGATGTTCTTACCATCCAGTTTCATGAGGCATTCCTTTTCGGCAGCAATTCGTTCGCTAATGGAACGCGGCCCTGCGGGGGAACGGTTCCTGCGCATCGACCGGATGACGCACAAGCCGCAGGGTATCCTTGAAAATTTCACGGCGCCTTATGCGACGGGGCCAGGCTGGCCTTCCGACCGAGCGCAGCGGCTCAGGTCCCTCAGCGGCCTCACACTCTACGAATTCCTGAGAGGAACACTGACCGCCAGCGCAAACGGCCACTCCGCATTGCGCATCAAGGAACTCATGGGTAGAGCCCTCGAGAAGCCGTCAAGCTGAAAGTTTGACGGGTTGTGTCCCAGGTCGAGTTATCTTGTCGCCAAGCGCTCGTCGGGAAGTATCCATCCTTGCGGTGGCATATGTTCGCGAGAGCGAGCAACGGTCCTCACTCTGAACGAAGGCCAAGAGCGCGCACCTATCCACATGTTCAATTCAACAAGTGATCTTGCGATAGGTTAGATCGTTCAGGTGCTTCGATGGCGAACGACCTGAAAGAGCAACCGTCTCGATGCGCTTCTCCGAACACCGATCCCTCATCATGCGGAAGGTCACCGCTTGATTCGTATCCGCGGCACCAACGACGCAATGTCAAACACGTCTTGATGGGCACCATCAATGATGGCCAAAACACGATTGATATCGGTCTACTTCTCCTGCGGCGCATGCCACCGGTGACCGCAACGGAGACGCTTGCATTCCATCGGCTCGCTCGCCGCATATGCGCCGGGCGCAGCCGCCACGGAAATGCCGACAAAAACTCTTGTATTTTTCAGGCCAACTCTCTACGCCGCAGCCAATCCTTTTTGTCGGGAATTCTGTGATCATGCAAACCATCACCTGTCTCGCGGCTCTCGGCGGCCTCGCCACAGCCCTGCTGTCCACCGCCGCGCTGGCCGAGGCGACGACCTATCCTCTGACGATCGAGAACTGCGGCCAGCAGGTGACATTCGACAAGGCGCCCGAACGGACGGTCGCGCTTGGCCATAACAGCGCAGAGATTCTGTTCCTGCTCGGGCTTGAGGACAGGATGGCCGGCACCGCATTCTGGCCCAACCGGGTCCTTCCGGAGCTCGAGGCCGCCTACGACAAGGTCGAGGTCCTGACCGTCGAGTTCCCCACACTCGAGGCGATCCTTGCCCAGCAGCCCGATTTCGTCCCGGCCATGCTGGTGACGCTTCTGGGTGCGGACAGCAAGGTGGCGAAACGCGAGGATTTCGAGAGACTTGGCATTCCGACCTATCTGTCGCCCAGTGCATGCACCACGGTGACCGATGTGGACAACACGACCGGAAGCGGCGACACGAGCATCTACGGCCTGCGCGAGAACCTCTGGAACATGGAGCTTCTCTACCAGGAGATCGAGGATATGTCGCGGATCTATGACGTGCAGGACCGCGGACAGGCGCTGATAGCGGATCTGAAGGCGCGCGAAGCAAGCTTGCGCGAGGAGTTTGCGCGGCATGACGACCTGACGTTCCTGTTCTGGTTCTCCTCGACATCGCCCTCGGACGACGCCTATCTGGCGGGCGGCAACGGTCCCTCCGGCTACATCGCCGATCTTCTCGGCGGATCGAATGCGCTGAAGACGGAGGCCGAATGGCCCGCGCTTGGGTGGGAGGGGCGTTGTTGCAGAAAGGCGGCTTGAGGCGTGACTTCCCCTTTCCCCTTTAGGTTCAGGCGACGCGGGCGACCTC
>NZ_JBYLFR010000046.1:0-4123 GCF_057748165.1 Paracoccus sp. NIOT.M2S5SZ12
CAATAGGGCCATTCGCTTCTACGAGCGGCATGGCTTCGAGAGGGTAGGTAAAATTCCTGCGGCACTGATTGACGATGGCCACGAAGTGGACGAGCTGATCATGGTACATCGGTGACATAGCCAAGGTCCGCTCCGTCCCGCTTAGCGGACTGCTGAGGCATGGATCTGAAGCGGAACTCGCCAGACGTTGCCGAGATTGCCTTTACGTCCTTCCCGCAAGGCTGGAACAATGGCCCAACCGGCTGTCATCGAAGGATTTGCAATGTTCACGTATCGCTCCCTTACGGCGGCCGACGCACAGGAATGGAGAGAGATCTTCGTTACTGGCGTGAAGAACTTTCCGACCGGCTTCCTGATGACGCCCGCCGAAGTCGATGATCTGACGATGGAAAGATGCCAGACAATTTTGGACGCAGGCGGGACGAGGGGAATTTTTGAAGGCGAGCTGCTCGCAGGTTTTTGCGGATATCGCCAGTTTCAGCCCATCCGAATTCGTCATCGTGGCGAAATCGGCCCCTTCTTCGTCATGGAAAATTTTCATGGCTCGGGCGCTGCCCAGGCACTCATGGCGGGAGTTGTCGAAGAGGCAAAAGGAGCAGGGGTCGAGCAACTCGAACTTTCTGTAGCCCAGAGAAATCACAGAGCCATCGCGTTTTATGAGCGCCAAGGGTTTGTCCGCTATGGGGCGCACCCGGACGCCGTTCGGGATGAGGAGGCTGACGGAAGCGGATTTCTCTACCGTCGGCTGCTCTGAAGTTAGGCCCGGCTCAACCTCCGGCCTCTGCCCTGCCCGTAATCGGTTTTATGACCCCGACAACCCCGGTGTTGGCACTCGCGCCGGGGTTGTCAAAAAGGCCACTCGGAACGCCGCAACACATCTCTGCTGTAGCCCCAAAGCGGGCATGGTCCTAACGGAACCTAAGCTGGCTGATCGGCCTGCCATGACCTCGTGGCTTGAAGGGGTGTTGCAGTTGCAGGATATGGCCAATGTTAACCAAAATTGCATTTTGGCCCCGGCGCTGTGTGTGAAGGACCAGCTACGCTGTCAGTTTGGCAGGAAATGGAAACGTAAGTTTTACACTCTTGCAGCGCCTCCGGCCCAGGGCAATCAGCGGAGCGGCACGAAGTGGATTGCCTAGTGGGTTGTCATTTCAAATGACAATGCTGCCTGCTGACAGCCCGCAGGACTTCCGCCATCATGGCCCCCGTGCTGATTCAGGAAGCGGCGTCCAATTCCAGCTGATCGCCCTGTTCCCGCCCGCCTGCCCCGGTCCTACAGCCCTTTTGGGGGAGAGCGGTCCGGGGCAGGCTACCGCCCCCGCAAACCCCCGACGACATCGCCCGTCCCAAGGCAGGGGAGGAGGGGGTTTGCCTGCCCGTCAGGGCAGATCCCGGTTCTTCACCCAAAACCCGCCCCAAAGCCGTGAAAACATGGGGTGGGAGGCGGCGTGAGGGGGACTGAACAATCAGCCCCTATTTCCTGCCATCATCACAGCCCCCTAGAACTCTCCGGCAGCAGGCAGGCGTCCGAGATTGGTGAGAGGCTTTGAGAGGGGTGTTGCAGTTGCAGGATATGGCCGATGTCTACCAAAATTGCATTTTGGCCTTCGCGCTGTGTTTTGAACCGCCTCCAACCAGCGCCGGATGAGGTCGCCGCAGCGCGCCCCCGACGCCGCGAACGGATTGCGGGCGACCTCGCAGATCATGCTGGACAAGCCCATGACCGTGAAGGTCGACAAAATCGGTCCTGCCTTTGGGTCGCTCGATGACGTGGTCATGATCAGCGTCAGCCGTTTTCTGGCACTGTTTCTCGGACTGGCAGGCTGAGACGCCCTCAGAGCGCCGCAGGGGCCTCTTACAGCCTTTTGTCGCCCCTCCGTCGCCTCAGAGCTCATCTTGGCCCTGTACGAGCCTCTGTGGCGCTCTGAGGGCGTCTTGCAGGGCGCGCCTTCGTCTATCTTGCCATTTCTCAGCAAATTTATGGCCTGCCACAGGCGCTTTCGGGGGCCGATTTTGACCCCTCATCCAGCACCGTTTTCCTTTTTTCTTGTTTTTTCTTGTTTTTGGTGTTGGCAAGTTACTGATTTCGTTTGTGAAAACAGCCTGAATTGTGAGGAATATGCCGTGAACTGTGAGGAATATCGAGTCAACTGTGAGGAATATCGACCGTTTTCCACAGGCAGATCGGCTATTGTGAGAACCCCCGACCAATCATAAGGTTTATTCACAGCCTCATAGTTGATCGGAGGTTCTCACAGTATGGCGCGACCACGAAAAAACGACCTGATGAACCTGCCGACAGGCGGCAACGTTACGATGCACAACACGCTGGTAAGCGCCTCCCATGGCTTGAACCTCAGCGAAAAGCGGCTGGTCTCAATGGCGGTCGCAAAGCTGTCCCCGAAGGCGGCGGCGCTACCCGGAAAACCCATCAAGATTTTAGCGGTAGATTTCGCAAAGCAGTTCGGCCTCGAACCACACACTGCCTACGTCCAGCTTCGTGAAGCTCAGGAAAATCTATTCAACCGCTACATCCGGCACATTGAGCACTACGGTCCCAACGCCCAGAAAATCGAAGTAGTCAAAATGCGATGGATATCCTCAATCCGCTACAAGGAGGGTGAGGGAGAAATTTCGATCGCTTTTGCGCCCGAGATTGCGCAGTTCCTTGTGCAGCTCAAAAGGCACTTCACAAGTTACCAGCTCTCGAAAGCTGCAGCACTCCGTTCGACCTATTCCTGGCGGCTGTTCGAGAACCTCGAGCGCTTCCGGGAAACCGGGGTCTGGGAAGTGGACATGGACCGCTTCCACATCATCATGGAAACCCCAAAGAGCTACCGAGCCAATTTTGCGCAGACTCGTCGTTGGGTACTAGACCCCGCGCTGTCAGAACTGGCCGCGCGAACTAATATTACGGCAGAAGTTGAACCAATCCGTCGAGGCCGTAAGATTGCTCGACTGAGATTCACTTTCGAGAACGCCAGCCAGATGAACCTGCCACTATGAGTGAAGCTCTGCACACCTCTTTGCACACCCCGCCGCCCATGTCCCCTGCACAGGCTGCACAGGTAGCAGACGTTTCACGGTGGACTATCATGAGGGCCATAAAATCCCATGATTTGCAGGCGATAAGAGACAATCGCAATCAATGGCGGATCACGGCAGACGCCCTCGAAGCCTGGAGGGCGCACACTGTGCGCGCACCCCTTGATCTGCACACCCCGCACACCCAAGAAACTGTCACTGAGCTTCGCGAAAAGCTGGCCGCAGAAACCGCCCGTGCAGATGTGGCTGAAGCGCTCCTCGCTCATGAGCGCAATGCTCTGGCCGCGGCCGAAACCGACAGAGACAGTTGGCGAGCAATGGCTGAGAAGCTGGCTGATCGTCCGCGCAGCTGGTGGCCGTGGTCGCGATCATAGCCCCTGCGACCGTCTGCTTGGAGCCCAGAGCGGAAGTTGGAGGCCTTGCAACCTTGGCTGCCATCCTTGAAGTTGTCTCTCGCGAGACAGAGTGAAGCCATGGACAACGTGCGAGTAGTGAAACTGGAAGCTGAAGATCTACAGATCTTTAAAGCGATCCGGTTGGAGTCCCTGAAGATGGCTCCTTCAGCATTTGCCAATACCTTCGCCGACTGGTCGTCCCTGTCGGACGAAGCGTGGCTTGATCGAATGAAAATCCCTGTCTTCGCGATGCTGAAGGGGCACGAACCTGTCGGAATCATGGGCCTGATGCTCCAGCGCGGGGAAAGACGGTCTCACCGCGCAACAATCATCATGGTCTACCTGCGCGAAAGCGAGCGCGGGTCCGGCTTGGCAAATGACCTTCTCCAAGCAGTTATGAGCTTTGCAAAGGAAGTTGGCGTGCGCCAACTCGAACTGAACGTCAACCACACCAACAATAGGGCCATTCGCTTCTACGAGCGGCATGGCTTCGAGATGGTAGGTAAAATTCCTGCGGCACTGATTGACGATGGCCACGAAGTGGACGAGCTGATCATGGTACATCGGTGACATAGCCAAGGTCCGCTCCGTCCCGCTTAGCGGACTGCTGAGGCATGGATCTGAAGCGGAACTCGCCAGACGTTGCCGAGATTGCCTTTACGTCCGTCCCGCAAGGCTGGAAC
>NZ_JBYLFR010000047.1:0-3930 GCF_057748165.1 Paracoccus sp. NIOT.M2S5SZ12
TTGTCTGGGACTGGTCACGATGGCGACGAGAACATCAAGCGATCGCTGCCATCGCACATCGGAAGTTGCGCATCAATGCGCAACTGTAGTACTAGGGCAGTAGGGATGTTCTTTTTTCCACGGCACCAGGTGCGGAGTGTGCGCTCTTCGTCCGCACGGGCTACTTCGAAAGCTTCGTCTCTTTTCCCCTCCGCTACTTCTTTGGCGGTGTTCATGACTAGGCCACGTGCCAAAAGCCGCTTGATCTCGTCAAAGTTCGGCTCGTTTTCTGTGTCAGCAGGCATTTGGTTTCGGACCCTTTAGGCCAACATCGCTCTGTCCAGATCAAATATGTGGGTACATTATCCGATCTGGTCAATCGATGGTCGCTCTGCCTTCCGCCCAGTCGCCATCTCCCACCGCCGCACGGCGACGTCGCAATAAACAGGGTCCAGTTCCACCGCGCGGCAGTGCCGCCCGGTGCGTTCGGCGGCGATCAGTTGAGTGCCGGAGCCGCAGAAGGGTTCGAACACCAGGTCGCCGGGATCGGTGAAGGCCTCCAGCACCGCCTCGACCAGCGCCACCGGGAACACGGCCGGGTGCGATCCGGCGGCGCCCAGACCGCCCTTGTGCCGCATGATCCGGAACACGCTGTCCGGGATACGGTGGCTCTGGATGGCGTTGCCGTATCCGGTCTTGCGGTGGACCGTGCCGTCGGCCCCGCGCAGGCCGCCCCCGCCGAGCGTTTCGCCCGCGTGCTTGCTCTCCACCGTCTTGTTCGGCTTCCGCGGCTGGCGGTTGAAGTGGAAGATGAACTCATGCGACGGTGCCAGTCGCCCGTTCCAGTCGCCCGGCAGTCCGGGCCCCTGGTCCCAGACATACCAGCCAAAGCGCCGCCAGCCCTGCGCGCGCATCCAGTTGACCCAGCTTTCCCAATACGGGATCCATTCGCCATCGCGGTGAACGAGGCCGAGGTTCACCAGCAGTTGGGCATCGACGGTGATCGGGGCCGCGGCGAAGACGCCCTGCATCAGCGCATCCCAATCGCCGACCTTTTCCTTTGCCGCGCCGTAGTCGCGCTGCTGGGCATAGGGCGGGGAGGTGAACATCAGCGACGCCAGCGCCCCGTCCATCAGCCGGGCCACCACGGCCGGGTCGGTGGCATCGCCGCAGATCAGCCGGTGATGCCCGAGCTGCCAGATGTCGCCGGGCTTTGTGATCGGTTCGGTCGGAGCCTCCGGGATGGTGTCGGCTGTGTCATCTTCGATGGACGCGCGGTCGTCGGCATCGTGCAGCAGCGCGTCCAGCTCCTCCTCGGGGATGCCGATCAGCCCGAGGTCGAAATCCTCGGCCATCAGCCCGCGCATTTCCTCGAGCAGCAGCGCGTCGTCCCACCCGCCCAGTTCGGTCAGCTTGTTGTCGGCGATCCGATATGCGCGGCGCTGCGCCTCGGTCAGATGGCCCAGCACGATGACCGGCGCCTCGGCCAGCCCGAGCTGGCCAGCGGCCAGGATGCGGCCATGGCCTGCAATCAACTCGCCATCGGCGGCGACGAGGCAGGGAACAGTCCAGCCGAACTCGGCCATGCTGGCGGCGATCTTCGCCACCTGGTCGGCGTCGTGGGTCTTGGCGTTACGCGCGTAGGGGCGGAGGCGGGCCAAGGGCCAGTGTTCGATCCGGCCGGGCAGAAGGGGCGCGTTCATGCCGCGAGCCTCTTGGCCTTGAGGGCATCGAAACTCTCGCCGGTTTCCGCCAGTACCGCCTCTTGGCCGGTGAAGGACTGCCAGCGCTCGATGGCGACATCGATATAGGCCGGGTTCAACTCGACCCCGAAGCAGACCCGCCCGGTGGTTTCGGCCGCGATCAGCGTGGTGCCGGAACCCATGAAGGGCTCGTAGACTACCTGGCCGGGGCTGGAGTTGTTCAGGATCGGCCGCCGCATACATTCGACCGGCTTCTGCGTGCCATGCACGGTGTCGGCGTCCTGATCCCGGTTGGCGATCTGCCACAGCGTGGTCTGCTTGCGGTCCCCCGCCCAGTGACCCTTTCCCTTCGCGCGAACGGCATACCAGCACGGTTCGTGTTGCCAGTGGTAATCGCCGCGGCTGAGCACCAGCCGATCCTTTGCCCAGATGATCTGCGACCGGATGGCGAAGCCTTCGGCCACAAGGCTGTCGGCCACGGTGGCGGCATGCAGCGCCCCGTGCCAGACATAGGCGACGTCGCCGGGGAAAAGCGCCCAGGCCTCGCGCCAGTCGGCGCGGTCGTCGTTCAGCACCTTGCCGGTGCGTTTGGTCTTTGCCGCGCCCGCCTGGTTGCGCCAGGAGGGATCATACTCCACGCCATAGGGCGGATCGGTCACCATCAGCAGGGGACGCACATCGCCCAGCAGCCGCCCGACCACTTCGGCCGCGGTGCTGTCGCCACAGATCAGCCGATGCGCGCCCAGCTGCCACAGGTCGCCCGGCACCGACACCGGCGTGACCGGCAGCTCCGGAACATCGTCCTCGCCCTCGACCGGGCCATCGCCGCCCAGCGCCTCGGGATCCCGCAGCAGGGCGTCCAGATCATCCTCGCTGATGCCCAAGAGCGTCAGGTCGAAATCCTCGGCCAGCAGCCCCGCAATCTCGTCGCGCAGCAGCGCCTCGTCCCATTCGCCCAGTTCTGTCAGCTTGTTGTCGGCGATCCGGTAGGCCCGGCGTTCTGCCTCGTCGAGATGGCTGAGCCGGATCACCGGCACCTCGGTCAGCCCGAGCATGGTCGCGGCCAGCACCCGGCCATGGCCCGCGATCAACTCGCCATCGTCGGCCACCATGCAGGGCACGGTCCAGCCGAACTTGGCCATGCTGGCGGCGATCTTCGCCACCTGGTCGTCGCCGTGCATCTTGGCATTGCGGACATAGGGGCGCAGCCGGGCAATCGGCCAGGATTCAACCTGGCTCGGCGCGAAGACGAGGTCCATGGGGTGGGGCTCGGGATGTGGGGGAGGGAAATGAAAAGCGCCCGCGAGGGGGGTCCTCCGGGCGCAATTCTTCGATGATCAAGGGGTAGGTCAATGGGGGCAGGTCTGTCAACCCGAAAAATGAAGCGGATTCAACAGCTTCTGACGAATTGGCCTTCCGGGGTGGCTTCCGGCCACCTGGCTTCCCCGAAGGTGGCTTCCCTGGCTTCCCGCCGGGAATCCACCCCGGCCAGATCGTGATTCCGCAAGTCTCTGATCTGACTCACGAATTCCGGCTCCGGGTCGCAAGGTGGCTTCCGCCTGGCTTCCCCGGTGAAAATGCCTCACGCTAGCGAACCGCCGCGCTGCGCCCCCCCGCATACGTTCTGGACCGGGGAGGAACCAGAGGAGGGGGGATTACAACAACATCCTGAACCTGTTCTGGTCGGCATCAGTGGATTTGATGATTTGATACTCCATGCCGCTGGCCGCAGCGATCTGCTGCGCAAAGTCCTTCTTGGCTTGAACGACGGCATCATCAACCTGATGATCCCCCTTTACCTCCACAATGACATACTTCTCGGTACCATCTGGCTCCTCTCTCAAGAAGATGAAGTCAGGGTAGTAGCTCCGAACTGTGCGGCTTTCAGGGTCAATATATTGAACAAAGAAATCAGACTGGCCATGTGTCAGCATGCCAGTGAAGTAGATTTGCTTTACGCGTTTTTCTCGAAGAAGGTCCCAAAAGAGGGTTCTCTCAGAATTGGAATCAAAGCAGTATGCATCAAGGTGAAAGCTCTTTTCTCTTTCATTGTCTTTGACAATGGCGTCGGCCCTGCGAACAATCTTGTCTTTTGCCGCGGTAAGGCGTTGTTGCAGAACTCTCCCCGTGAAGGATTCACTTGGTGAATCCATGCGGTTAGATGGGCAGCATGAGCAAGCCCAAGCCCGCCCGCTACCGCACCACCAACTGGTCTGCCTACAACGCTGCGCTCAGGAAGCGCGGGAGC
>NZ_JBYLFR010000048.1:0-3445 GCF_057748165.1 Paracoccus sp. NIOT.M2S5SZ12
GGTGCGGTAGCGGGCGGGCTTGGGCTTGCTCATGCTGCCCATCTAACCGCATGGATTCACCAAGTGAATCCTTCACGGGGAGAGTTCTGCAACAACGCCGTCCTGTGCAAGAAACTTATCTCTCTGATGTGCAATTCTCCGCGCGCTACGGCAATCACAAGTCGTGGCCTTGGCGTCGCGCCAAACTGGATCCCGACTTCCCCAAGCCGATCCGTCTGAGCCCCGGCTGCACGCGCTGGCGGCTGTCGGATATCGAGGCTTGGGAACACCGCAAGTCCACCAACCACTAAGCCAAAGCCCCGCCGCAAGGACGGGGCTTTGAGCAATCTTTCCCGCAAAAAAACGATAGCTCGGCCCGTCCTCCGGCTCAATCCGCATGGAGGAAATCTTGAAACCCCATACCCTCACGCAAACCCTGCGCGGCGCTTGGTTCGGCAGCTACGGCTGCGCAGCCTGCCCGATCTGCCAGCCCGAAGGCCGTCCCGATCAGCGCGCCCTGACGATCTCTGAAGGAGATGCCGGCCTGTTGCTGCATTGCAAAAAGGACGGATGCGCCTTTCGTGATATCGTTTCCGCGCTGAAGATGCCCCAGGTCAGCCATCTGCGTACCGGCCGCAAGGACGATTGCCCCATCAACCCTGTCGAGAACAGCTATCGTCGCTCGGACATGGCTGAGGCGATCTGGAACAGCGGCCGCCCGATCGGCGGGTCGCTGGCGGAGACGTATCTGCGCGGCCGCGCGATCACCTGCCGGCTGCCGGACAGCCTCCGCTTCCACCCCGATCTGTGGCACGGCCCCGCGCGTCGCACCATGCCGGCGATGATCGCCCGTATCGACGGCAGCGCGGGAATGGCCGTCCACCGCACCTGGCTGGCGAGCGACGGGCGCGGCAAGGCAGATGTCTCCCCGGCGAAGACGATGCTGGGTCCGAGCGCTGGCGGCGCAGTGCGGCTGCGGACCGCGAATGGCACGCTGATCGTCACCGAAGGCATCGAGACGGGGCTGTCTGTGATCTGCATGCTGTCGCGCCCGGCCTCGGTCTGGGCGGCGTTGTCGACGTCGGGGATGCGCGCCCTGTCGTTGCCGCTGCAGCCGGGTGTCCTTATCCTGGCCCCCGATGGCGACGCGCCGGGACGGGCCGCGGCTGACGCGCTGGCGGACCGTGCGAAGCAGCGGGGCTGGATGGTCGGCATGCGCGACCCGGGCGACCACCTGGACTGGAACGATGTCCTGCAAGGGAGGCAGTCCGCATGAGCGACAATATCATTCAAATCCCCGCAGCCTCGGACAGTCCGCCGCCGAAGGGATTTCAGTTGCGTCCGGATGGCGTGTATTTCTACCCGCCGGAAGGCAAGGGCCAGGGCTGGCAGCGCGTCTGCTCTCCCCTGCGTGTGGTCGCGCTCGGGCGCAGCAATGCCGGGACCGGGTGGGGCAGGCTGATCGAGTTGACCGATCCGGACGGGAGTTGTCAGAGGGTTTTTGTACCTTCGCGGTTGCTGGGAGGTGACGGGCGCGAAGCTGTCGCGATGCTGCTGGATCGAGGCCTGCGGCTGCAACCCGGCCGGGCATCGCGCAGTACACTGATGCAACTGATCGAGCTTTGGGACGTGAAAGCCCGACTGATCCTGACCGAGCGCCTGGGTTGGGTCTCGGACGACTACATGACCTTTCTGATAGGCCTGAACCGCCGGATCGGGACCGAGCAGGCGATGCCGACCGCCACCATGTCGGCGGTTGCGCAGGAGATGCGCGAGAAGGGGACGATCGCCGATTGGCGCGATGAGGTGGCGCGGCCCTGTCTCGGAAACCCGCTACTGCTCGTGGGGCTGTGCCAGGCCTTTACCGGTCCGTTGCTGGCGCCCTTGGACATCGAGGGCGGGGGCCTGCATTTCCGGGGACCGTCCAGCAGGGGCAAGACCACGATCCTGCGCGTGGCTGTCTCGGTCTGGGGCGCGCCGGGCTTTCTGAAAAGCTGGCGCGCCACCGACAATGGCCTGGAAGGCGTCGCCGCGGCGCTGAACGGCACCCTCTGCGCGCTGGACGAGATCGGCGAGGCACCCGCGCGGACGGTATCTGAAATGGTCTATATGCTGGCCAATGGCGCCGGAAAGGCGCGTGCGGCCAAGTCAGGAGAGGCGATCCCGCATTCGCGCTGGCGAGTGCCCATGCTGTCGACGGGCGAGATGTCGATTGCCGACAAGGTTGCCGAGAGCACGGCCCACGCCAAGGCAGGGCTTGGGGTGCGGCTGTTGGATATTCCCGCAGAGATATACGCCCATGGCGCTTTTGATTGTCTGCACGATGCGCCCTCGGCCGCAGCGTTTGCTCAGGCGTTGAAGCAGGGTGCGGCGGCCGCTTACGGCGTTGCAGGTCCTGCCTTTGTCGAAGCTCTCCTGGAGGATCGCGAAAAGCATCAGGAGACCGTTCGCCAAGCAATGAGGCTGTTCAGGGAGAAGGCTCAATCTCGGCATGCACTGATGGGCGAGGGCCAGACCGAACGCGCGTTGACGCGCTTTGCTCTGATCGGGGCCGCAGGTGAACTTGCGACCGAGTTCGGGCTGACTGGGTGGCCTGTCGGCACGGCGGAAGCAGCCGCCCACCAGATGTTCGACCACTGGATCAACTCCCGCGGCGGCCGAGAGCCCGCCGAGAAGCACGAAGCGATCGTCCGGGTGCGCGCATTCATCACGGCGCACGGCCCCAGCAGGTTCCAGGAGATGGATGGTACGAACTTGGGTCAGCCTGTCCGCGACCGTGCCGGTTACGTCGGAGATGGGGTGTACTGGTTCACGGAGGATGCATGGAAACAGATCCATGCTGGCTCGGACGCGACCCAGGCGGCGCGCTATCTGAAGGAGGCCAACTATCTGCTGCCCGGTGACGGCAAACACCACAAGAGGCGCGCGCCCAAAGGTATCCCTAGACGCCCGCGCCTCTATGCGGTCAGCGAGGACATTGTGGCCTACGAATAAACCGGTGGGACAGGTGGGACAGATGGGACTGCGCTGGAATCGTTAGTTTTTTAGGGGTCCTCGGCAGGTTCATCGGTGGGACGGGTGGGACTGGGCGACCTTAATCGCTCGAGCACCTGTCCCACCTGACCAATCGGCCGTCAGCACTGTCCCACCAAAAACACAGCTTAATCAACGCGGTCCCACCTGTCCCACCTGTCCCACCCCAATTGCAGCCCCGTGTTGATCGAAAGGAAGCCTGATGAAAAACCCTCGTGCAGATCGGATACACCCCAAGGCGGGTCAGCCACGAGATGATGTGAAACTGTCGTCGCAAGAGCAGGCCAGCATGATCGTGGCGCTGCTGGCTGATTTCTGCGAACCGGAGATGATCGATCAACTGGGCGACTACGTTCAGCATGTCGGCTTCGATCTGTCTGCGCTCGCGCGGCCGCAGGACCTGACTGCAGCCTGGCTTGGCCATTACCGGATT
>NZ_JBYLFR010000049.1:0-3389 GCF_057748165.1 Paracoccus sp. NIOT.M2S5SZ12
GCGGTGTGCAGCCGATCTTCGCCGCGATCGACATCACCGCCTGCCAGCGCGACGGATGCTGCGCCTCGTTGTCGAAAACCAGCCGCACGGCCCGCTCACGCACTTCAGGGGAAAACTTGTTCGTGGTCTTGCTCATGATGCTCCATCCTACTCAAGAGTTGGAGCCTCCGGCAAACCCGGCGCGGTTCCGGCCAACGCTCAGTATACCTGTCCGATGCACCCGGAGATTGTCTGTGATGTGCCAGGCGACTGCCCGATCTGCGGGATGGCGCTTGAACCCATGCTGCCCTCGGATGAACCGAGCGAGGAACTGACCGACTTCACACGGCGCATGTGGATTTCAGCAGCCGCCGCAGTGCCGCTGATCATCCTGACGATGGGAGAATTGGTCGCTCTGCCGGTGCGGGATTGGATTGGCCACGAAACCGCAAGCTATCTCGAATTCATCCTGGCGACACCGATCGTCCTCTGGGCCGCCTTGCCATTCTTCAGGCGAGGCTGGGATTCACTTGTGAACCGATCACCGAACATGTGGACGTTGATCAGCCTGGGTGTGGGGGCAGCCTACCTTTATTCGCTCGTCGCGACCTTCCTGCCCGGCGTATTTCCCGATGCCTATCGAATGGGTCATGGCGTCGGCACCTACTACGAGGCGGCGGTGGTGATTATTGCACTGGTCTTCGTGGGCCAGGTTCTGGAACTTCGCGCACGTGAACGTACCGGGGATGCCATTCGCGCGCTGCTCGACCTTGCACCCAAGACCGCGCGGCGTATCCTGCCGGATGGGTCGGAATATGACGCCCCCTTGGAAAACATCATGGAAGGTGACCGGCTTCGCGTGCGCCCGGGCGATGCAGTGCCGGTGGACGGCAAAGTGATCGAGGGCCGCTCATCCCTGGATGAGAGCATGCTGACCGGCGAGTCGATGCCGGTGGAAAAAAGTCCCGGCGATGCGGTGACCGGGGCCACGATCAACAAGAACGGCAGCCTTGTGATCGAGGCGGGCAAAGTCGGCGCCGATACCGTTCTTGCGCAGATCGTAACGATGGTCTCGAACGCGCGGCGGTCCCGGGCCCCGATCCAGGGGATGGCCGATCGGGTCTCGGCGGTGTTCGTGCCGACGGTGGTCGGTATCGCAATTTTCGCCTTCGTTGTCTGGCTGATTTTCGGCCCCGAGCCTTCGCTGGTCTTTGCCATCGCCTCGGCCGTGTCAGTGCTGATCATCGCCTGCCCCTGCGCCCTTGGGTTGGCCACGCCGATATCGATCACCACCGCGGCAGGGCGCGGCGCACAGGCAGGTGTACTGATCAAGGATGCCGAGGCGCTGGAGCGGATGGCGGGGGTTGATACCCTGATTGTCGACAAGACTGGTACGCTAACCATGGGCAAGCCGAAGCTGACGGATACCGTGGCACTCGGGGACGTGGCCGAAGCGGACTTGCTGTCACTGGCGGCAGCGCTTGAGCGCGGCTCGGAACACCCGCTGGCCGAGGCAATCGTGGAGGGCGCAGAGGCGCAGGGTGCCGTGCGGCAAGAAGCGTTGGATTTTGAGGCTGTCACCGGCAAAGGCGTGCGCGGCACGGTTGGCGGACGGGCAGTGGCGCTTGGCAACGCGGCCATGATGCAGGAGATGGATCTGGACACGAGCGCGGCCGAAGGGAAGGCTGACACTCTGCGCGCCGAGGGCAAGACGGCGATGTTCATTGCGGTCGATGGCGCGCTTGCCGGTATCGTGGCGGTCGCCGACCCAATCAAGGAAAGTACCGCGCAAGCGATCCGCGAACTCCACGCTCAGGGGCTACGTGTCATCATGGCGACGGGCGACAACGAACGAACAGCACAGGCGGTGGCGAGAAAGCTCGGCATCGACGAGGTGCGGGCGGGTGTCCTCCCAGAAGCCAAGAAAGACCTGATCGATCAGTTGCGCCGCGAGGGTCACAAGATCGCCATGGCAGGTGACGGGGTGAACGACGCGCCTGCGCTGGCCGCTGCCGATGTCGGCATCGCCATGGGCACGGGCGCTGACGTGGCCATGGAGAGTGCCGGGATAACCCTTCTTGGCGGCGACCTGATGGGCATCGTCCGGGCACGCAAGCTGGCTCGGGCAACGTTGCGCAACATCAAGCAGAACCTGTTCTTCGCCTTCGCTTACAATGCACTTGGCGTGCCGATCGCGGCGGGCCTGCTTTACCCCGTCACCGGCCTTCTGCTCTCGCCAATGATTGCAGCGGCGGCGATGAGCCTGTCCTCCGTCTCGGTTATCACCAACGCCCTCCGCCTGCGGCGGGTTGATCTCTAGAAAAACAAAAAGGAAAAGCTAATGACGACGTTCAATATCCCCAACATGAGCTGTGGCCACTGCAAGGCAACGGTGCAAAAGACCGTCCATGCAATCGACCCCGAGGCACAGATCGAGTTCGACATGGCGTTACGAACGATCGCTTTGGAAAGCCGGGCTAAGCCGGACAACGTTCAAGTGGCACTGGCCGCAGCAGGATACCCCGCCACTCTCGCCTAATTTAAAGTTGGGCCGGATGTTCAGTCGCCGCAATGGGCGTATCAGGCGTCTGGCCCATCTGCCTTATCAAAATGTATCATGCTCATACCTCATTCGTGCTTATCCAGACCCGAGGCGGTAGGTTTATCAAGCATACCCCGCGCCAGCATGACCAAGTTGACCAGGACCATCGCCTCCCCCGCGGCGGCCATGTTCAGCGCCAGCAATCCGCGCAGACGGGGCGTGGCCAGATAGATGCAGATGCCCCGGGTCGGGCGATCATAGATGCCGCGCGGCTCGGAGGGCTTCGGACTGGAAAGCACAATAGAAAGGACCAGTGCCGCAGACGCCGCGAACCCGACCATCGTTCCGAAGAAGAGCGCGTTGTAACTGATCACCGCCAACAGCAGGCTGGCCAGCATCGGGCTGACGATGTTCTCAAGATCATAGGCCAGTCGTGATAGAGACAGCGCGCGAGTAGGGCGCCCGGCCGCGCAGCATGTGGCACACGGCCGTTACGCCATCAGCCTGAACCTCGCGGATCAACCGCTGCACCTGGCGCTGGCTCAGACCCACCACTTGCGCCGCCGTGGACGTGCGTAGGCTGCCATCCAGCACCTGCGACAGCACCTCGATCCGTTGAAGCTCGTGTTCGCTCATTAGGATAAGTCCCATGTCAAATACCCTCGTGCCATGCCGCTCAGCGCAGCGTCAGCCTTCAGGGCAGAGGCGACAAATCAACTTTGCCAGTTTGACCTGCCACGGGATTTTTCCTCCATCTACGATTAGAGTTCGGCCCATGGAGAGGACGGACGATGAAGAAGGCACGACTGACGGAAGAGCAGATTATTGGCATCTTGCAGGAGCATGAGGCGGGGGCAAAGTGTGCTGA
>NZ_JBYLFR010000050.1:0-3102 GCF_057748165.1 Paracoccus sp. NIOT.M2S5SZ12
CTGTTCCGCAGCCTGGCCCATGCCCGCGATCTGATCGCGGCCTGGGTCACCGACTACAACACCGCGCGGCCCCACTCGGCCCTCGGCTACCAGACCCCCCGCAGGCTTTGCTCTGCACCTGACCACCGCAATCGCCCGTCCCGCTGCACGCGATCAGGGTTCCGCGCGCCGGGCGATTGCTCAACCCACGCCGAAAGGCGTAAATCAGCTACCGGCTCCGGTCGCGGCTGGATGAAAGTTCAGTGGCAGGTCAATGTAGCCGTGAAAACTCGACTTCCTTGTCCCGTAAACCATGGGAATGTTACCCCTCGACGAGCAGTTTCTTCGGCTTGGCGTTCTCATCCTCCATCGCCTTCAGCCGCTTGGCCTCCGGCACAGCCATGCCGCCGAACTTAGCCTTTCAGTTGTAGAAGGTCTCTCCCGGCATGCCGTGCTCTTGCGACACAGTTCAGCGCACTTTGGCCTTGCCCGGTTTTTGTGAGAGCGTTTAGCTCCCTTGCTTGGCCTTTCGCTCGAAGGCGATGGGGCTCTTGAAGCCGAGCGATGAATGCCGCCTGACGGGGTTATAGAACCCGTCGATGTATCTGGCGATGGCGTTTTCGGCCTGCTGGCGGAATTGCCATGCGACCGGCCAGATCAGCTCCGACTTGATGGTCTTGAAGAATGTCTCGACCATCGAGTTGTCGTAGCAGTTTCCGCGCCCGCTCATCGAGATCAGGACACCGCGTTGGCGGAGCAGCGCCTGATAGTCGACAGAGCAGTATTGCGATCCGCGGTCGGAATGGTGGACCAGACCGGGCGCAGGCTTGCGAGCCACCAGAGCACGGCGCAGGGCCTTCACCGCAAGATCGCGCTTCAGGCGGTCACTCGTGGCCCAACCAACGACGCGGCGGGAGAATAGGTCCAGGACGACAGCAAGGTAGAGCCAGCCCTCTACCGTCCAGATGTAGGAGATGTCAGCCCCCCACTTCCTGTCCGGGCCGTCCGCCGTGAAGTCCTGCGCCACAAGGTTCGGCGCGACAGGCCAGGCGTGCTCACTGTCCGTCGTCCGCTTGAAGCGCCGTTTCTGCCGCGCGATCAACTGGTTCTCGCGCATCAGCCGCGCCGTGCGATGGCGCCCGATCTCATGGCCCCCGTCGACGAGGTCGCGGTGCATGCGGGGACTGCCATAAGTGCCGTTCGACAACGCAAAGGTGGTTCGGATATGGGCCAGATAAACCATGTCCTGCTGCTGGCGCAGGCATCAATATCAACCCGCCGGACGGTGTACCTGCGGATCGTTGGCATAATTAGATGGCAAGAATCGCGAAGAAGAGGCCATGTCTTTGGACTAACCACCTTGCCGCGATCAGGGCAGGTTATCTCGAACCGGGTACATCCTGCGCTGTTGGCTTTCCGACAGGCGCAGGGAAATCGACTACCGCTCAACTGAAGATCCACGCAGCTCTTCTGCGAAACCTGAAGGTGGTTTTTGACCTGCCCCCCGGAACGTCCCTCGCTTTAATGTAGAGTTTGCTTCATCACGAAGGAGCAGACGACATGAGAAAAAGCCGCTTCACCGAGGCGCAGATCATTGGGATGATCAAGGAGCAGGGTCGACGCACTGCGTCGACGGAATGGCGACGGCGGATGTCTGTCGCCGGCATGGTCTCAGCCCGGCGACGTTCTACAAGCTCAAGGCCAAGTATGGCGGCATGGACGTGTCCGATGCCCAAAGGCTGAAGGCGCTCGAGGACGAGAACGGCAAGCTGAAGCGTCTGCTGGCAGATGCCATGCTCGACAACATCGTGCTGAAGGATCTTCTGGGATCGAAGCCATGGGACGCCACTGGTCCAAGGACCATGGCTGAGGCCTGACGACACCGAAAGCGCGGCGGGACGCAGTGCTCAAAGCGATGCGGGATCACGTCATCTCGCAACGCCGGGCTTGGGTCCTGGTCGGTGTCGATCCGAAGACGGTGCGTCGCGAGCGGCCGCCCGACAATCCGGAGATCCGCAAGGCCATGCATGAGGTCGCGGCTGTGCGTCGCCGGTTCGGCTATCGGCGGATCGGACTACTGCTGGAGCGCAGGGGCATGCTGATGAACCCGAAGAAGCTGTATCGACTCTACCGCGAAGACGGGCTGTCGGTCCGGCGCAGGCGCGGCCGCAAGCGCGCCTGTGGCATACGCATGCCGATGCCCTTGGCCCTCATGCCCGACCAGCGCTGGTCATTGGACCCTCGCCATGGTCACTCGGACCAGTGGCGTTCCCATGGCTCGATGGCGGACACGTTCGGGGCGTCGCGCAGGTTCGCTCGCCATGGTGCTTGAACCGATGGCGCACCAGGCTCGGCCTGGCGGTGATCGACGACTGCTGCCGCGAGAACCTGTGTCTGGTTGCCGACACCAGCATCTCAGGCGCGAGGGTGGCCCGCGAGTTGGACGCACTGGTGCGGATCTATGGCAAGCCGGCTTGCATCGTCAGTGACAATGGGACGGAGTTCACCAGTCGGGCCATCCTGAAGTGGGCCGATCAGAACGACGTTGCCTGGCACTACATCGATCCCGGCAAGCCGCAGCAGAATGCCTTCATCGAAAGCCTCAACGGCAGCCTGCGCGACGAGCTGCTGAACGAGGAAATCTTCGACACCTTGGATGACGCGCGCCGAAAGATCGCCCTCTGGCGCTACGACTACAACGCCGTCAGGCCGCACTCCTCGCTCGGCAACCTGACGCCGCTCGAAGCGCGCCGGACGCTTGCGCTCCCTGATGGCTCCGCGCCCGGCGCGCTTGCCGTGAAACCACCCCCCGACTACCAATCTCAAACAGGCAGACTCTCATTATGAACGAGGGACGATCGGGGGGCAGGTCAGCATGATTGAGGCTCCGCGAGGAGACCTGGTTGATGAGCAACCTCCATGGCTGACCGACGGCCGGATGGAGCGACTGAAACCGTTCTTTCCGCAGAGTTACGGCAAACCCCGCGTCGGTGATCGGCGCGATCTCAGCGGCATAATCTTCATCAATCGCAATTGCTTGCGGTGGTGCGATGCGCCGAAGGAATACGGCCCGGCCAAGACCCTCCACAACCGTTGGACACGTTGGAGCGACAACGGTGTCTT
>NZ_JBYLFR010000051.1:0-2244 GCF_057748165.1 Paracoccus sp. NIOT.M2S5SZ12
GTCGTCTCCAAGATCATCAAGTGATCCGACAGACCGCGTAAGCGAGAGGGCCGCCCGAAAGGGCGGCCCTTTTTCATGGTGAGGAGGGGGCGATGGCCGCGATCCTCGACGCATGGCGCGCCGCGGACCGCTGGCCGAAATGGCTGCGGTGGTTGGGTTATCTCTGGCTGCTCGTCTCCATGGGGCCTCTGTTTGCACTGACCTTGGGTATGGGGCCGCTGGTGCTGACCTGGCCGACCGGGCCTGTCGTCGTTTCAAGCATTGCCTACTGCCTGATCGGAGCCGTTCTTCTGATCCCGCAGGCTCGGGAACCGGTTGCCAGGACGTCAAGCCAGCGCCTGCTCGATTGGATGCAGCGCTGGATCGTCATGCCGATCATGCTGATGCTCGGTGGTTACTCGGCCGCCATTGTCGGATTGCCACTGGCCGCAGCCGTCCTGACCGGCGGCCCGACCGAAGTCGTCCTGAATACCGATCCTGCAGCCGGTGCGGGCGGACGCTATTGCACTTCGAGTGTCGCATTTCTGGACTTGGTGCCGCCGTTCCATCGGCTCTGCCGGACACCGCTGGAGGCCTTCATCCAGCTGAGATCCGGCAGGACTGTCGTTGTCACCGGATGGGGCACCGAGGCGGTGATGATCGCGCGGGACATCCAATTGGCCCATTGATGCAGGCCGGATGGATCGTGCCTGACGCATGGTCCGCCCTTTCGCGGATGCCCCCATCTGTTCCGCCACGCGGCGATCGGCGGCACCTGTAGCGTGCCGCCTGCGACAGGCTGTCCAATATGCCGCGAATCCTGCCCGAAAAGTCGCGTTGACCGCCGGGCGTGGCGGCGCGACAGTGGTGGGGCGCAACCACCTCGAGATCAAGCTCATGTGCCAGATCTTTGCCGGACAGCACCCGGACCGCTATGAGACCGTCACCCGCCGCCTGCGCCTGAACGGGCAATCGACCTCGATCCGCCTGGAGCGGGCCTTCTGGCACATCCTCGACCGGATCGCCGCGCGGGAGGGGGTGACCACGCCCGCCTTCATCTCGCGGCTGCATGCCGAGGTGCTGGAGCTGCATGGCGAGGCGCGCAACTTCACCTCGCTGCTGCGCTGCGCCTGCACGATCCACTTGGGCGAGGAGGACGCCGTTCCCGCCATCGCCGCGGAATGATCGTGCAAAAAATGCGCCTGTAGTATTCCATTACTACCCGACCCCTCCGCGCCCGCCCTAGCCTGAACCCATGACGGCAAGTGCAGGGAGGGCCTGATGGCCAAATACATCCACTCGATGATCCGCGTTCTGGACGAGGCGGCCTCGGTCGATTTCTACGACCGCTGCTTTGGCCTGAAGGTGGCCGAGCGGCTGGATTTCGAGAAATTCACGCTGATCTATCTCGCCAACGGCGAATCCGGCACCGAGCTGGAGCTGACCGTGAACAAGGGCCGGACCGAGCCCTATGACCTGGGCGACGGCTATGGCCATGTCGCCTTCTCGGTCGAGGATGTCGACGCGACCCATGCCCGGCTGGAGGAGCTGGGGTTCGCCCCGCGCAAGCTGGTCGATTTCGCCCCCGGCGGCGCGGTGATCGCGCGATTCTTCTTCATCAAGGACCCTGACGGATACGAGATCGAGGTCCTGCAGCGCGGCGGCCGCTATCAATAGACGGGGCCGCGCGTCCCGGGGAGGGGGCGCGGCGGCACGACACAAGGGAGGAGGAACCCGTGTCGGAAGCAAGGACCACGGGGCCGACCCGGCGGGCGCTGTTGTCGCGTGCGCTCGCGGCCGGTGCGCTGGCGGCCGGTGCGCTGGCGGTGACCGGGGCGGGCTTCATCACGGCCCCCGACGCGGCCTGGGCGGAGGAGGTCACCGCGATCAGCGAGCACGAGATGGCGACGCTGCAGCAGATGGCGCGCGACATCTATTCGCATGACCGGATCGGCGACCGCTCCTATGCGATCGCGGTCAAGGGCTAAGACACGCCCGAACAGAAGACCGTGGTCGCCGAGGGCATCGCGGCGCTGGACGACGCCGCCAGGGAGGCGGGCTTCGACGACTTTCTGTCGGCCGGGTGGGAGGCCGACCGCGTGGCCATCCTGCGCGGGATGGAGGACAGCGCATTCTTCCAGACGGTCCGGGGCGGGCTGGTCACTGGGTGACCTGCCACTGAACTTTCATCCAGCCGCGACCGGAGCCGGTAGCTGATTTACGCCTTTCGGCGTGGGTTGAGCAATCGCCCGGCGCGCGGAACCC
>NZ_JBYLFR010000052.1:0-2096 GCF_057748165.1 Paracoccus sp. NIOT.M2S5SZ12
CTGCCCGACCAATCCGCAACAGACATGACAATCCCTCCCAATCCCAGAGAAAGATGAACCAGAAACGCAAGGCAAATGCAACTGTAGTACTAGAAGCAGTGTGGGACCTGACCCCGGAAAAATTCTATCTCGCGCTCGACGGAGCGTATCCTGGCAATCACGCGTCAGCCGCTTTCGTCATAATCGAAGCCGATATCGACGAGGTGAATCGCAGGCTCACAACCGCTGCAAGCAGGGATAAGGATCCATGGCATGCTCAATACAAAAGGAAGAGCTGCGGTATCGCATATCGGTGGCTGAAGGGGACTGCTGTAACACCGCCCTTGCTCAGGGAGGTCCAAGGTCAAATTCATATTGAGGGAGGAATGCACCGCTTCCATCTTGCAAGGCATTATGGAACGACACGCATGCCTTTCCTCGTCCAGGAGGCCGAGTTGGCCGCCGTGTTGGCGTTGATACCCTCGGCGGCTTTGGGCGCCGTCCACACCGAGATCTAGATGTACCAACAGTGGCCTTCAGGGAGCCTTCAGTCGCACTGGAGAACGAGGATAACGTAACGTGCGGACACAGGACGGAGAGCAGCCGACAGGTGGCTATGTTCCGTAGATGCCGTTACCCAATCCGATAGAACGTCCCCCTGCCCTCCACCTTCTCCACGGTGATGGGCAGACCCAGCTTCTTTTTTAGCGCCCCCGAGATCGAGCCCCTGACCGTGTGCGCCAACCATCCGGTCGCCGCGACCATCTCGGCGACCGTCGCTCCCTCGGGACGCTGGAGCATCGAGATGATCTGGGCCTGCTTGGTGCCAGCGCGGATGGCGATCGGTTTCGCGGTGTCGTCGGGCGTCTTTTCCGCCTGCGGCCTCGACTTCGCCTTCCGCGCGCTGGCGACGGCGCTGGCCGCCAGCGGCTCGATCCCGATGGCCTCCAGCCCGGCCTCTGTCGCGATCAGCGTGGTGCCATGGCCGTCGCCCGTCTCGCGCCACATCGGCTCGCCGCGGCGAAGGTTGGCCTCGACCTCCTCGAGCCAGCCGCGGGCGATCATCTTGCCGACGACCATCTTGGCAGCGGCGCCGACCAGCCCCTCGGGCAGCGGCAGGGCGAGGTTCCCCGGCCGGGTCGCGGCGCGGGAGAGGATCAGGGACTGGGTGTCGGACGGGGTGGTCATCGGGGGCCTCCGGGCGCTGTGGCGCGCGATTTGCGCGCCTTCTACGGAGGCAAGCCCCGTCGTCGGACGGGGCGGCCATCGCGCCGTTTCGGCGCGTCAGGCGGCGTGTTCGCCTTCCTTGAAGGCGCTGTCGGTGATCTGGCGCAGCAGGCCCGCGTAGTGCTTCAGCGTGCCGACATGCCCCCAATGGATCTCGTCGGGGTGGGTATCGAAATGGTCGTCACTGAGGGCCTTCAGGCGCTCCAGCATGATGTCGATCTCGGCCTTGGCGGCGATGAAGGCGTCGAGGGCTTTGGAATTGTCGCTGGCGCGGCGGGTGGTCATGGCGGGGCGTCCTTCGCTGAGTTGGATCGTTTCCTCGAGATCAGACTCGCTCTATCGCGCTGTCTAATCAACTGAATACCAAGCGATATCATGAGCTTGATCGGACTATCTGCGCGATGAAAGGCATGAGCGAACGCGAGTACGCGGCCCATTCCGGCCTGTCTCGCGGCGGGGTGCAGAAGGCGCGCAAGAACGGGCGGCTGGTGATCCATGACGACGGGTCGATCAACGCCGCGGCCTCGGATGTGCGGCGGGCCGAGATGACCGACCCCGACCAGCAGCGCCGCAGCCTTGGTGGGGATGGGCTAGCCAGCGGTGCGGGCGAGACCTCGTCCTACATCAAGGCGCGCACGCTGCTGACAGTCTATGCCGCGCAGGACAAGCAGATCGCGGTCCAGAAGAAGAAGGGCACGCTGGTCGACCGTGCAAGGGCGGAGACCCTTGTCTTCCGCCTGGCGCGGCAGGAACGGGATGTCTGGGTGACCTGGCCCGGACGGGTAGCCGCACTGATGGCGGCGCAGATCATGGCGGAGGTGGAACGGCAATCCGGGGCATCGGTGACGATCGAGACCGCGATCATGCAGAGGGTGCTGGAAGCCCATGTC
>NZ_JBYLFR010000053.1:0-1943 GCF_057748165.1 Paracoccus sp. NIOT.M2S5SZ12
GATCCCCGACGCCTCGCCCTCCCGCCTGAGCAGGACGAAGAGCCGCCGGTAACCGAACCGTCGCCTCTCATTGGCCAGATCACGCAAGGTTCAGGTCATGCAGGGCGATGACGCTGGTCAGGTCGAACTGCCGCACCATGCGCAGGATTTCGATCTGATGGTGAATGTCGAGATGGTTCGTCGGCTCGTCGAGGACCATCACCTGCGGGTCCTGGGCAAGGGCACGCGCGATTTGGACACGCTGGCGTTCACCGCCCGACAGGGTTTGCCAGGGCTGCGCCCGGCGATCCGCCATGTCCACGCGTTCTAGCGCGACTGATACCGCGGCCTCGTCCGCGGAGGTCCAGCCTGCCAGCGCCGACCGGTGGGGTGTGCGGCCCAACCGGACGACATCATGGACAGAGACATTGGTGTCGGTCGTGACGTTCTGCTGGACAAAGGCCAGTTGCCGCGCGAGCGCCCTGCGCGAGATCTGCGCGATGTCCTGCCCCAAGATCTCGACCCGTCCGGACCTGGGGGCCTTCAACCCGCACAAGAGCCTGAGCAGCGAGGACTTTCCCGATCCGTTCGGGCCGATCAGGCCAAGGGTTTCGCCCTTGGCGACCGTCAGCGAGACGTCGTTGACGATCGTCCTGCGCTGCACGCCCCAGACAAGGTTCTGCGCCGCCACGGTCATGTCTGCGGCCTTGCGCGGTACAGGATGATTGCAAAGAAGGGCACGCCCACCAGCGCCGTCACGACACCGATGGGGATGGTCTGCTGTTCGGCCACCACGCGTGAGGCGATGTCGGCCAGCACCAGGAACACGGCCCCCACGGCCGCGCAGGCAGGCAGAAGGCGCAGGTGCAGGGGTCCCACGATGTAGCGCGCGGCATGGGGCACCACGAGGCCGACGAAGCCGATGGTGCCGACCATGCTGACGATCGTGGCCGTCATCAGCGCCGTCACGCCGAACAGGATCAGCCGGATGCGCGCCACCGGCACGCCAAGCGACGCCGCATCCTCGTCGCCGAAGGTGAAGGCATCCAGCGACCGCGCCATGAGCAGGCAGATCGCAAGACCGACAGCCACCACGACGATCAGCAGCTGGAAATCCGGCCAGCGCACCCCTCCGAAACTGCCCAGAAGCCAGAACATCACGTCGCGTGCCTGCTGGGCGTTGGCCGACGTGGTGACGATGTAGGAGGTCAGCGCATTGAACAGCTGCGAGGCGGCGACGCCTGCGAGGATCGTGTGGTTCGGGCCGGTCGTGGCGCCGTTCGACAGAAGCGCCACCAGCGCGAAGGCCGAAAAGGCGCCGGCGAAGGCCCCCATCGACAAGGACAGGCTGCCAGCCCCGATCCCCAGCACGATCACCGCCACCGCACCGGTCGAGGCCCCGGCCGACACGCCCAGCACGAAGGGTTCGGCGAGCGCGTTCCGCAGAAGCGCCTGCAGGATCGCCCCGCAGATCGCCAGCCCCGAGCCCGCCAGGGCCGCGACGAGCGCCCGGCTCAGCCGCAGATCCCAGACCACGCTCTGCTCGATCGGCGGGATATCGGCCGTGGTCAGGCCCAGCCCGTTGGTCACGGACAGAAACACCGTGCCGACGCCGATCCTGTAGTCGCCGATCGCGGCCGCAAAGGCGACCGCGATGGCAAGCAGAACCAGGACAGTCCCGAGGAACAAGGCAAGGGTCCTTGCCCCGCCCTGCCGTATTCCCGCAACCGTCATGGCAGATCGAAAGTCCGCAGCTGCGCGGCCAGTTGCTCGGCGCCATAGAGCGTGTTGACCGACGGGTTCATCGACGCCCCGCTCATCACCGCGATCCGTCCGGCCTTGACCGCATCCATCTGGCTGACCGCCGGCGTTGTTGCAGAACTCTCCCCGTGAAGGATTCACTTGGTGAATCCATGCGGTTAGATGGGCAGCATGAGCAAGCCCAAGCCCGCCCGCTACCGCAC
>NZ_JBYLFR010000054.1:0-1456 GCF_057748165.1 Paracoccus sp. NIOT.M2S5SZ12
GAGATGCCGTAACGGGGCCTGCGCTGCGACCTGCCCGTTACCGTTGTCAAACCGAGGGCAATCTGGCGCCATTCCCGTATTGGATCCATCTGGAGGACTGCGGAATGAAGCTGTTTGTCGGACTGGACGTGTCGCTGGAGAAGACCGCGATCTGCGTCATCAGCGAGCATGGGAAGATCGTGAGGGAGGCGCAGGCGGCCAGCGAGCCGGAGTCGCTGGCGCGCTGGATTGGGGACTTGGAGGGCACCATCGCGGTCGTCGGTCTCGAAGCCGGCCCCCTGTCGCAATGGCTGCATCGTGGCATGACCGAGGCGGGCCTGAGTGTGGTGCTGATGGAGACCCGGCAGGTGAAGGGTGCCCTGAAGGCGATGCCAATCAAGACGGACCGACGGGATGCCGAGGGCATTGCGCGCCTGCTTCATCTCGGCTGGTTCCGGCCCGTCCATTGCAAATCCGTCTCGGCGCAGGAAGTGCGGGCTCTGCTCAGTGCCCGCAAAGCCGTGCAGCAGGGCTTTATCACTCTGGAGCTGTCATTGCGTGGACTGCTGCGGAACTTCGGGCTGAAGGTCGGCGCGATCTCCCGCGGCAGGTTCGAGCACCGCATCCGAGAGCTGACGGTAGACAACCCGATGCTGTTCGCCGCGACCGAGCCGATGCTGCGAGCGCGGGCATCCCTTCGACAGGAGCTTGCAGGATTGGAACGCCGGGTCCGTCAGTTGGCGCAAGACGACCCTGTCTGTCGCCGTCTGATGTCGATGCCGGGCGTGGGCGCGGTCGTGGCGCTGACCTACCGTTCCGCAGTTGATGACCCCTCGCGGTTCACGTCGTCGAAGAAGGTCGGGCCATGGGTCGGCCTCACGCCTTCACGCAACCAGTCAGGCGAACGCGACATCTCCGGCGGGATCACCAAAGCAGGGGACGTCAACCTGCGGCGTGCGCTTTGCCAGGCGGCGACGGTCATGATGCATCGTGGTCGCTCGACGTGGCTGAGAACATGGGCAGTGCAGGTCGCGCGCCGTCGTGGCGCAAAACGGGCCATGGTCGCCCTTGCCCGGCGCATCAGCGTGATCCTGCACCGGATATGGACTGACGGCACAACCTTCCGATCCGAGATTGAGGTTCCGCAAGCAGCCTGATCGGCCAAGCGCTTCACCGTCGCCTGCCTGACCGCAGGCCTTCCAGGTCCCCATGGGACGCGGTTCCGATGATGTCGTGGTCAGGACTGTTGCCGAACCACATCGAGCACGCCAATGAGATGGGCACATCGGACCTGCATTGAACCAGCATCATGTTGGCGGCCTGCGCGCCGACCACGGACCGAAGCATGCACCCAGGTGACCTCAGACGAAGTTGGCTGTGCCAGACGTGCGACGATCATAACAAACCTGAAACCGCCAATTCGCGGACGACGGCGCATGCGTGAAATGGCTTGACTGAGACGACCCCGTTACCGAAG
>NZ_JBYLFR010000055.1:0-1437 GCF_057748165.1 Paracoccus sp. NIOT.M2S5SZ12
TACTACAGTTGCATTTGCCTTGCGTTTCTGGTTCATCTTTCTCTGGGATTGGGAGGGATTGTCATGTCTGTTGCGGATTGGTCGGGCAGTGTTTCAGATTGGTCGCATGCGCTTGCCGGTTTGAAGGAGCTCATCGCCCCTGCGTTCAAACGTTCTGAGCAACGCGCCTCCGCGGGCGTGTTTCTTGATGGCCTGCTGTCTGGAGCGGAACGCAAGACGGGCTGGATGCTGGCGGAAGAAGCTGGGTTGGCGCGGCCCTATCGGATTCAGTCTTTGCTGGGCCGATCCTCCTGGTCAGCAGATACGCTCTGCGAGCGGGTTCGGAGGTATGCGATTGAGGCGCTTGGCGATCCGGATGGTGTACTGGTCGTGGATGAGACTGGATTTCTGAAGAAGGGTACACACTCCGCCGGCGTTGCACGGCAGTATTCCGGCACCGCAGGGCGGATCGAGAACTGCCAGATCGGTGTGTTCGCAAGCTATGCCAGCCGCTGGGGCCATGCGTTGATCGATCGACGGCTTTATCTTCCCAAGGCCTGGGCCGATGATCCTGACCGCCGTGCCAAGGCGCATGTGCCCAAAGAGATGTCTTTCGCCACTAAGCCCGCTATGGCCTGCGACATGATAGCAAACCTGCTGGACGAGGGAACGCCTTGTGCTTTCGTACTGGCCGATGCGGTCTACGGGTCCGATTTCCGGTTCCGCAGGATGCTGGAGGCGCGGGACCAGCCCTATGTTCTGGCCGTGCGCTCGACACACCACCTGCGGTTTCTTGATGAATGGCACCTGGTTCAGACCGACCCCGCGACAATGATCGCAGAGTTGTCGCCCGAGGATTGGCAGGCGCTCAGCGCAGGCGAAGGCACCAAGGGGCACAGGCTGCATGACTGGGCCAGGGTGCCGCTCAACTATACGGCCGCAGAAGGTTTTTCCCGGTGGTTGCTGGCTCGTCGAAGCCTGCGTGACCCGGAGAACATTGCGTATTACCTGGCTTATGCCCACACCGATGCAACACTGCCGGAACTGGCCGCCGCCGCCGGACTGCGCTGGACCATCGAGGAATGCTTCCTGCGCGCCAAAGATGATCTCGGGCTCGATCATTGCGAGGCGCGCTCTTGGCACGGTTGGCATCGACATATGAGCCTGGTGATGGCCGCCGCCGCGCTCCTCGCACGCCTCAGCGCTGATCAGCGCCGCACGGCCTTCAGCAAACCGAACAAAACGAGTCCGCGGAGCCAACCGGCAGCAGCATAGTCAAACGGCTCCGAAACACGTTGACCACAGCGGAAATTCGCTACCTGATCGCCCGCCTCCTGCTGCGCCCGATATTGACCGTCGCCTTTGTCTGGGACTGGTCACGATGGCGACGAGAACATCAAGCGATCGCTGCCATCGCACATCGGAAGTTGCGCATCAATGCGCAACTGTAGTACTAGG
>NZ_JBYLFR010000056.1:0-1377 GCF_057748165.1 Paracoccus sp. NIOT.M2S5SZ12
GAGTAACGCGCGAAAGTTGGTGATGCCCTGAGGGGCGGCATATCATGGCGGTGTTCAGACGCCGTCAATTCTCAGCCGAGAAAGGGATATGCCACATGTCGGAGACTACCATCAGCACGCTGCCCGATCCATCGGGGTTTTCGCCGGATCCGCTGACGGACCTCATCCGGGAGGGTGCGCGCAAGCTGATCGAACAAGCGGTTGAGGCCGAGCTGGCAACGCTCCTCGCCGCGTTCGCTGAGGAAAGGCTCGATGACGGCCGGGCCAGGCTGGTGCGGCACGGACATTTGCCGGAGCGCGAAATCCTGACCGGGATCGGTCCGGTCGCCGTGAAGGTGCCGCGGGTGCGGGATCGCAAGCCGGGAGCGGAGAGGATCTCCTTCACGCCCAGCATCCTGCCGCGCTACCTGCGCAAGGCCAAATCGGTCGAGGAACTGCTGCCCTGGCTCTACCTCAAGGGGGTCTCCACCGGCGATTTCGGCGAGGCGCTGGCCGCCCTTCTGGGGCCGGACGCCAAGGGCCTGTCGGCCAAGACCGTCACCCGCCTGAAAGCCAACTGGTGGTCCGAATACGAGGCTTGGGAGAAGCGCGACCTCGGAACCCGGCGGTTCCTCTACATCTGGGCCGACGGTGTCTACTTCAAGCCGCGCATGGCCGAGGAAAAGCAATGCGTTCTGGTCATCGTCGGGGCGGATGAATACGGCCGGAAGGAACTGCTGGCCATGACCGACGGCTTCCGCGAGAGCACCCAGAGCTGGCGCGAGGTGCTGCTCGATCTCAAGCGGCGCGGCCTCACGCAGGATCCCAAGCTCGCGATCGGCGACGGTGCCCTCGGCTTCTGGACGGCCCTGCGCGAAGTCTTCCCCACGACGCAGGAGCAGCGGTGCTGGCTGCACAAGACCATGAACGTGCTGAACGCGCTGCCGAAATCGGCGCAGGCCAGGGCCAAAGGACACCTGCACGACATCTGGCAGGCCGGGACAAAGGCCGAAGCCAACGTCGCCTTCAACTTCTTCGTCGAAACCTACGGCGTGAAATGGGACAAGGCGGTGGCCAAGCTGGTCAAGGACCGGGACGCGCTGCTGACCCTCTACGACTATCCGGCCGAGCACTGGAAACATATCCGGACGTCAAATCCGATCGAGAGCACCTTCGCCACCGTCCGGCACCGCACCCGGCGAACCAAGGGCTGCCTGAGCCGAAAGACCGGGCTCGCCATGGCCTTCCGGCTGATGATGTCGGCGCAGAAGAAATGGCGGAGGCTCGACGGCCGGAACCGCCTGCCAGAGGTCATCAGCGGGGTTGAGTTCCGCGACGGCGTCCGCCACATTCAAGCTGCCGCCTGATCAAGCGTCACCAAATTTCGAGCATATCTCG
>NZ_JBYLFR010000057.1:0-1351 GCF_057748165.1 Paracoccus sp. NIOT.M2S5SZ12
TCCAAGCGTAGAACGTGCCCTCCGACATCCCGTGCTTGCGGCACAGGTCAGCACACTTTGCCCCCGCCTCATGCTCCTGCAGGTGTTCGAGATGTTCGCGCATCATCCGGTCCAGTGCCGCAAAGGTGGCACGCGGATCGGCCCCCACCTCGGCCGCCAGCAGCGGGGCGGTGCGCTGGACCCAGGCCATGTGGGCGTCGCGTTCGGCACGCGCGCGGGCGAACACGGTGCGTGTGGCGGCGGCGGTTTCGACCAGCAGGCCCTGTTCCTTCTCGAATGCCAGCTTGGGGCGCTGCACCTTCACGATCTCATGCAGCCGTTTGGCCTCTGCCAACGTGGTCGAGACGCGGGCTGGGGCGGCAGCGGCACCACCCTTGTTGCGGCGGGCGGGGTCAAGGTTGTCCTCGATCCAGGCCAGCCCCACCGCCACGTCGATCTGCCCGTCCGGGCGTACCGGAAGACCCTCGGCCACCAGTTGCGAGATGCGACCCTTGGTCAGCCCGACGCGGGCGGCGAAGGCAGTCTTGGTCTCGGCGCTGTCGAGTTTAGTCATTTCCGCCCCCAGACGCTGGCGGGCCAATGCGCTGCGCTCCCCCGCATGCGAATTGGCCCGGGAGGAACCAACGTTTTCCCGATCCTTCCCGATTGATGCCCCTCTGACCGGCCAGCGGGGCGCGGCGGATGACGCAAGAATGACGCAGGAATGACGGGTTTCGGGGCGTAAGTCGTTGATAGTGTTGAGATGACGCACCTGCCCGGGGAACATTTTATATAGGGGGTATATTGGGCCTTCAGGGTTGGGTGGTTTTCCCCTTTATCAAAAAGGTTGGAGCCAAGTGCGTCATCTCAACACTTTCAATGGGTTGCGCGCCAAAGTCCGTCATTCTTGCGTCACCACTGCGTCACTGTGATGCCGAGGAAGAACCGGCCTGCGCTGGTGCGCTTGTGCTGGATGCCGGCCACCTGAGCCTGGACGCGTTGCACGAAGCCGTTGATCGCGGGGATCTTCTCGGGCTTGAAGCCCTCGGCCTGCGCCCAGTTCTGGAAGCGGAGGTGCGCATCGCGGGTGGCCAGCATCGGGCCGCTATCTGTTCCAGCGCCAACGCAGCAGGTCATTGACTTTGGTGATTTTGTAGTCGGGGATGCGGGCGCGGGTATCGGCGAGCCAGAGCAGGCCCGCGGAAGGCCCGGAACCGTGGTCGGCGACAATGGCACCGAGTTCACCTCGAACGCGATCCTGACCTTTGCCGACGACCTTAGGATCGACTGGCACCGCATCGCGCCGGGCAGGCCCACCCTGAGCGTCTTCATCGAGTGCCTCAAAGGCCGTCTGCACGACGCGCTGTTGAAC
>NZ_JBYLFR010000058.1:0-1119 GCF_057748165.1 Paracoccus sp. NIOT.M2S5SZ12
GGTTTGAGTTTGGTCGGGTTTGGCAACGGGGTGTGGCGCGGAGCTTTGCGGGTTGGGCAGCGTCAGGCCCCGGTACGGGGTGAAGGTCCGGACGAACGCGGCAGGCGTCTGCCAGCCGAGGCTGGAGTGCAGGCGTTCGGTGCCGCAATCCTTGCGCCAGGCCGCGAGCGTATCACGGACGGGGTTCAAGTCTTGTTCAACAGCGCGTCGTGCAGACGGCCTTTGAGGCTCTCGATGAAGACGCTCAGGGTGGGCCTGCCCGGCGCGATGCGGTGCCAGTCGATCCTAAGGTCGTCGGCAAAGGTCAGGATCGCGTTCGAGGTGAACTCGGTGCCATTGTCGCCGACCACGGTTCCGGGCCTTCCGCGGGCCTCGAACAGCGTCGCCGGTTGCCGTGTGACACTTGCGCCGGACAAGAGCGTGCCGGCGATCGGGGCGAGGCGTTCCCGACTGCAATCGTCGTCCGCGCTCGGCACGCGGAAGCGGCGGCCATCGGTCAGTCGGTCGGACACGACGTCGCGCGGCCAGCGCTGGTCCGGCATCAGCGGAAAACGCCAGCGGAGCTCGTGTCCCTGTCGCCCGCTTGCGGCCGGCGCGGCGACGGACATGCAGCCGCTCCTCGCGAAGGACGCGGAACAGGCGCTTGCGGTTCATCTCATGACCATCACGGCGCAGGAAGGCAGGCAGCCGCCGATAGCCGCGACCTGCGGCGGACCCGCGCCGGGTTCTTCAGACGCTCGCGCAGCACGGGGTCATCCCGCAGGATCGCCTCATGGGCCGCATGGTCATCCGGCAACAGGCGATCACCCAGCACGTCCGCCGCTCGCCCGTCCCGTGGCCTGACATCCGATGCGCGGCCGATTGCCGCTTTCCGAAGGGCGTCACCACAAAATCCTTCAGCGCCGCATTGCCGGGCATGGCATCGGCCAACAGCCGTTCCAGATGCGCATTTCCGTCTTCGAGCATCTTCAGGCGCTGATCTCGCTGACGTCCATGCCGTCATATTTGGCTTTACATCGGTAGCCTGCGCCCGGTCTGGTCCACCATTCCGACCGCGGATCGCAATACTGCTCTGTCGACTATCAGGCGCTGCTCCGCCAACGCGGTGTCCTGATCTCG
>NZ_JBYLFR010000059.1:0-1053 GCF_057748165.1 Paracoccus sp. NIOT.M2S5SZ12
GGCGTTGTTGCAGAAAGGCGGCTTGAGGCGTGACTTCCCCTTTCCCCTTTAGGTTCAGGCGACGCGGGCGACCTCGGCTGTGCCGAGGGCGTTGAAGCGGTTGATGAGTGCGACGCGGATGTGGATTTCGGCGGTCTGGCGGTCGGGGTCTCTTGCGGCGATGCGCTCGCCGAAGGATTTGAGGCACCGCATCTTGGCTTCTGCGCGGCTGCGGGCGTGGTATCCGGTCAAACACTTCCAGAACGCGCGGCCATAATGACGCGTTGCGCGCAGGGTTTCGTTGCGGGCCCGGGCGGCTGGACAGTCCTCCTTCCACGGGCGACCGTTCTTGCGGATCGGGATGACCGCCGTGCCGCCACGCGCGATGATGGCGCTGTGGCAACGACGGGTATCGTAGGCGCCGTCCGCGGTCACGGTGCCGATGTCCTCGTCCTGCGGGATCTGGCCAAGCAGGTCCGGCAGGACGGGGCTGTCGCCCTCCCGGCTGGGGGTGAATTCCACCGCGCGAATGTCCGAGGTGGCGGTGTCCATGGCCAGATGCACCTTGCGCCATTGACGGCGGCCCTGAACACCATGCTTGCGGGCCTGCCATTCCCCATCGCCCAAGAACTTGATGCCGGTGCTGTCTACCAGCAGGTTCAGCGGCCCGCCAGCACGGCGATAAGGGACCTGCACCTTCAGCGTCTTCTGTCTGCGGCACAGCGTCGAGTAGTCCGGAACGGGCCAGTCCAGCCCGGCCAGGCGCAGGAGGCTCGCGACCATCCCGGCGGTCTGCCTGAGCGGCAGCTTGAACAGCACCTTGATCGACAGGCAGAACTGGATCGCCGTGTTCGAGAAGACCGGCGGGCGCCCCGCACGGCCCTCATGCGGCGCGTGCCAGTCCATCTCCTTGTCCAGCCAGATCAGCAGTGACCCGCGCTTCCTGAGCGCAGCGTTGTAGGCAGACCAGTTGGTGGTGCGGTAGCGGGCGGGCTTGGGCTTGCTCATGCTGCCCATCTAACCGCATGGATTCACCAAGTGAATCCTTCACGGGGAGAGTTCTGCAACAACGCC
>NZ_JBYLFR010000060.1:0-1047 GCF_057748165.1 Paracoccus sp. NIOT.M2S5SZ12
GCGTCGTTCAGCAGCTCGAACTCTCCGTCGACTTCGTGAACAAGCCCGCCTGCATGCACCTCGATCAGATAGACCCAATCGCAGTCCTCGATGACACGGGCGACGGTCGATCCGCCAGATACCGCCTCCCACGTATCGACATGTCCCTCAGGATCGCTGGCAGATGCCTTCCATTCGATGCTCATGCAGTTCGTCTCCATCACGACCCCAGCATCGAATAGCGGCTCACCCGCCCGAAGGGCGCCAGCTCCTCGACGCCGGGGTGGTTCGTGCCATTTGCCCCGGCACGGTCCAGCGCCGCCACGCCCATCATCTCGGTCCATTGCGGCCCGTCGATCCACTGCCAGGAGGCGAAGGCCGAATTGGACTGCCATGCCGCCATCTGGGTCTGCTCGCGATTGATCCGCGCCTGCAGCCAGCTGGACTTGCGCGCGGCGCTGTCGGTCATCAGGATGTCGGCCCCGGTCGCCCGGAACGCATCAGCGATCAGGCCGAGGCGCTGGCCGGTTTCCATGACCGACAGCTCGTTCATGCCCCAGGCCGTGATGACCAGATCATAGGGCTGCAAGGCCAGCGCGTTGTTGCCCCAGGTGGTGAAAACCCCGCCGCTGCTGACAAAATCAATCGTGGCCGAGCCAGACCGGCAGTAGTTGTCATAGGTCAGATCGGTACCGAGCGTGTAGCCCATCGCCTCCAGCCCCGCGATCAGCTGCCAGGGGAAGCCGATCTTGGTGTGGTCGGTGTAATTGTCGCCCGTGCGGCCGATCTGGGCCGAGGTGAAGGTGGGAACCTGCGACGTGTAGTCGGCCTGATATTGCAGGACGTTCACATCCGTCAGGTAGATCAGGCGGTCACGGTTGCCGTTGGGTGCTGCCGCCCCGGCATCCGATCCGCTGGCCTGGGTGATGCTGTCGCCGATCGACAGGATGCGCAGCGGCTGCCTGCGCCCCACCTTGCGCATGAACCTCGGGCACATGGCCTGATTGCGGCGGCGCGCCTCGTCCAGCAGAGGCCGGATCGTCTCGCTGATGCCGTCGCCGCCGAGCC
>NZ_JBYLFR010000061.1:0-1039 GCF_057748165.1 Paracoccus sp. NIOT.M2S5SZ12
GTCTGGGACTGGTCACGATGGCGACGAGAACATCAAGCGATCGCTGCCATCGCACATCGGAAGTTGCGCATCAATGCGCAACTGTAGTACTAGGGTCAGGACCCATTGATCTGCTTGAGGCCGCCCGTCCTGCGCGGTTCAAGGGTCCGGACTGACGGGGGTGATGGTGAGCAACCTTTTCTGGCTGACCGACGCGCAGATGGAGCGGTTGAAGCCGTTCTTCCCGAGGTCCCACGGCAAGCCGCGCGTCGATGACCGACGGGTGCTGAGCGGGATAATCTTCATCAACCGCAATGGGTTGAGATGGTGCGATGCGCCCAGGGGGTATGGCCCGCCCAAGACCCTCTACAACCGCTGGAAGCGTTGGGGCGATATGGGGGTCTTTGCCAGGATGATGGAGGGGCTGGCCTCCGAAGGCGGCCAGGACAAGGTCGTCATGATCGACGCGACCTACCTGAAAGCGCACCGCACGGCTTCGAGCCTGCGGGCAAAAAAGGGGGACTGACGACCGGCGCGGTCGTCTCATCGGGCGAACGAAGGGCGGGCTGAACACCAAGCTGCATGCGGTGACAGATGCCGATGGCCGCCCATTGCAGTTCTTTATGACCGCGGGCCACGTCAGCGACTGCACCGGTGCTGCGGCGCTCCTTGGCAGCCTGCCTGCCGCCGAATGGCTGATCGCGGACCGGGGATACGATGCCGACTGGTTCCGGGAGGCATTGAAAGACAAAGGGATACGCGCCTGCATCCCGGGCCGGAAGTCGCGCGGCAAGGTCGTCCGCTATGACAAGCGCCGCTACAAGCGGCGCAACCGGATCGAGATCACGTTCGGCAGGCTGAAGGACTGGCGCCGTAATGCCACCCGCTACGACAGATGTGCGAAGACCTCACCTTCCGCCGTCGCCCTCGCCGCCACCGTCATCTCTGGCTATAACAATCAATGAGATGCCGTAACGGGGCCTGCGCTGCGACCTGCCCGTTACCGTTGTCAAACCGAGGGCAATCTGGCGCCATTCCCGTATTGGATCCATCTGGAGGA
>NZ_JBYLFR010000062.1:0-1020 GCF_057748165.1 Paracoccus sp. NIOT.M2S5SZ12
AGTCCTCCAGATGGATCCAATACGGGAATGGCGCCAGATTGCCCTCGGTTTGACAACGGTAACGGGCAGGTCGCAGCGCAGGCCCCGTTACGGCATCTCGTTCTCGATCATAGCCAGAAGATGACGGTAGCGGCGAGAAGGATGGCGGAGAAGAATGTCTCGGGGCATCGGTCGTATCGGGTGGCAACGCGCCTCCAGTCCTTGAGGCGCCCGAACATGATCTCGATGCGGTTGCGGCGCTTGTAGCGCCGCTTGTCGTATTTGACCGCCTTCTTGCGGTTCTTCCGGCCGGGAATGCATACCCTTATCCCCTTGTCTTTCAACGCTTCTCGGAACCATTCGGCATCATACCCTCTGTCCGCAAGCATCCAGCCAGCCTTTGGCAAGCTGCTCAGCAGGGCCGCTGCTCCGGTGTAGTCGCTCACTTGCCCGGCCGACATGAAGAACTGGATCGGGCGTCCTTTCGCGTCGGTGACTGCGTGCAGCTTGGTGTTCATGCCGCCTTTCGTTCGCCCGATCTGGCGCCCGCGCCCCCTTTTTTCACCCCAAGGCTCGAGGCCGTGCGATGTGCTTTCAGATAGGTCGCGTCGATCATGATCGTCTTGTGTTCGGCGCTCTCGGCGGCCAGGCCCATCATAATCCGGGCGAAGACCCCGTTCTCGCTCCAGCGTTTCCAGCGGTTGTAGAGCGTCTTGGCGGGCCCGTATTCCCTCGGCGCGTCGCACCATCGCAAACCATTGCGGTTGATGAAGATTATGCCGCTCAGAACACGCCGGTCATCGACGCGGGGCCTGCCATGGCTCTTGGGAAAGAAGGGTTTGAGGCGCGCCATCTGCGCCTCGCTCAGCCAAAAAAGGTTGCTCATCAATCAGGTCTCCTTGCGGGGCCTGAATCACGTCAAACGCCTGAAATCAATGGGTCTGGAACCTAGTACTACAGTTGCGCATTGATGCGCAACTTCCGATGTGCGATGGCAGCGATCGCTTGATGTTCTCGTCGCCATCGTGACCAGTCCCAGAC
>NZ_JBYLFR010000063.1:0-955 GCF_057748165.1 Paracoccus sp. NIOT.M2S5SZ12
CGTGGTCGCCCGCGTCGCCTGAACCTAAAGGGGAAAGGGGAAGTCACGCCTCAAGCCGCCTTTCTGCAACAACGCCCACCCCATGTAAAACGGAGCCAATCGCTTGGTCGCTGCACACTGCCCACACCAATCTCAAAGATGAGGCGGGTAAGGCCGTCAGACTCTTCCCTGAATTTCTTAACTGCCCAATCCGGCCATGGCAGATGCTCACGCCGCCGCTCAGCGGGGGTTTTGAGCGCTCTGACACCCTTTGCTGGGTTATGCTGTAGCCAGCCTAGGTCGATGGCATGCTCGCAAAGTATCACCAGCATCTGCGGTATGTAGTTGGCGAACCGGGTGCGATGGTCATTTGCTGCTTGAACTGCGATTACATCTGCCCGTGTTAGGGCTTTGACATCTCGACGACCTATCTTTTCGCACAAGTAATTCATTACTTTTTCGTAATCTGAGCGAGTGCGTGGCTTTAGATTCGTCCACCGTTTTGAAGTGCGGTAGTTATCCATCAATGCCGCCCAAGACGTCTTCGCTAGCATCTGTCGTCCTGATCTTATCTCCCAGTACTGCCGATCAAAATCGGCTGTCCCTTCATCAGCGGTGATCCTGTATAGTTTTCCCTTAATCCGAACATATATTCGCCCTTCAGGATGCCGCCACAGGTAGCGCTTTGGGTGGGTTACCACTGAATGCAATCGATCCCCTCCACAGACAATCCCGTGGCTACGCTGTAAATATCGGTCATATTCCAACGGACAAGACCGGGTGCTATCTCACGGCCAGGTGAACCGCGCCGGGTTTGCCGGAGGCTGATTGTCTTTAGTTACGCGGCTATGGGTTCAGTTTCCAGAGCTGCGTAGAAGTTGGCCTCGGCTTCAGCGGGCGGGATGTACCCGATCGGCTCGAGGAGACGGCGGTTGTTGAACCAGTCGACCCATTCCAGCGTGGCATATTCGACGGC
>NZ_JBYLFR010000064.1:0-813 GCF_057748165.1 Paracoccus sp. NIOT.M2S5SZ12
CCGCGCTGCGGGCGGCGCACCTGCTCGCCAAGCGGCGAAAGGATCACCTCATAGGCCACGCTCCACTGCGTGGGCTCAATGGGCTTCGCGGCGATGAAGGCCGGGCCGACCTGCGTCTCGACCGAGATGTTGCGGACGGGCGCCGAGATGCCGCCGAAGGCGTAGCGCAGGCTCTGGCCCGCGATCCCGATATGCTGCCCCGCCTTCACCACGCGACCGGCAAAGACCTCGGCCGGCAGGATGTTGACCCCCTCCACCAGCGCCAGACGGACGTTATAGACGGGCGTGAAGGCGACTTGCGAGGGGGTGTCCACGACATCGTAGACCGTCAGCGTGGCGATGGTCGCCGCCGAGGCCCAGATCCTGACCGACTCGATCGCGCTGTCGCGCAGGGCGCGGAACTCGGGGTCGGTATAGATCTTGAGGTTGGACGCCGCTGCCGAGGAACTGCCGGGCAGCGAGGCCACCTCGAACAGGCGCGGGAAGCCGATGCTCTGGCGCAGGTCGGTAAAGCGGACCGAGTCGCGCCGCGCCTCCTTGGCTTCGGTGCGCGCCGTTGCCAGCGGTCCATAGCTGACCTCGATGTCGCTGAAATACAGCGCGCCCGAGGCATTGTTGGTCAGAAGCGGGGTCTGGACGCCGAAGATCGGGTCCACGCTGGTATAGTAGATGTCCTCGGTGCCCGAAGCACGCCGCGTTCCCGCGACGGTCATGCGCCAGCCTACATGCGCACCGGCAGGGATGCGCACGGGCGGGTCGATCTGCACCCGCGCCCGGCCGCCCGGATGCTCGATCGTGCGGATGTCGTGGTAG
>NZ_JBYLFR010000065.1:0-812 GCF_057748165.1 Paracoccus sp. NIOT.M2S5SZ12
CTTGGAGACGACGCCGGCACCGACGGTGCGGCCGCCTTCGCGGATGGCGAAGCGCAGCTTCTCCTCCATCGCGATCGGCGCGATCAGCTCGACCTCGAACTTCAGGTTGTCGCCGGGCATCACCATCTCGGTGCCCTCGGGCAGCTTGACCGTGCCGGTGACGTCCGTCGTGCGGAAGTAGAACTGCGGGCGGTAGTTCGCGAAGAACGGCGTGTGGCGGCCGCCCTCCTCCTTGGTCAGGATGTAGGCCTCGGCCTCGAACTGGGTGTGCGGCGTGACCGACTTCGGCTTGACCAGGACCTGGCCGCGCTCGACGCCGTCACGGTCGATGCCGCGCAGCAGCACGCCCACGTTGTCGCCGGCCTCACCGCGGTCCAGCAGCTTGCGGAACATCTCGACGCCGGTGCAGGTGGTCTTCTTGGTGTCGCGGATGCCCACGATCTCCAGTTCGTCGCCCACGTTGACCGCGCCGCGCTCGATGCGGCCGGTGACCACGGTGCCGCGGCCCGAGATCGAGAACACGTCCTCGATCGGCAGCAGGAACGGCTGGTCGATCGCACGCTCGGGCGTCGGGATGTACTCGTCGACGGCGGCGATCAGCGCGCGGATCGAATCCTCGCCGATGGCCTGGTCACGGCCTTCCATCGCGGCCAGGGCCGAACCCTTGATGATCGGGATGTCGTCGCCCGGATAGTCGTACGAGCTCAGCAGCTCGCGGACTTCCATCTCGACCAGCTCCAGCAGCTCCTCGTCATCCACCTGGTCGACCTTGTTCAGGTAGACGACCATGTAGGGGATGCCCACCTGGCGAC
>NZ_JBYLFR010000066.1:0-748 GCF_057748165.1 Paracoccus sp. NIOT.M2S5SZ12
GAAGGCCCATCTCGGGCTGTCAGAACGGCGGGCGTGCGAGATTGCGGGCGCGGATCGCAAGATGGTGCGCTACCAGTCGCAGCGTGCGCCTGACACGGCCCTGCGCAGTCGGTTGCGTGATCTGGCCAATGAGAGGCGACGGTTCGGTTACCGGCGGCTCTTCGTCCTGCTCAGGCGGGAGGGCGAGGCGTCGGGGATCAACCGCATCTACCGGCTCTACCGAGAAGAAGGGTTAACGGTGCGTAAACGCAAAGCACGCCGCAAGGCCATCGGCACAAGGGCCCCGATCCTGATCGAGGCGCGGGCCAATGCGCGATGGTCGCTCGACTTCGTGCATGACCAGTTCGCCTGCGGGCGGCGCTTTAGGGTGCTGAACGTGGTGGACGATGTGACGCGCGAGTGCCTTGCGGCGATCCCCGACACGTCCATCTCGGGCCGCCGCGTGGCGCGGGAGCTGACCGCGCTGATCGAACGCCGCGGAAAGCCCGGAATGATCGTCTCTGACAACGGCACCGAACTGACCTCGAACGCAATCCTGAAGTGGTGCGCAGAGCACAAGGTCGAATGGCACTACATCGCGCCGGGCAAGCCGATGCAGAATGGCTTTGTGGAAAGCTTCAACGGCAGGATGCGGGACGAGTTTCTCAACGAGACGCTGTTCCGCAGCCTGGCCCATGCCCGCGATCTGATCGCGGCCTGGGTCACCGACTACAACACCGCGCGGCCCCACTCGGCCCTCGGCTACCAG
>NZ_JBYLFR010000067.1:0-748 GCF_057748165.1 Paracoccus sp. NIOT.M2S5SZ12
ATCTCTCTGAAACGATAAAAAACCCGATCAGGACACACATGGCGCGGGGTAGAGCAGCCCGGTAGCTCGTCAGGCTCATAACCTGAAGGTCGTAGGTTCAAATCCTACCCCCGCAACCAGACTTTCTGCCACGATATTAAAGGCTTAGGCCGATGCAAGGCGCCCCACGGGGCGCCTTTTGCGTTGCAAAGCAGAACAACACATTCCCCAAAGATTCCAAACCCTTACGAACTCCCCCGATTCCTCCGTGCAACACACATGCGACACGGGAAACACCGGATGTTCGTGGGACGTTCCTGTTGGCGAAGGCGTGTCGCTCACGGCCGTACCCCGGTGATTGCGACCATTGCGTCCTCGAAGGCAGCCTGCGCCCCGGCCCCCTGCCGCATCCAATACTCGCGCTTCTCGTTGTGGACCACACGCCCGAAACCGTGCTGCGTCATTGTGGCTGGATCACCGTGATCGCGGATGAAAACCTTTGAAAAGTACTGACCTGCCACTGAACTTTCATCCAGCCGCGACCGGAGCCGGTAGCTGATTTACGCCTTTCGGCGTGGGTTGAGCAATCGCCCGGCGCGCGGAACCCTCATCGCGTGCAGCGGGACGGGCGATTGCGGTGGTCAGGTGCAGAGCAAAGCCTGCGGGGGGGCTGGTAGCCGAGGGCCGAGTGGGGCCGCGCGGTGTTGTAGTCGGTGACCCAGGCCGCGATCAGATCGCGGGCATGGGCCAGGCTGCGGAACAGCGTCTC
>NZ_JBYLFR010000068.1:0-747 GCF_057748165.1 Paracoccus sp. NIOT.M2S5SZ12
GCCCACCGGGTGTGCCCGATGCCCGCATGGCCGGTCAGCGGCTGATGGACCAAGAGGTCCGACAGGTTGACCAGCTTGCCCACCGCCCGCCGCCGCTCCAGCCGCCCCGATCCGTCCACCGTCGCCACCCCCGCGCTGTCATAGCCCCGGTATTCCAGCCGCCGCAGCGCATCCACAAGCTGAGGAGAGACCTCGTGATGCCCCAGAATCCCGATGATGCCGCACATGACGATGATCCGAACTCAGCCACAAAAATACGCAACCTGCCTTGCGCAACGCCTTCGGTCTGACCTATCGCGCGCCTTGGCGTCAAGATGATACCTAAAATCAGTGCGGTCCCACTGCGGACACCGCTGCTCGACGCGGGCTGGACAGGCGATGCGTTTACAGGACACCGGCATCACATATCCCGCAGGTGCGGCATGTCGGCTGCGATCCGGACGCTCGGACGCCGCGCGGTTTGCCCTTGCAGCAGCGCGGCAGTGGCGGTATTCACAAGGCAGCGCGGGTGTAGCTCAATGGTAGAGCTTTTGCTTCCCAAGCAAGTGACGAGGGTTCGATTCCCTTCACCCGCTCCAGAATTTTATTTTGAAAGTTACGACGCTTCAAAATTTCTGCTGATCGCTGCATTAGCCCTTTGGACGGCGTCGTGAACCGCGCCGGGTTTGCCGGAGGCTCCAACTCTTGAGTAGGATGGAGCATCATGAGCAAGACCACGAACAAGTTTTCCCCTGAAGTGCGCGAGCG
>NZ_JBYLFR010000069.1:0-690 GCF_057748165.1 Paracoccus sp. NIOT.M2S5SZ12
GCACGCGGCCATCCGTCCATCGGCAGGCTTGCCGCTGCACGCTCGCCGTGCCGTGAAAGGTCCTCCCGGGTGGCTCGAACCACGCGGGTGTCGCTCCCGACAGACTCCGGACGATCGACAGCACCGGCATCCACGCCCGTCATCATGCGGCAGGCGCCGAAGGAAAATTCCGAAAGACGCCTTTTCCCGCTCAAGGGGAGGCTCGACGAAGATCCGGTGGTTCGCGCGTCGACGGCTGAGGTCTGCCGGTGAGGATCATGATTGCGATCACACCGGATAGGATCCGGTGATGGCTGACACCCTGCCGCGACCAGCCGCCCTGATCGTCGAAAGGGACTATGCCTCGGACAAGGCGCCGGACGACATCGAGCGCCGCAACGCGCCGCCCCTGATCCCCATGCGAAAGAGAAGCATGGTGCGCGAGGCGGTCGACATGGTGCTCTGCCCTCTGACAACTGGACCGTTTGAAGCTGGAGCTGTTGGCTGACCTTCCCTGACTGGGAGAGCAACTGAAGACGATGAAGGCATAGAGGTTCATGGAGACGCGAGACAGGCGTTCATCCTGAGGCAGGGTGAAGAAGGTATGCCCGTGGCCTAGTACTACAGTTGCATTTGCCTTGCGTTTCTGGTTCATCTTTCTCTGGGATTGGGAGGGATTGTCATGTCTGTTGCGGATTGGTCGGGCAGTGT
>NZ_JBYLFR010000070.1:0-611 GCF_057748165.1 Paracoccus sp. NIOT.M2S5SZ12
GTGCTGCCGCCCCGGCATCCGATCCGCTGGCCTGGGTGATGCTGTCGCCGATCGACAGGATGCGCAGCGGCTGCCTGCGCCCCACCTTGCGCATGAACCGCGGGCACATGGCCTGATTGCGGCGGCGCGCCTCGTCCAGCAGAGGCCGGATCGTCTCGCTGATGCCGTCGCCGCCGAGCCGATGGACCGGAAACACCTCCGTGATCGCCGCATCGCCTGCGCGGACCAGGAACATGCCCCGCGAACCGGGCGAAGCCGCAGGCCGGAAGCCCTGCGAGTCCCGCAGCCGCGATGGGCCAGCCACAACGCTCCAAGCGTTCGTGAAGGGGTTGAAGCAGACCAGGGAGTACCGGCCCTCGCCCGCAGCCGCCAGTGGGATCGTCACCGCCCCGCTGACCCGCTGCGCGTCGAGGTTCGCGCCTTGGCGGATCGCCCAGACATTCATCGTGGCCGCGCCGGTCTGGGCATATCCAGCATCGCCGACGCCAAGCGGGCCAGCGCCGATGGACTGACCGCGCTGCGGGCGGCGCACCTGCTCGCCAAGCGGCGAAAGGATCACCTCATAGGCCACGCTCCACTGCGTGGGCTCAATGGGCTTCGCGGCGATGAAG
>NZ_JBYLFR010000071.1:0-527 GCF_057748165.1 Paracoccus sp. NIOT.M2S5SZ12
ACATGTGGCATATCCCTTTCTCGGCTGAGAATTGACGGCGTCTGAACACCGCCATGATATGCCGCCCCTCAGGGCATCACCAACTTTCGCGCGTTACTCGTTCTTATCAAATGGTCCACACTGAGTAGTGGGACGGATGCGCAACCTGAGTATAAGGCGGCAGATCGAAAGCACCCTACTAACAGTGGTTGATCTGCTACGGGCAAGGTATGAAAGCGCTGCGCTTCGGGATCTCACAATGGCGGCATGCCACTACGCCGGATGAAGGCAGGCGCGCAGCCAGGTTAAACTTCATACGCTCTACGAGGACTTGAGACGGCTCGAGCGCATCGGGTATGCGGAACCAGGCGAGGCCATCGCGCTTTCCAAAGAGATAGTTGACGGGTGCTGCAAGCTCATCCTGGACGATCATAAGACTGAGTATTCCTTGACCTGCCACTGAACTTTCATCCAGCCGCGACCGGAGCCGGTAGCTGATTTACGCCTTTCGGCGTGGGTTGAGCAATCGCCCGGCGCGCGGAACCCTC
>NZ_JBYLFR010000072.1:0-442 GCF_057748165.1 Paracoccus sp. NIOT.M2S5SZ12
CCGTGTCATCGAGGACTGCGATTGGGTCTATCTGATCGAGGTGCATGCAGGCGGGCTTGTTCACGAAGTCGACGGAGAGTTCGAGCTGCTGAACGACGCCATGGCTGCAGCGCTGGCGGCCATCCCGAAGTTCACGCCGGAGCAGATGGGACGGCCGCCACTGCGCGACGCGGGACAGTCACTACACCCCTCTGTGGCGCTGAGCACGAACGAACACGAAGGCAGAGAACAGGTGTCAGGAGTGCTCACGCCAGGTGATCAGGCACGCAAATCCTGACGGGGCAACTGCAGCGGATGAAAAATTTTCGTCCGAAAGCTAGTGCACCGCTGTCCGAAAGCTGGCGCGCGGCAACACCGTGTCATCGAGGACTGCGATTGGGTCTATCTGATCGAGGTGCATGCAGGCGGGCTTGTTCACGAAGTCGACGGAGAGTTCGAGCCT
>NZ_JBYLFR010000073.1:0-417 GCF_057748165.1 Paracoccus sp. NIOT.M2S5SZ12
ATCCCCGACAAGAAGCAGCCGTGTCCGCTGGACAAGGTCAACCGCCAGTTCCGGGTGCCAGCGCCCAACATGCTGTGGGTCAGCGACTTCACCTATGTCGCCACCTGGAAGGGCTTCGTCTATGTCGCCTTCGTCATCGACGCCTATGCCCGCAGGATCGTCGGCTGGCGCGTCAGCGCCTCCCCTCATGCCGGGTTTGTCCTGGATGCCCTCGAACAGGCTGTCCACGAACGCCGCCCGGTCAAGGGCATGGGGTTGGTTCACCATAGTGATCGGGGCAGTCAATATCTGTCCATCAAATACACCGAACGGCTGGCCGAGGCCGGCATCGAGCCCTCGGTCGGCAGCGTCGGTGACAGTTACGACAACGCCCTGGCCGAGACGATCAACGGCCTTTTCAAGGCTGAGGTCATCCAC
>NZ_JBYLFR010000074.1:0-408 GCF_057748165.1 Paracoccus sp. NIOT.M2S5SZ12
ACGCCCTCGGCACAGCCGAGGTCGCCCGCGTCGCCTGAACCTAAAGGGGAAAGGGGAAGTCACGCCTCAAGCCGCCTTTCTGCAACAACGCCTATCTGAACCAATCGCCATTCAGCATAGAGGAATTGCTGGAAACAACAAAGGAAGGCAGTGCAAAGCTCGTTGAAATCGTAAACGATTTTAACGAGCTGCTCTATGACGAGGTAATACCGCGCCTGTTTGCCAAAGTTTTCGAATTGGATGAAACAAGCAAATCAGAAGAACATGAAGTGGAACTCATAAAGGTCCCATCAAGTGGGTACTATGAGGTTACCGCGGGGCGTTGTTGCAGAAAGGCGGCTTGAGGCGTGACTTCCCCTTTCCCCTTTAGGTTCAGGCGACGCGGGCGACCTCGGCTGTGCCGAGGGC
>NZ_JBYLFR010000075.1:0-393 GCF_057748165.1 Paracoccus sp. NIOT.M2S5SZ12
CGACCAATCCGCAACAGACATGACAATCCCTCCCAATCCCAGAGAAAGATGAACCAGAAACGCAAGGCAAATGCAACTGTAGTACTAGGCTCCAGACCCATTGATTTCAGGCTCTTGGCATGATTGAGGCTCCGCGAGGAGACTTGGTTGATGAGCAACCTCCATTGGCTGACCGACGGCCGGATGGAGCGCCTGAAACCGTTCTTTCCGCAGAGTCATGGCAAACCCCGCGTCGGTGATCGGCGCGATCTCAGCAGCATAATCTTCATCAATCGCAATGGCTTGCGGTGGTGCGATGCGCCGAAGGAATACGGCCCGGCCAAGACCCTCCACAACCGTTGGACACGTTGGAGCGACAACGGTGTCTTCGCCCGGATCATCGTAGGCCTGGCC
>NZ_JBYLFR010000076.1:0-325 GCF_057748165.1 Paracoccus sp. NIOT.M2S5SZ12
GGCCGAGGCCGGCATCGAGCCCTCGGTCGGCAGCGTCGGTGACAGTTACGACAACGCCCTGGCCGAGACGATCAACGGCCTTTTCAAGGCTGAGGTTATCCACCGACGCGGCCCCTGGCGCAGCTTCGAGGCCGTCGAATATGCCACGCTGGAATGGGTCGACTGGTTCAACAACCGCCGTCTCCTCGAGCCGATCGGGAACATCCCGCCCGCTGAAGCCGAGGCCAACTTCTACGCAGCTCGGCGTTGTTGCAGAACTCTCCCCGTGAAGGATTCACTTGGTGAATCCATGCGGTTAGATGGGCAGCATGAGCAAGCCCAAGCC